>CAYJNT010000026.1:22259-24562 GCA_964370945.1 uncultured Hyphomicrobiales bacterium | reverse complement strand
TGGTGCCGCGCTTCTTCATGTCCTCGAAAATCTTCTCGCAGGCCATGAGATCGGTGTGCGGCGTCTTGAAATTCCATTTCTTCACCGGCGAGACTGCCTGCACGGCGCCGGCAAAATTGATCAGCGGGGTCTGCGCCTCTTCCGCGAGCGGAATGATCGCCATCGTGCTGGCCGTGGTCGAGTCCGCCAAGAGCGCATCGACCTTGTCCTGCTCGATCAGCCGGGTGGCGAAGGTGCGCGCCTGGTTGGGATCGCTCGCGTCGTCGTAGATCACGAGCTCGATCTTCTTGCCGGCAATGCCTCCTTTGGCGTTGATGTCGGCGACATACATTTCGAGCGTCTTCTTCTCGGGGTCGCCGAGGAACGAGGCGCCGCCGGTGACCGACAGCACCGCGCCGATCTTGATCTGGGCTTGCGCCGCGACCGAGGTCAGCAGAATTGCGGCCGCAGCCGTCATCATTTTCAGTGGAAGTCTCATTGCAGTCCTCCCGTTGAATATTTTTTAAAGAGATCAGGCGGCTTTTTGACGCCTGACCGTAGCAACGCGGAAACGATTGGCGACGAAGGCGGAATCCGTCAGGCAGGCATTGCCGGCCGGATTGGCGCCGGTGACGTGATAATCCGAGAAAGCCGCCGACTGGTTGACGTAGACGCCGCCGGTGAGATTGACCGACAGCGCGACGCCGGCGCGCGCGAAGGCCTTTGACGCCTCGTCGATCACCGGTTCATTGGTGGAATAGACCGACGCGGTGATCGCGCCTTTCTTCCGTGCCGAGCCTGATGCCAGCGCAATGCTCTCGGGCGTCGATCCGGTCTTGATCAGAAAAGCGATCGGGCCGAAGCGCTCCTCGCCCCACGCGGTGTCGTTCCTGGCGTCGATGGCGAGGACAAGCGGCGACGCCGTGCGGGCCTTTTCAAACCCCGCGACCGGAACGGCCGATGAATCGCGCACGACCTGGCCCAGCGCCCGCGCGTCATTCACGCGCTTGATGGTCGCTTCGTTCTGCACGGCGCCGAGGATGGTGGCGGCGCGCTCCGGCTCACCGAGCAATTTGTCGATCGCGGTCGCAATCCCCGACGCGACCTCATCGAAGCTCTTTTTGCCGTCATTAGTCTCAATGCCCGATGCCGGAACGAAAATGTTCTGCGGCGCGGTGCACATCTGGCCGGAATAAAGCGACAGCGAGAACGCGATATTGTTGCACAGCCCTCGGAAATCCGACGTCGAATCGATCACAATCGAATTGATGCCGGCTTCTTCGGTGAACACCACGTCGGTCGCGGCATTCTCGCGCACCCAGCGCCCGAACGCATTCGACCCGGTGAAATCCACGATCGCGATATCGGGATGCGTGACCAGATCCTTGGTGACCGGCGCATCGGCATTGTCGGGCGCAAGCATGATCACATTCGGATCGAAGCCCGCTTCCTTGAGCACCTCGCGCACGATCTTCACCGTGATCGCGAGCGGCAGGATCGCACCGGGATGTGGCTTCACGATCACGCTATTGCCGGTGGCAAGGCTTGCGAAAATCGCCGGATACCCGTTCCAGGTCGGGAACGTCGCGCAGCCGATCACGAGCGAAATGCCGCGCGGCACGATGCGCCAGTTCTTGTCGAGCACCAGCGGATCGGCCTTGCCCTGCGGCTTCGACCAATTTGCCGCCTGCGGCACGCGCTTCATCTCGTCATAGGCGTAGGCGATCGCCTCCAGCGCACGGTCCTGCGCATGCGGGCCGCCGGCCTGGAACGCCATCATGAAGCCCTGCCCCGTGGTGTGCATCACGGCATTGGCAAGCAGGAAACTTTGCTTGTTGATGCGTGAAACGATCTCAAGACAGGCGCCGACG
Source organism: uncultured Hyphomicrobiales bacterium (assembly GCA_964370945.1). Taxonomy (GTDB): domain Bacteria; phylum Pseudomonadota; class Alphaproteobacteria; order Rhizobiales; family Xanthobacteraceae; genus Pseudorhodoplanes. Next base: position 22,712 of record CAYJNT010000026.1, on the reverse strand, counting down.
CGATCCTCGATCGAGGCCGCGCCCCATGTCTCGCCGGCGGCGCTCGAGGCCTTGATCAGCGTCACAACATCCGCCGCCGCATACGTCACACCGAGCGGCATGCCATAGGGCGAGACTTCCTGGCCGACCGTCTTGCCGCCCGGCTGGCCGAGATCGAACGGCTTTCCGAGCAAGGCCTTGAAGGCGCCTTCGCCATCGGCCTTCGCGGTCTCGCCGTAGATCTTGCCGCTCGCGACTTCGGGATAGGCGCTCCAATAGCCGCGCGTGCGGCAGGCGCCCACCGCCTGGTCGAGCAGCGCGCGATGCGTCTCGAAGAACGTCATGTCATTCCTCCCGGCGCCGCGCCTGTTGTGACCGGGTGGACCCGGCGGCGCGTTGACACCCTTTTTCCCGCCCCCTATTAATTAGCCGACCGGCCGGTCAGTCAAGTCCCAAGGACGTCGCAAGGCGGTC
>CAYJNT010000026.1:0-22159 GCA_964370945.1 uncultured Hyphomicrobiales bacterium | reverse complement strand
GGCGGTCAAATGAAAGAGCGCTTAAAGCGCCGACCGGGAGGAAAAATGGACGAGACCCCAATTCTCGTCGAGAAGCGCGGAGGCTTTCGCATTGTCACGCTCAATCGTCCGGCGCGGCTCAACGCGTTCACGGAGGATATGCATCTCGCGCTGAAAGCGGCGCTCGGCGATATCGAGGCCGATTCCGCCTGCCGCGCGCTCCTTCTGACAGGCGCCGGTCGCGGCTTCTGCGCCGGCCAAGATCTCAACGACCGCCTCGCCAAGCCCGACGAAAAGATCATGCTCGGCGGCACGCTCGAAGATTTCTACAATCCGCTGGTGCGCCGCTTGCGCGCGTTGCCCTTCCCGGTGGTTGCCGCGGTCAACGGCGTTGCCGCCGGCGCCGGCGCCAATGTCGCGCTCGCCTGCGACATCGTGCTCGCCGGAAAATCGGCGACCTTCGTGCAGGCTTTCGCGAAAATCGGCCTGGTGCCGGATTCCGGTGGCACATGGATTTTGCCGCGCCTCGTCGGACAGGCGCGCGCGCGGGCTCTCTCGCTCCTTGCTGAGCCGCTACCCGCCGAAAAAGCCGAGCAATGGGGTTTGATCTGGAAAGTGGTCGGCGACAACGAATTGATGGGCGAAGCGATCAAGCTCTGCACGCAATTTGCGGCCGGCCCGACTTACGGATATTCGCTGATCAAGCGCGCCCTCGATGCATCCGAGCTGAACGACCTGTCGACGCAGCTCGATCTTGAGCGCGACCTGCAGCGCGACGCCGGCAACAGTCCGGATTATGCCGAAGGCGTGCGCGCCTTCATGGAGAAGCGCGCACCGAAATTCACGGGCAAGAAAAGGTCCTGATCATGGACGCTGCCACCCTCGCCCGCGCCTGCGCCGACGCCATGTGGAAGGATGATGCCGCGACGCGGTCGCTCGGCATGAAACTGATTTCGGTCGCGCCGGGCCAGGCCGTCATCACCATGACGGTCACCGACCGCATGGTGAACGGCCACAGCGTCTGCCACGGCGGATACATTTTCACGCTTGCCGATTCCGCCTTTGCCTTCGCCTGCAACACCTACAACCAGCGCACGGTCGCGCAGCATTGCGCGGTGACGTTTCTCGCCTCGGCACAACTCGGCGACAAACTCGTGGCCCGCGCCGTCGAGCGCCAGCGCAGCGGCCGCTCCGGTATCTACGACATCACGATCACGCGCGAAGAGGGAAATGTGATCGCCGAATTCCGCGGCCATTCCCGCACCATCGAGGGCGAGATTTTGGCCGGCACGAAAGCTGCGGCTGCCAAGGTTTGAGACGAACATGGTCGATCGCAACTACAAACCCTATGGACTTGAGCCGATCGAAACGGCCTCGCGCGACGAGATCGCGGCGCTGCAGACGCAGCGGCTGAAATGGTCGCTGCAGCACGTCTATGACAATGTGCCGGCGTATAAAAAGAAGTTCGATGCCGCCGGCGTCGCGCCGTCCGATTTCAAGCGGATCGAGGATCTCGCCAAATTCCCGTTCACGACGAAGGCGGATCTTCGCGACAATTATCCGTTCGGGATGTTCGCCGTGCCGCAGGACAGGATCGCGCGCATCCACGCCTCTTCCGGCACGACCGGCAAGCCGACCGTCGTCGGCTACACCAGAAAAGACATCGACACCTGGTCGGGCCTGATGGCGCGCTCGATCCGCGCCTCCGGCGGACGTCCCGGCATGAAGGTGCACGTGTCCTACGGCTACGGCCTCTTCACCGGCGGGCTCGGCGCGCATTACGGCGCCGAGGCGCTCGGCTGCACGGTGATCCCGGTCTCCGGCGGGATGACCGAGCGGCAGGTGCAGCTGATCACGGATTTCAAGCCCGAAATCATCATGGTGACGCCGTCCTACATGCTCGCGATCCTGGATGAATTCCGCGCCAAGGGTCTCGATCCGCGCGAGTCGTCGCTTGAAATCGGGATTTTCGGCGCCGAACCCTGGACCAATTCCATGCGCGCGGAGATCGAAGAGTCGTTCGGGATCGATGCGGTCGATATCTACGGATTGTCGGAAGTCATGGGTCCGGGCGTCGCCAATGAATGCGTCGAGACCAAAGACGGGCTGCATATCTGGGAAGATCATTTCTATCCGGAGGTGATCGATCCGGAGACAGGAAAGGTGCTACCCGATGGCGAGCGCGGTGAGCTTGTCTTCACCTCGCTCTCGAAGGAGGCGATGCCCGTCATCCGCTATCGCACGCGTGATTTGACGCGGCTCCTCCCCGGCACGGCGCGCAGCCATCGCCGCATGGAGAAAGTCACCGGCCGCTCCGACGACATGATGATCGTGCGCGGCGTCAACGTGTTCCCGACCCAGATCGAGGAATTGCTGATGCGCTGCGAGCGGCTCTCGCCGCATTATCAGATCGAGCTTCTGCGCGAAGAGCGGCTCGACGTGATGCGGCTTCTGGTCGAGGCGCGACCGGATTGCACCGACAGCAAGGCACGCGAGAGCGAGGGCGCGGCGCTCGCCGCGCATATCCGCAACATCATCGGCATCGGCGCGCAGGTCGTGGTCGGCGACCCGGGCGCGGTCGAGCGCTCGGCCGGCAAGGCGCGCCGCATTGTCGACAAGCGGCCGAAAGCGTAAAGCGATGGCCCGCCCGAAATCAGCGAACCATGACAGCAAGCGACGCGAGATTCTGCGCCGCTCCGCCAAGCTGTTCGCCCAGAACGGCTATGACCGCACCTCGATGGCGGAAGTCGCCTCCGCGACCGGCGTGTCGAAGGCGCTGCTCTATCATTATTACGTCGGCAAGGAGAGCCTGCTCTTCGACATCCTGCACGCGCATCTGCAGGATTTGATGGATGCCGTGCGCGTGGTCGATGGAAAGCTCGCGTCCCGCGCGCGTCTACGCGCGCTGATCGGCGCGGTGCTGAACGCTTATCGCGACGCCGACGACGAGCACAAGATCCAGATCAATGAGCTCAGAAAACTGCCGCAGGCCCGCAAGAAGGAGTTGATCGCCCTCGAGCGTGCATTGGTGGCGATTTTCGCCGACGCGATCGCCGGCGCCATCCCCTCGATCGCCGGCCATCCGGCGTTGCTCAAGCCGGTGACGATGTCGCTGTTCGGCATGCTGAACTGGCATTACATGTGGTTTCGCGAAAAGGGTCCGGTCAGCCGTGACGATTATGCCGATATGGTCACCACCCTGCTGATCGAGGGCGCGCAGGCGCTCGGCGAGACGCGCAACCTCAAGAAGCGCTCCGCCTAAACCGTGTCGTAATCGACCGTGACTTCTTTGGTGAGCGGATGCGACTGGCAGGTCAGCACGAACCCGGCCTGCATTTCCCACGGCTCCAGCGAATAATTCGTATCCATCCGCACTTCGCCGGACACAAGCTTCGCGCGACAGGTGCAGCACATTCCGCCACGGCAGGAGAATGGCAGTTCGAGGCCGGCGCGCAGACCGGCGTCGATGATGGTCTCGCCCTGACGGATCGGCAGATCATACGCAGAACCATCGAAGGTCACATGCGCGATGGCGATTGCCGGCTGATCGTCCGTTTGCTTGGCGGACGCGGGCCGCGGTGTTACCGGCAGGCCGTCGGTCGAGAAATATTCGGCGTGGATGCGCTCGGTCGAAACGCCGAGACCCCGCAGCGCGCGCTTGCCCTCCTCGATCAAGCCACCGGGCCCGCACAGGAAGGCATGGTCGATGTCCGCGGGCGCGGCGAAGGATTTCAGCAGCGTTCCGATCTTTTCGCCGTCGATGCGGCCATTGAACAAAGCGAAATCCTGCTGCTCGCGCGACAGCACATGATGCACCATAAAGCGATCGACGAAGCGATCCTTCAGGTCTTCCAGCGCTTCCTTGAAGATGATGTCCGGGGTCGAGCGGTTGCCGTAGATCAGCGCGAAACGACTTTTCGGCTCGCGCGCGAGGATCGAGCGCAGGAGCGACAGAACCGGCGTGATTCCGGAGCCGGCAACGATCGCAAGATAATTGCGCGCCTTCGCCGGATCCGGCACGAGGCCGAAGCGTCCCTGCGGCGTCATCACGTCGATCTCGTCGCCCGGCTTGAACAACTCGTTGCAGAGCGTGGAGAAGGCGCCGCCTTCGACCTTCTTGATCGCGACCCGCAATTCGCCGTCATCGAGGCCGGTGCAGATCGAGTAGGACCGGCGAATGTCCTCACCATTACGATCGGTGCGCAAGGTCAGATGCTGACCCGGCTGGAAGCGATAAGCGTCGTGCAAATCCGACGGCACTGCGAATGCGATCGAGACAGCGTCAGGCGTTTCGCGCCGAATGTCGGATATCGTCAGGCGATGGAATTCGATGGTCATGGCGGCGTCAGATGCATTTGAAATAGTCGAACGGCTCGGCGCAGGTCTTGCAACGCCATAGCGCCTTGCAGGCGGTCGAGCCGAATTCGGAAATGCGCTGGGTATCGCGTGAGCCGCAGCGCGGGCAGGTCACGTGCTCTTCGCCGAAGAGGGCCCGACGTGACGCCTTGCCTTCCGGCGGCGCGATGCCATAGGCCGCGAGCGTCTTCTTGCCCTGCTCCGTCATCCAGTCCGTGGTCCAGGCCGGCGACAGCACGGTCTTGATCCGCGGCAGGGGAAAGCCGGCATGGATCAGCGCCATCTCGACATTGAGCGCGATCAGGTTCATCGCCGGACAGCCGGAATAAGTCGGCGTGATGTCGACCTCGATCGTGCCGCCGACAATACGCACGTCCCGCAGCACGCCGAGATCGGCAATCGACAGCACCGGAATTTCCGGGTCGACCACCGCCGCCGCCACGTCCCAGGCGCGCGCCTGCAACGCGGCGGTATCGCCGTTTTTTGCAAGGTCGGTCGCGGGCATGGCGATCACCATTTGGCCCCCGGATAGGCGCGCTGCAGGAACTGCAGTTCGGCGAGAATGAAGCCGAGATGCTCGGAATGCCGCCCGTCACGGCCGCCACTCTGCATGAAACCGGCGCCAGGGCGCTGCAACGTCGCTTCCGTGAACACCTCATCGATGGTCTTGTCGAATGGCGCCCGCAATGTCGCGGTATCCGGCGCGATCCCGGCCTCGATCAAGGCCCGCTCGACCGCATCGATTTCGAACAATTCGCCGGTATAGGTCCACAAGTCATCGGCCGCAACTTGCGCGCGGCGATGGCTTTCATCCGTGCCGTCGCCGAGACGGATGAGCCATTCGGCGCTGTGGCGCACGTGATAGGCCATTTCCTTCACGGCCTTGGCCGCGATCGCGGCAAGCGTGGCATCGCGCGATTTCTGCAACGCTTCGAAGAACGGATGCGCGAAAGCCGAATAGAACAATTGCCGCATCATGGTCGCGGCGAAATCGCCGTTCGGCTGCTCGACCAGGAGCACGTTGCGGTATTCGCCCGCGTCGCGCAGATAGGCGAGCGCATCCTCGCCGCGGCCGCGGCCTTCGATCTCGCCGGCATAGGCATAGAAGGCGCGTGCCTGCCCGATCAGATCGAGTCCGAGATTGCCGAGCGCGAGATCTTCCTCCAGCACCGGCGCATACCCCACCCATTCCGACAGGCGCTGGCCAAGGACCAGCGCGTTGTCGGCGAGGCGCAACGTGGAGCGGAAGAGCGGAGTCTCGGTCATGACACGTTACATGTGCCCGACTTCGTCAGGCACGTCGTAGAAGGTCGGATGGCGGTAGATTTTCGAGGCGGTCGGCTCGAACATCACGTCTTTGTCCGCCGGGTCCGACGCCACGATCGCCGACGACGGCACCACCCACAGCGACAGCCCTTCCCCACGCCGCGTATAGACGTCGCGCGCACTCTGCAGCGCCATTTCGGCATCGACCGCGTGCACAGAACCGACATGACGATGCGCAAGTCCCGTGCGGCTGCGGATGAAGACTTCCCAGAGCGGCCAGTTCTTTTCGGTCATGGCTTTCTCCATTATTCCGCGGCAGTGCGCGCGGCGGCTTCGGCGCGCGCACGGCGCTTGCCCGCATATGCGAATGCCGCCTCGCGCACCCAGGCGCCATTTTCGTCGGCGTCGCGCCGCTGCTTGATGCGCTGGCGGTTGCAGGGGCCGTCGCCCGCGATCACACGCTTGAATTCCGACCAGTGGATTTCGCCGTGTTCCCAATGCCCGGTCTTCTCATTGTGCGTCATCGCCGGATCCGGAAATGTCAGGCCGAGATATTGGCCTTGCGGCACGGTCGCATCGATGAATTTCTGGCGCAGTTCGTCGTTGGTGAAGCGCTTGATCTTCCAGCGCATCGATTTGTCGGTGTGCTGGCTATCCTTGTCGGAGGGGCCGAACATCATCAGCACCGGCCACCACCAGCGGTTCAGCGCATCCTGCGCCATCGCTTTCTGCTCGGGCGTGCCGTCGCGGCAGAGCGTGACCATGATCTCGTAGCCCTGGCGCTGGTGGAAGCTCTCTTCCTTGCAGATGCGGATCATCGCGCGCGCGTAAGGACCATAGGAGCAGCGGCAGAGCGGGATCTGATTCATGATGGCGGCGCCATCGACCAGCCAGCCGATGATGCCGATATCCGCCCAGGTCAGCGTCGGGTAATTGAAGATCGAGGAATATTTCTGCCGGCCATCGAGCAATTGCGCGACCAGTTCCTCGCGCGACACGCCGAGCGTTTCGGCGGCGGCATAGAGATAGGCGCCGTGCCCACCCTCGTCCTGCACCTTGGCGAGCAACGCCGCCTTGCGCTTGAGCGATGGCGCGCGCGTGATCCAGTTGCCTTCCGGCAGCATGCCGACGATTTCGGAATGCGCATGTTGCGCGATCTGACGGATCAGCGTGCGTCGATAGGCCTCCGGCATCCAGTCGTTCGGCTCGATCTTCTCCTCGGCGTCGACGCGCGCCTGAAACCGCGCCTCGCGCACCGGATCGCCGGCGGCAGCCGCCATGTCCTTGGTATTGAGGGCTTGCGTATACATGCCCGATGTCTCCTGCCCGTCCTTATAATATTACAAAAAGCAAAAAATTCAACAATTTCCGTAATATTGCTGGCCGGCTCTTCGGTGAACCCTTTGGTTTAGCTGGCGAATCGCTGCGACAGGGTGCCGCTCGTGGCCGGCAGCGGACCATCCTCGTTACGGGCTCGGGCGTCGAGATAGCGCTCGGAGGGTCCAAGCAGACGGCGATAGATGCGGCCGGTCAGCGCCCGCGCGGCGTGACCGGGCCATTTGTCCGGCAGCAACAACGCGGGCAATCCGGGATCGCGCAGTACGATCCGGCGATAGGCATGGATCATCAGGACGCGCGCGACCAACGCATCCTGCGGAGACAGGTCTTTGCGCTCGACAGCGGATTCGAGTGAGGCGAATTGCGCCGTGAAGGTTCTGTAGGCCGCCGCGGTCGCCGGTAATGTCCACGCAGCGGATGCAAGATGGCGCTCGGCTTCGCCGATCTTGTTGTTCAGAATGTAAACGCCTTTGCGTGCTGACAGGCTTGCCGGCGGCTCGGCCAGCGACAATTGAACCGACGGTGACAAGGCGACAAAACCGGCGCCGCGCAACGCCCGCCGCGTTCCGGCCGGGTCGGCAAGGTCAGGCTCGAGAATAGCGATGCGCAAATTGCCGTCAAAAGGCTTCTGCTCGTCAAAATAAATGCGTTGCGTCGCCGCGAGGAACACGCCCGCGCCGCGCTTCGACAAGCGATAATGGCTCGCCCGCCCGCGCTTGACCCGCAAGAGCCAGCCATCGGACGACAGCCGCGATATCGCGGTGCGGACATGCCCGGCGTCGATATCGAACAATTCCATGATGTCGATCAGCGATCCGATCCACAGCGAGCCCCCGCGCGGCACAATGGCATCGCCGTAAAGCGTCACGATCAGCGACCAGATGCGCGTCGGCTTGTGGGCGTGGAATCGTCTGACAAAGGACGCGATGGCTGGAGACAACGGCACCGGAATATTCTCAATATGTTGCCGGGCGACTATAGCCGAGAGATGAACCCTGTCGGCCATACCGAGGCGATTTATTCGGTGACCCACGGAATTTTCTGCACTGAAACAAGTATTTCAGTCGCTGATCGGGCATGTCGTCCGGCGCCATACACACTGGCGTCGCCGCGGTCGGCGCGCATAAGTACCGTTAAAACGGCCACTTCTCTTCTGTGAGCCACCTCACGCGGGCATCGAACATTCCCGCAATCCAGCGATGGAGGCCAAGAAGGGACATGATGTGCCGGGTGATCAGTGCACGCACTTCGTGCTCAGCAGTAACGTGAGCCGATCGAGTTCGAAATCCTTCAAGAGGTCGTGCCCGAACAATCCGAGCCATCGTTGCTGCGCTTCATAGGCGAGTTCGTTCCTGCGGGCAGAAAAGTTTCTGCCCGCCGACATTCTGAAGATGATGGACCATCTCGTGGACAAAGACCGACAGATCGGCGGGTTGATCAGCGCTCCAGCCATCCGGCAGGTAAATGGTCTTCACGGGCCGGATGAAATCACCACCGGAATATTGCGGATGTCGGCGTTCATGACGTTTCCATTGACCGCGATCAAGGCGACCATGGTATAGCGGCCGGTCGCGAGCTTGCCGTCGAAATCAATCTGGAACGTCGAATCATCGGCTACAGCGACGGCTCCCGCCAATACGACGCGGCCGATGTCGTCCATCACCACATACCGGCATTCCGGCGCCGCCCGTTTCAGGACGTCGCGCGCGACCGATTGCATCGGGCCCCGCTCGATCCGATGGCTGCGCGCAAACTTCACGATCGTCTCGACGTCGCCGAAAAGCCGGATGCGGTTCTTCCCCGACTCGACTCTGGTGATGTAGCCCCGGCGCGGAACCGCGTAGGCGTCGTATGAACCGACGCCGAGCGGATACGTCAGGTCCCGGAACGCCTCAAGCGCGACGCTATCCGCCGACCAGCGCTTGAGCTGATACGGCCCGTTGGTGACGAGAAAGTGACCTCGATTCCTGTAGAAGGCGGCAAGCGCCGCCCAGCGCTTGCGTGCGTCCTCGGCGCTGACCAGAGGCTGCAACGCCGCCGGACGATAGCCCTCCCGCTCGAATGTCTCGACGAGCGATGCCAGCCGTCCGTTCGTTCGGTCGGAGCGGACAAGATCGAGCCATTCGACGCCGCGTTGCGCCGCCTCGGCCTTCGAAAATGCCGCCCAACCCCGGCCGACCGCCTCCTCCATCAGGACGATCAGATGCCAGGGAAGCGTGCTCCACGGCGGCGCAACGACCGCCTCCCGTTCCGGGTCTTCCGGCACGACCGTTGCGTAGATGTCGATCGTGAATTGCTCACGAACGAAGTTGACGTCCCCAATCCGGAACGATCTCGACACAGCGTCGGCCCCGACAACACGCAGTCCCGCAAGCTGCCGGCGCGCAGGAGCAGTCACGGTATCGATCATGGAATCGTAGCGCGCATTACTCCCCTCGCTCCGAACACCCCAGCGAAAAGCGAACATGTACGCGTAGAGGAGATCCGCGGCGCTCGTCCGGGTGCCGTCATGGAACGCAGAGCCGAGCACGCGGTAGGCCAATTTCACGCCGGCAAACTTGTCCGGCCCGAGCGTTTGCAGGCGGCCGCTGCCCGGCTCGGGGAGCACCGCGTCCGCGGGAATGGCGATCCGGGTGGATGCCGCAGTGGACGGCTGCGCAGGTGCGGCGCGTTCAACGATCGGTTCGGCGAGAATGGAAAGACTGACGATGGTGTAGACCACCATCAGCGCGGTGAGAGGCACCTGCGATCGCAGCACCGCGCGGCGCGATGCAAAGACCTGCATCGCCTTCATATGGGCCAGATAGACGGCGATGACATGCCCGACGACGATCGCCGTGACCGCCGTGTACCAGGCAAAGCGTGCACCGAGGACGGTGATGTCGATCCGGTATCCCGCGGTTCCGAACAGATTCCATCCGGCGCCGAAAGGGTCGGAGATCAGGGGAATGATGTACTGTCCCTGAATCAGCAGGAATGTGAGGTAATGGGCAAGATGATAGCCGATCACGATGGGGATCAACGTGAAGGTGAAGCTCTGCGCGATCTCGAGCGGCGGACGGCGCCCTGCCGCCGCAACGCTCATGATCGCGCAGGTCGCGACATAGGCACCGAGGAATAACAGCCAGAATGCGACAAGACCGGCACTCCTGATCGCTATCGATTCCAGCTCGCCGGAATTGCCGAGGAAGGCACCAATGGCGTCCTCCAGACCCAGCCATTCCGGCGTGTTCAGAAACCCGTCGTAGAGGACGGTGGACAGCAGCAGGATCACGAAAGCGGTCATCGACAGCGAGGCCGGCCGGCTGTCGAGAAGTCCCGCACCGAACAGCCGCAAATGCAATTCCGGCCGTGCGCCGGCGCGCCCTTCCGTCGGCGCGAAACGAGCGAAGGTGCCGAACACGACGGAGAAGACCTCGCCGTGCCGCAGCCACATCTCGGCGCCGAACAGCGCCATGCCGAGGAAGGTCAGGATGGAATAGCCGACGGCGAGGCAGGCGATTTGCGCCGGGACGGCGGGCGTCGGATAGACGAGCTCGATCCAGGCGAAGGCCAGCAGCAGCGCCACCGCCGGCCAGACGCCGAGCGCTTCGGGATAGCGCAGACGAGGAGAAAGATCGGGCGCGCCGGCAATCCGTCCGCAAAGCGCCTCTGCCCCTTCGTAGACCGTTCGCCACGGATTGATCAGCGCCCAGACGTCGCCCATGAAGGCCGAAACATACGCAAGGCCGACCCATGCGATGATCCACACCAGGGTTGGCGCGATATTTCGGTACGGATTCTGGTCACCGACAAATCCGGCCGCCACGGTGACGACGAACAAGCCGAGCGCCATAAGTCTGAGCAGAAGAATGAGGCCGGGATGCGCGAGCACCGTTCCGACGGGATGAGCAAGCAAATCGAGCCGCGGATATTCGCTCGCGCGCGCAATATGGCGAACAAAGAGGCCGACGACGGCGAACGAAAGGGCGACGACGGCCGCTGTTCCGTAGAGATAGAGCGCGAGCGGCAACGGCAGATCGTAGCGCTCGCCGAAGCCGTGAGCGCTTGCGGGAATGACAAGAGCACACGTTGCCGATGCCGCAACCAGCAGCCGGATTGCTCCGGCCAAGGCGCACCGCACGCGCGGACTACCGGGGATGAACTTCGACATGGACCAGCGGCGGATCGTGCGTATGCCCGCCATGCGGCTTGTGGAGCGAGACCGGAAAGCGTCCGGTGGCGCGCGCGGTGAAATTCATCTCCGCAACGGCACCGGGCGCGACCGTCACCTCAATGTCGTAGCCATGGAGATGCAGGTTCGTCGCCTGATCGGCGGTCCACCGCAACTTGACGACGTCGCCCTGCTTGACCCGAATGAGCCGCATGTTGGCGGCGACCCGGCCATTCTTGACGCGCAATTCGAACGTAGCCGCGTCGGCCATCGCGCCAGTGACGCCGGAGCGCAGCGTCAGAACGAGCACGAGCGCCAGGACACATCCGGCGAGTGAAATCGCGATTTTTCCCGCAAGGCGTTTCATGCCGTCACCGCCTCGCGCTCGACTGCACGTCCGAGATGCGATTGAGCATCCAGGCCGAGTCGTTTGGCGCCGGGATCAAGGCCGGGTCGCCCACCGCCGACCACATCAGGCGTCCGAAATTATCGGTGAAGCCCGCAACCGGATTCCAGGCAGCCGCCGGCGCCGCGTCGATCCCGAGCGCAAGCCAGCCGTTCCAGGGAAAATCCTTCAGCTTCACGGTGCGAATAAACATCGGCGAATTGAAGCCGCCGATCGAATCATAGGCGATGTTTTCGATGCCGGCCGTGAAGACGGTGCTGAAATATTCGCGCTTGACGGTGTAGCCGGCGACGCGGATATGACAGCCGCCGACGAGCGCCGCAACGAGCGAGCGCTCCAGATTGATGCGTTCGACCGCGCCGTCATAGGCAAATGTCTGCAAGCGACCGAGTTCCGCGCTGATGCGACGATTGCGATCGTCGTCGCCGGCCTGCCCGCGGAGCAGGAGCGAGGCGTGAAACCACCCGGCCTTGATCCAGGGCGGCCCCAGCCAGCCGTTCGTCGAATAATCCGACGCAGCGGCGAGTTCCGCGGCGCCGATGTCTGTGATCTCCACATCCCAATCCGGATCGGGACTACGCCAGGCCGGCCGCACGAGAGATCGTGCAAACGCACCGGAGGTCTTCACCTTCAGGTTCTCGATGTCAGAGCCCGGTGAATCGACGCGCCGGTCGAGAATGCGCGCCTTCTCGGCCGCAGCGCGATCGACATGGTGCAGATAGTCGCCGTGAAAGGGCGTCACCGGATAGGGATGGACGATCAGATCCCCGCTTTTGCCGGCAAGATCGCGGACGACGATATCGGCGATCGCGCAGGCGGCGCCTCGTTCCCTGGCCAGGGGCGAAGACGGATTGACGCGGACGAGCACAAAGGAGCCGAGCGATTCAACGCTGGCAATCGAGTCAGGCGGGAGGCCGGGAAAGCGCGGCGCGCTGCCGACATAGGCCTGGATCTTGCCTTCCGGCAGCAAGCCCGCGGCCCGTTCGGGCGTAACGGTCGTGAGCTCGATCTCGTGCGGATAATACGAGGGGTAGACCGGCAATTCATGACCGCTCCTGGCGGCCGTGACGATGAACAACGCCGCCATGAGAATGATGAACGCGGTCCGACGATTCATTGCGGTATCCGGATTGCCTCGACTCCATCACCCTTCCCGTGATTGTCCTCGCCGGTCATCTCAGGGTGACGACGCTTGCGGCGTTCAGGCTATTCAAAACGCGAGACGATCTCATCCGCGCAATGCATTCACAACCTTCTCGTTGGTCAGCGCTTCCTTGGGCGGTCCGTGGAAAATGATCTCGCCGCGATCGATGGCGTAAAGCCGGTCGCCGATCCGCGTCGCGGCGGCCAGATGCGACTCCGCCATCAGAATTGAAATACCCATGGCTTTGATCTTCATGACCGCGTCGATAAAGCGGCTGACGACGACCGGCGCCAGTCCTTCGAACGCCTCATCCAGCAGCAGCAGCTTGGGCGACAGCATCATGGCGCGCGCGATCGCCACCATCTTGCGCTGGCCGCCGCTCAGATGCAGCCCCTGACGCTGCAACAGGCTCTGGACTTCGGGGAAAATCCCAAAAGCGTCCGCTTCCGGATTTGCGCGTTCCCTGCCGTCGCGTTTACGCGCCACCTCGTCGCCCAGCCAGCGGCTGATCATCAGATTCTCGTGCACCGAAAGCTCGGGAAAGACGCCGCAATCCTCTGGCGAAAAGCCGATACCGAGCCTGGCCCGCTCGTGCGGCGCAAGAGTCGCGAGGTCCTCGTCGTTGAAAAGGATTTGGCCGGATCTCAGCGGCAGGAATCCCATGATGCTTTCGATCGTGGTGGTCTTGCCGGCGCCGTTGCGTCCGACCAGGCACACCACCTCCTGTTCTTCCACGCGCAAGGACACGCCAGACAGAATGTGGGCGGGTCCGCGATAGGTGTCGATCGCCTTGAGCTCAAGCACGTCGATCAATCCTTTCGTGTGAAAGCGTCCGGCCCGGACGTTCCGAGGAGGACCATCGCGACCTGATCGTTGTTGCGGATTTCATTGGGCGTGCCCTGAGCCAGAATCGTGCCCTGCTGCATAACCACAATCCGATCGGAATATTTGAACACGACATCCATGTCGTGCTCAATGATGACGGCGGTGATGCCTTCACCCCGCACGACGGACGCGATCGTATCCATGATCTGGCCCTTGTCACGCGTGCTGACGCCACTCGTCGGCTCGTCGAGAAACAGGAGCTTCGGCCTCAGCGCGTAGGCGAGCGCCACGTCGAGCAGCTTGCGCTCGCCCTGCGAAAGATCGCGCGCGCGCTCGTTACGTTTGCCCGAGAGGTTGAATTGGTTGAGCACGTTGTCGGCTTCGGCGCTCACCTCATGATCGAGATGCGCGAGCGTTCCCAGATTCGTGGTCTTGTCCTGACGCGAAAAGATCGCCAGTGTTACATTTTCGAAGGCAGTGAGGTCGTCGAACAGGTTCACGATCTGAAAGCTGCGTGCAATCCCCGCCTTCACCCGCTCGATGACAGAGGCGTGGGTGATGTCGTCGCCCCTGAACAGGATCTTGCCCGAGTCCGAGGGAAGCAAGGCGCTGATCACGTTGACGAGCGAGGTCTTGCCGGCGCCGTTGGGACCGACCAGCGAGACAAACTCGCGCTCGGCGATGCTCAGGCTGACATTGTCGACCGCGTGCGTCTCGCCGAAATATTTCTTCAGATTCACCGTCTCGAGGAGGTTCATGTCATCCGCTCCCCTTCGTGAACCTGTCCTTGAGCTTGTGGAAGTGCTGGGACAACGTTCCGACAATGCCCTTCGGCAGAGCTAACACCAGTATTAGCAGCACGACACCGAGCAGCAATTGCCAGTACGCGGTGCTCGCGACGGCGTTGGCCTTGAGATAGTTGAACACCACCCCGCCGACGATCGGTCCGGTGAAAGTGCGGAAGCCGCCGAGCACCGTCATGAACACGATTTCGCCGGAGAACGGCCAATACAGGATATCGGGCGTGACCAGGCCGTTCAGCGGCACCCAGAGAATGCCGGCAAGACCGGTGAAGGTTCCCGACAGCAGAAATGCCAGCCAGCGATAGCGCCGGATCGGAATGCCCAGGAACTGCGCCCGTGTCTCGTTGTCGCGGATTGCCTGCAGCGCCTTGCCGAACGGCGAATGCACGATCACCCACATCAGCGCCGTGCAAACGCAGAACAGGAACAGCACATAGTAATAGTAGGATTGCGTAAACGACTGGTAGGCGTCGCGACCCTTGAAATCGATCAATCCGCCGAGCAGCGTCAAGTTGCCGAAAGACACGCGAAGGCCGTCGGTGCCGCCAGTCACCCAGAAGAATTTGTAGGCCAGCGTCCATAGCACCTGCGACAAGGCAAGCGTCAGGATGCCGAAGAAGATGCGCGTGTGCCGGACACAGACGTAACCGAACGCCGCCGACACGAGGACGGTGACCAGAAGCCCGGCCAGGATATAGATCTCCATCGACCCGACGCCGAAATACCTGACCATGAAGGCTGCGGAATATGCGCCGAGGCCGAAATAGGCGGAATGGCCGAAGGACAAGAGCCCCGTATAGCCGAGCAATAAGTTAAACCCCAGCCCCGCGATAGCGTAGATCAGCCCATAGGTGAATAGTTGCGTCTGATAAACGCCGACAACTTTCGGCACTGCGACCAGAGCGACGACAATCGGGATCACGCAGGCGATGATCAACGGCATCGAGGGCCCGGTGCGGGAGGCATTGTTCCGCATCATCATGCCCTCCCGAACATGCCGGTCGGTTTGACCAGCAGGACGATTGCCGCAATCAGGTACAGCACGGCGAGTTCGATTTCCGGAAAGAACTGGATGCCGGCCGTGCGCACAAAACTCACGATCAGTGCGCCGATCAACGCACCCTCCAGACTGCCGAGCCCGCCAATGACGACAACGACGAAGGCCAGGATCAGGGCTTCAACGCCCATGCCCAGCACGGCGGCCTGGGCAGGCACGACGATAGCGCCCCCAAGCCCGGCCATGAAGCAGCCGAGGGCGAATGCCTGCACATAGACCCGCTTGACGTTCAAGCCGAGTGCGGAAGCCATGCGCATGTTCTGCGAGGTCGCTCGCAGGATCACCCCGAACTTCGTGCGATAAATGACGGCCCAGAGAAAGACGGCAGCCGCGATGCCGATGGCAATCACCAGGAGATTATAGACAGGATATCTCAGGTTCATGATCGGCATGGTCCCCATGCTGTCGATGACCGCGCCGGCCGTGAGCGGCACCCCCCCGAACAGGATATGCATCACGTCCTCGAGGATCAGCAGCAGTGCGAAGGTGATCAGGAGCTGATATTCTTCCGGTCGATTGTAGAGCGGCCGCAGCAATGTCGGCTCGATCAGCGCGCCGACGGCGGCCACCACGACCGCGCCGGCAGGCAGCAACATGAACAGCACCCAGATCGGCGCGCCGGCTGCGAAGGTGCCGATGGTCCAGGCGGTGACATAGGCGCCGAGCGCGTAAAGACCGCCATGCGCCAAGTTGACGATCCGCATGACGCCGTAGATCAGGCTGAGGCCGGCGGCGATCAGGAACAATATGCAGGCGTAGAAAATGGAATTCAGAATCTGAATGATCAGGATATCCATTTTTTCCCCATCGACTTTTCTTGGTCCGCGTGCATGCCCATCGTCAACCGTATGTTCCACCTAGCCGGGGGAACCCTCCCCGCCGATGCGGAAGCGCAATGATTTGGCCGACGGAAGCATGGAATTGCCGTCCAGAAAAATAGCGAGGTTCACCGTGTACTCGCCCGGCGGCAGGCGCGGCGGAATATCGATCGTGAAGCGCCCGTCATCGGCCCAATGCATCTTGCCAAGATCATGCACCTTACCACCGGGACCGATCAGGAGATAACGGGAAACGACAAGCAGACCGAAGGTGCCCCGCATCGTCGTCCGCGTCAGCGGTTCCTTTACCAGCCCATAGTTGCGCCCCTGCTTCAAAACCATCTCCGCGCGGGCGCGCACGGCGATCGTACCGAATTCGCGCGTGACGGATTCGATCACAGCGCGCGGCGGGTTGACGAAGCGATCGAAGGTGCCGAATCCCAGCGGATAGGTGACCTCGCGGACGGCTTCCAGTACGACTGCGTCGGCATTCCATTCCTTGAGCCGGTATGGACCATTCGCCACGAGGAAATGGCCGTTCTTCTCGACGAAGGCTTTGAGCGACCGCCAGCGCGCCCGCGCCTCGTCGGCCGTCACCAGGTCTTTCAGCGGCTCAGGACGGTAGCTGTCCCTTTCAAACTGCGCGATCAGATCCTGCAGCCTTGCCCTGAGCTTCCCGTCGCGGACGATATCCATCCAGGGGATGCGCCGCCGCTCGGACTCCTCTTCGGAAAAAGCCGCGTAGCCGCGGATCACCGCCTCTTCCATCAGCGCCAGCAAATGCCAGGGCAGCGTGCTCCACGGCGGCGCCAGCGCCGCCACCTGCTCCTCGTCGTGCGGCACGTTCCTGAGATAGACCTCCAGCACGGGGCTCTTCTTAATGACGTCCCAGTTCTCGGCGATGGTGTGCTTTGTGCGTTCTATGCGCACGACTTTGAGTCCGGCGAGGCTTTCCTGCATGGCGGCCAGCGTCGATTCCAGGCGCGGTTCGTGGGCGCCGCCGCCGCCATTCGCCTTGCTCCCCCAGCGATAGGCGAAGCCGAATGGAAAGATCAGGTCGGCCACCTCCATCTCGGTGCCATCCTCGAATGGCGAGGCAATCACCTCATAGACCACTTTCGCCGACGCGAAGGTTCTGTCCGCCACCGGCTCGAGGGCACCCGTTGCCGGCCGCGGACGGACCGCGTCGGCAGGCACCCGCATGCCACCTGATTGACCGTGCACCTTTGTGACGGTCGACTGCACGCGGTTGGGCATCCAGCTCGAATTGAACGGAAATTGAATCATGGCGGGATCGCCGACCGCAGACCAGATCAGCCGTCCCATCGGATCGGTGAAGCCCGCCACCGGATTCCAGGCCCCCGTGGAAGGCGCGCGCACGGCAAGGTGCAGCTTGCCGTTCCAGGGATATTCCTTGAGCTTCACGGTACGCAGGAAAACGGGACTATTGAGTCCGCGCACCGAGTCGTAGGCGACGTTCTCGATTCCTGCCGGGTAAGCAGTGTCGACATATTCTTCCTTGGCCGCGTAGCCGACCACGACGCGCATGCAGCCCCGCGTCAACTCCGCCACGAAACGCCTTTCCAGATCCGCCCGCTCCGCGAGGCCAAGAGTTTCGCCGTGGATCAGGCGCGCATAGCTTTCCTCAACCGCCTCCCGCGCCGCGCTGTCGAGACCCGAGGCCACCAGTTGATACGCTTCGAACCAACCCTCCTTCGCCCATGGCGGTCCCGGCTTGAACGCAATGCCGGTGCGCGCGAGCAACGCGTCGACCGGCACCTCCTCGAGCACGACATCCGCATCCTTGTCCGCAAGTTTCCAGCGCGCACGGGCGATGATCGTCGCGATCGGGCCCTTGGCGCCGATCTGTTCCGACCATTTCGGTCCGGATGCGCCGCCGCCCATGGCCTCCATTGCCGCCTCGACGCGATCGAGATGGTGCAGATAATCGGCGTGATACGGCGTCACGGGATAAGGATGAAAGACGAAACCGCCCGCCGTTTCCTCGCGCAGTGCGGCCAGAACGCCGCGCGCGGCCGCGCAACGTGCGGCGGCGGAAGCAAAGCGTGCAGAAGTCGCGTCGAAAGAGAGAATGAAAAACGATCCGAGCGAGCGTACCGACTGCACGTGCCCCGGCACGGGTCCCCCGAAGTCCGGCGTCGCGCCGACATAGGCGTGCAGCGTTTCGTTACTCAAGCCCTTGGCCGCCGCTGCCGGATCGGTCGCCTCGATGCGAATTTCATCCGGGTAATAGGAGGGAAAGTGAGCGACCGAATGACCGGCGCTGCCTTGGCCGCCGGCGACGAGCAAGCCGGCAACCAAGATTGCGCCGGCGACGGGCCCAATGATTCCGCGCGAGGCCGGATTGCGCGAAGTCAATCGGCCGCGGCGCGCCCCTCGCCCAGCCTGTCTTTCAATGCCTGGATGCATCGCCAGAAACTTGCGTCCGCGCTGAAAGAAGCGGCCATGTCGGTGAAACACGGCCGCCTCCCATCAGTTGCTTCATGCCAACCAAGTGGTCTTCAGCCAGTTGGCCGCCGCCGTCGACTCATTGTGCGACGTGCCGGGCTTCGGCCAATTGGGCGGCGCGGTGATGTCCCGGATCGGAATCGTCATGATCGATTTCGGGTCCCAGACCGGGAATTCGTATTTGGGATCGTTCTTGGTCATCCCGATGACCGTGTCTTTGTAGCCCTGGTGGTTGTCGGCCCGGATGTAGATGTAGCCGGCCGGCGCATTCATCCCCATGCCTTCGAGCATGCTGATGATCACTTCGTCCTCCGGCCAGCCGCCCACCAGCTGGTTGGCCTTTTCGGTCGCGCCCTTGAGCAGATAAAGCGCCGTATAAGCGCCGTCCGACTCGAAGCTCGGATATTCGTTCCAGCGCTTGTAATAACGCTCGACGAACGAGTCGTTGATCGGCCAGCGCCCCTTCGCCGGATGCGTGAAGAAGTAGTTGGCGTGGCAGCCGGCCAGCACGCCCTCGGGGTGATCCTTGCCGATGGCGTGCGGCTGTCCGCCGAATGCCAACGTGGTGGCGACTTTCATCTTGTCGAACAGGCCGTAGCGCAGGGCCTGCTTGTAGAACGCCACATAGTCTCCGCCCCACAGGCCGCAGATCAGGACTTCGGGTTTGTCGGACAAGAGCTTGGTGATGTGCGGCGTGAAGTCGGTGGCGCCGAGCTTCGGCCACGCCTCGGACACAACCGTCGCGCCGGGCACCAGCTTTTGGTAGGCCAGCATGAAATGCTCATGCACGTTGCGGCCGTAGCTGTAATCCGGCTGGATGGAGCCGACCCGCTTGGCCTGCGGCCATGCCTTCGCCGCGCCGACCGCCGATGTGACGCCGTCCGCCGACTGGATGTTGGTCACCCGGAAGACGTATTTCGGCTGAGGCACCGCCTTGTCGAACAGGAAGTCGGTGCAGCCGTCATTGAACATCGTCAGCACTTTCAACTCCTCGGCGACCGGGCCGAGCGCTGGCGTATTTCCGCTTGAGATGACACCGGTGAACAGATCGATGTTTTCCGAGAGCTTCATGCGGCGAAGCTCTTTGACGTTGGCGTCGGTGCCTGCCGCTTCGTCGGCGATAATGGTTTCGATCTTCCGTTTGCCCAGCAATCCGCCTTCGGCGTTGATCTCCTCGGCCGCCAACAAGTGACCTTTGCGGCCGGGCTCACCCAAGAGGTTGGCGGGGCCGGTGAGAAACGTGATGTGGCCGGTTTTGAACGGCTTGTCGGGGACGTTCCCTTTGGCCTTGAAAGCCGCGTTTGCGGACCGCGGGCCGGCGAAATAGGTGGCAGGCGCGACGGTCGCTGCGGCGGCTATTCCGACACTTACGCTGTTCAGGAATTTCCTGCGTGTTACCTGGTCGTCCATGAGACTCTCCTCCCTTTTCGGAACGTGAAACGGGGAACGGAACGTCTTGGCCGCAGCCCCGTTTCGAACCTTTTTTCTTGCGCTTATTGAAACAGTCTATGCCTGTATTTTGCCGAGGACCAGTGGCCGGTTACCGGCTTTTTCGTCGCGGGGGTTGGATAGCCGCCTTTTGCGGAATGCATCGATGAAGCGTCGGCAAGCTCATGACGCCCGCCTTTTTCACCCACTCGTTGCGAGCTCAATCGCTGCGGCGTCGCAATGTCCGGGAGAATTATCGGCAGCGAGGACGACGAGAACACAACTGAGCTGGCTTGACGGAAGAAATAGCACAGCCGTTTTTGCCCCGATCCGCTACACTTCCCCCCGTTGGTTCTTTTCTTCTGATTACGGACGAGTCGTCCGGTCAGGGCGGGATAGTGTTGGCGGCGATCCGGCGAGTCCAATCGTATCTTTGGATAACCGTTTTAAGGCGCCGGTGATGACGGCTCAATCGACATCGCGCCAGAATGTCAGAACCACCTCGGTCAGCGCCCGCATTTCAGCGCGCTCGGCGCTCTGGCGAATATAGGCAAAAGACAGCGGCGTATTCGCGGCAACTTTCCGCCAGATAGCCAGCTGTCCCGATCTTTCAGCAATTTCTGCAAGATCATCTCGCATGAGAGACAATCCCAACCCTGCGGTCACCATGCTGATCATTGACGCTTCTTGATCTGCCACGACGATCTTCGACATCACCAGACCGCGTGATGAAAAGAGTTGCTGTGTGATGCGCGAATGAGAACTGTGAGGAGGTGTGCCGATCCACGGCATAGCGGCGACATCCGACCAATCGGCGACCTCGATCTGGCTACGCCAGCTCGGCGGAGCCACGATCCGATAGGTCACATCGCGCAGCTTGTGCGCGACGATTTGGGGAAACTCGTTCTCACCGAGATAAAATCCGGCGTCGACGTCGCGTTTCATCAAGCGGTCGAGGATTTGTCCGGAAATGCCGTGCGACGTTTCGATCTGGATCAGCGGATATCGCTCCACCATCGAACCGAGAATTTGTCCGAGCTTTATGAAATCAGGATCGATGATAGTGCCAAGGCGCACTCGTCCTTTGACTTGCGGGCCAAGCGACTTGGCAATCTCGCCGAGCCGCATCGATTCCATCAACACGCGCTCGGCCTGCGCCAGCAATGCCTGCCCCGCCGGTGTCAGTGTAACGCCGGTCGCGGTTTTCTCAAAAAGGACGACATCGAACTCCTCTTCAAGAGCCTTGATTTGCGCACTGATGGCGGGCTGACTCAGTCCCAGAAGATTCGATGCTCTTTTTTGGTGGCCCTCCCGCGCAACGATCACGAAGGTTCGAAGTTGGTAGAGCTCCATCCCATCTCCTCGTCGCTTTACCGGTGATCCCAACAAAGACAATGTGCGTTATTTGCTGCCCACCTGTGCAGTCGAGCACCGAACTGGCCTCCACCGGCAATCATTCATATTGGGAAATCTTCGAAAAGACGATCAAAGATTTTGGGCAAAAATTCCCTAGAAGCCCCTGAATAGGTCTGGCGCGCACCACAAACTGTCCCAGATGGAAGCGCACATGAAGCGCAGAGATCGCACCGGCACCGAACAATGGAAGAAGATGTAAGATTCCATCAGGCGCTGATTTCTGCCTGCGGCTCGACGACATTGATGGAAACGCACGCCGCGGCACTCGACAAGTATCTCCGCCATCAGATGATAGCATTAAGTTGTTGCGGCGACATCGCCGAACGCGAACACCAGCAATTGCTGGAATGCGCGCTCGAATGCGACACGAAAACCGCTCGCGAAGTTCTGGTCATGTCGCGGGGGAGATCGAACACGCGCTCGCGACAAGGACCATCCGCTGACGGCTCTGGGCAAAGACCCTGTGGGCTTCTGAACGATGTTCGTGGCAGCCCGATCGTGACTACCCGAGGAGCGTTCGTTATGAGCGGTTGAGCAACAGAATCCGCCATCTACGTCGCAACACGGTCAACAAATCCCATGGCCTGAGGTAACAAAAGAGCCAACCCGTCAGGCATATCTCTCTGAGACCTGCGAGCAGATATAGGATTGCACCTTCCCGCCTCGCGTTTTTTCGTTCCTGAATCATCGAAAAACGGCGC
>CAYJNT010000025.1:17481-24783 GCA_964370945.1 uncultured Hyphomicrobiales bacterium | reverse complement strand
ACCCGCGCGAAGTGGTCAAGCGCGCGCTCGAACTGTCGGCGACCGCGATCATCCTTGTGCACAATCATCCGTCCGGCGATCCGACCCCGTCGCGCGCGGACATCCAGATGACGAAATCCATTATCGACGTGGCGCAGCCGCTTGGCATCGCCGTGCACGATCACATCATTGTCGGCAAGGACGGGCACGCTAGTCTGAAGGGGCTGAAGCTGATCTGAAGTAGCGAACACGGAATCGAAGCCAAATGAATAGCGTCACCTCTTATCTCGTGAAGTATGCAGACGTTATCTTTGTTGCTTATGCCATCACATTTGTCGCTCTGGCGTGGTTTTGGTTTCGAACGCAACACTGGTCGCTGGAAGTTGCTCTATCGATAATTTCGATGGCCATTATGCCGGCGATCTATCTTGGGATGATTTTTTGGGATGCCAAAATGGCGACCATTTTGGCGCCTCAATATTTTTTGTTGTCGTTGCTCGGTTGCGGCGCAATTTGGCCTTTGGTGAAAAGGAGCGAGATCGTTCCGCTTCTGATTGCGCTGTCTTTTCTGATCAACGCTGCCGGCTATGCGTGGACGAGAACCATCCTGCACGCGACAGGCAAGTTCTAGTCACTTCCGGCATCACGGCGACGAAGCCCTCCGCTTACTTGCCGCTTTTCTTGGCCGAAACGTTCGGATGAACAACCAGCTGCGGCACATGGCGAATTTTGACCTTCGCCGGCTTGGCTTTGGTCTGCTGGGAAACGCCGGCATCCGGCGTGTCGCTCGGATACGACTCGGCGCGAGCGCCTTTGACGATCAGGCAAAAAGCGAGGGCAATCGCGCTGATGGCGCAGCCTTTGGCGAGCGACGAGAACATGTGAGACCTCCGACCTGATCGTTCTGATTTCAATCAACGTTGGTCGCGAGACGTTGCGCCGCGGTTCAAGGGCCGATCCCGATTACTTCCGCACCATCCGGATGTCGTCGGCCCCTTCCGGCACGCGCCGCCAGGTGAAGGTCAGCGTGTCTTCTTCCTCGAAACGCCAGCTCTGTCCCCCGGCCGAGGCGAGCACCACCTCGCCCTGATCCATCCGCCACAGGATGAAATTCAACCGCGCCGCCGGCGGCTCGCAACCGGGCTTGATGCGCAAGACGAGCGCGCCCTCCTGATTGGGTACGGCCGTGTTGGCGAGCGTCATGGCGCAAATCTGCTTCGTGCCCTGCATCACCACCCACTCGCCGGCGATCTGGTCGGGCGTCCGGATGGTGGGCGCCGCGGCCGCGTTCTGCAGAAAGAACAATCCCTCGGCCGGACGCTCGGCTTCGTACATTCCACTTTCGACTTCGGTGAATTCGAAAATCGTCTTTCCGCGCGCGTCGATCAGCCGGACAATATCGTTCGACAGCGTCCAGCCTTCGACCTCGTTAATGAACGGAAAAACATTGCCGCAGGCCGGATCGAGATCGAGCTTGTGGCCGGTGCGCGCCGGATCGGCCTTGAACGTGACGGTGCAGGTCTTGTCGCGGTCGGCGTTGGAAATTTCCCAGCCGCCGGATGCCGCCATCGCTTTGACGGCGTCGCTTTGCGCGAATGCCCGATCGTTCGCTGCCAGGAGCAGCATGACAACCAGGATGAGGCCCGCGCGCATCACCATTCAGATCACTTCTTCCTGGGCGGATACGGCGTTTCGGCGACCGGCGTGAGCGGCGGCTTGCCCGCGCTCCAAGCGAGAAGATTGTCGACCACGAGCTGGCCCATCGCGCGGCGCGTGTGATGCGAGGCGGAGCCGACATGCGGCAGCAGCACGGCATTCTCCATCGCCATCAATTCGGCCGGCACTTTCGGCTCTTCCGCGAACACGTCGAGACCTGCGGCCATGATGGTCTTGTTCGCCAGCGCCTTGATCAGTGCCGGCTCATCGACCACCGACCCGCGCGCGATGTTGATCAAAATGCCGCGCGGCCCGAGCGCCTCCAGCACCTGCGCATTGATCATGTTCCTGGTCGTCGGTCCGCCGGGAACGATGACGATCAGCGTGTCGACGTCCTTCGCCATCGCGATGAGATCAGGATAGTGCTTGTAGGCAACGCCCTTCTGCGGATTGCGCGAGTGATAGACCACCGGCACGCCGAACGCTTCGACGCGCTTGCCGATCGCCTGCCCGATCCGGCCCATGCCCACGATACCGACCGTGCGGTCGCGCAGCGTTCCGTGCGTCAGCGGATAGTTTTTCTCCAGCCATTTGCCGGCGCGCAGCCAGCGCTCGGATTGCGGCAATTCGCGCACCGTCATGAGCAAGAGGCCGAGCGCGGTGTCGGCAACTTCGTCGTCGAGCACGCCGGGCGTATTGGTGACGATCACACCGTTTTCGCCGGCCCATTTCGCATCGATATGATCGTAGCCGACGCCGAAGCTCGAAATGATCTCAAGGTTGGGAAATTTGGAGAGGAAGTCGCCTTTGATCGCGGCATGTCCGCCGCCGCCGGCCGCCATCGCCCGCACGCGCGGACCGAGTTCCGCGATCATGGCGTCGCGATCCTTGGCTTCGAACAGCTTGTGCAGCGTAAAATTCTTGTCGATCCCTTCAACGATCAGCGGCATCGCCGGACCGAGCAGAAGAACCTCGGCTTTATTCGCCGCCATCATCAGTCTCCTTCATCAAAAGTCTCAAGGTCGCGCCGAAGGTACAGCGATTTCAGCGGGACCGGGAACGGGTGGGAAGTGCAAGGCCGGCGTCAATGGGCGGCATGGCTCTGGTGCTTCATCATTGCGCTTGATTTAGACTGCCCAATCATAACATGCTAGTCATACAAAATGGCCCCACCGGGCGCATAAACGCGGAATACCGCGTAATTTCCAGGAGGAATTGAGTATGGCGTCAGTCGCTATCCGCGATGTCCGCAAAGCATTCGGTTCGACGCATGTGATCCACGGCGTCAATATTTCCATCAATGACGGCGAGTTTGTCGTGCTGGTCGGCCCTTCGGGCTGCGGCAAGTCGACCTTGCTGCGCATGATCGCCGGGCTCGAAAATATCTCCGGCGGCGAGATCCGCATCGGCGAGCGCGTGGTCAATCACGTTCCGCCGAAGGAACGCGATATCGCGATGGTGTTCCAGAATTACGCGCTCTACCCGCATATGACGGTCGCCGACAATATGGCGTTCTCGCTCAAGCTGCGCGGTGCACCGAAGAGCGAGATCGAGACGCGCGTCAACCGCGCCGCCGAAATCCTCGGCCTTATTCCGCTGCTCGCGCGCTATCCGCGCCAGCTCTCCGGCGGTCAGCGTCAGCGCGTCGCCATGGGCCGCGCAATCGTGCGCGATCCGCAGGTGTTCCTGTTCGACGAGCCGCTCTCGAACCTCGACGCCAAGCTCCGGGTGCAGATGCGCACCGAGATCAAGGAGCTGCATCAGCGGCTCAAGACGACGACCGTCTATGTCACGCACGACCAGATCGAGGCCATGACCATGGCCGACAAGATCGTGGTGATGCATGACGGCCTCGTCGAGCAGATCGGCACTCCGCTCGCGCTCTACGACAAGCCGGACAATCTCTTTGTTGCGGGCTTCATCGGCTCGCCGGCGATGAACGTGCTCAACGGCACGCTGAAGGTGAACGGCAAGGCGGAATTCGCCGGACCGGGCGGTGTGACGTTGCCGGCCATCGGCGCGCCCGCGGGCTCGGACAACCGGCCCGTGATCTACGGCGTGCGGCCCGAACATTTCACCATCGCCGATGACGGCGCCGAAGCGGAAATTACGGTGGTCGAACCGACCGGCTCCGAAATTCAGGTTTTCGCCAAGATGGGCGGCCAGGACATCGTCGCGGTGTTCCGCGAACGCCACCAATTCAAGCCGGGCGAAAAGATCCGGCTGAAGCCCGATCCGAAGCTCGTGCACCTGTTCGATGCGGGGACCGGAAAACGCCTGACGTCATAAAAAATCCCAAGGGAGGAAACACAATGACGACGATTGACCGCCGCTCGCTACTTCAGGGCGGAACAGCACTTGCTGCCGCCAGCATGTTATCCGGTGAAGCGCTGCTCGATTATGCCCGCGCCTGGGCGCAAGCGAGCCCGTGGAAGCCGGAAAAAGGCGCCAAGCTGACCGTCATGCGCTGGAAGCGTTTCGTTCCGGCCGAGGACGAAGCTTTCATGGCCATGGTCGACGCCTTCAAGAAGGCGAACGGCGTGGAAGTGAACGTGTTCAGCGAATCCTTCGAGGATCTGCAGCCGAAGGCATCGGTGTCCGCCAATACCGGACAGGGACCGGACGTCGTGTGGGGGCTCCACTCGCTGCCGCAACTGTTCCCGGACAAAGTGCTCGAGATGAACGACGTCGCCGATTATCTCGGCAAGAAATACGGCGGCTGGACCAGCGCGGCCGAGATCACCGTCAAGCAAGGCAACAAGTGGCTCGGCATCCCGGTCGCCACCATCGGCGGCTACATCAATTACCGCAAGTCTTCGATCGAGAAGGCAGGCTTCAAGGAAATTCCCAAGGATTTCCCCGGCTTCCTCGAGCTCTGCAAGGCCTTGAAGAAAAACAACACGCCGGCCGGCTTCGCGCTCGGTCACGCCTCCGGCGACGGCAATGCCTGGACCCACTGGATCCTGTGGGCGCACAATGCGTGGCTGGTCGACAAGGATGACAAGGTCGTCATCAACTCGCCGGAAACCGTCAAGGCGCTGGAATACACCAAGGCGTTGGCCGAGACCTTCATTCCCGGCTGCGGCTCCTGGAACGATTCCTCGAACAACAAGGCGTTCCTCGCGGGCGAACTGCATTGCACCAATAACGGCATCTCGATCTACGTCGCGGCGCAAGCCGATCCGACCAAGAAAGAGATCGCCGAAGACGTGCAACACGCCTATTACCCGGTCGGTCCGATCGGCAAACCGACCGAACTGCAACTGCATGTGCCGATCCTAGCCTTCAAATATTCGAAGGCGCCGCAGGCGGCGAAGGCGTTCATCGCCTTCATGCTGGAGAAGCCGAACTTCGATCCATGGCTGACGGGATCGAAAGGCTATCTGACGCACACTCTGAACGCCTACGACAACAGCCCGGTCTGGACGGCAGACCCGAAGAACAAGGTATTCAGCCAATCGAGCAAGCGCACGCTGCCGGCCTCCGGCCTCGGCAAGCCCGGCGAGCGCGCAGCGGCGGCGATCGCCGACTTCCTGGTGGTCGACATGTTCGCCAATGTCGCGCTCGGCCGCGAGGACATCAAAGGCGCCATCGCGATCTGCGAACGGCAGGCCAAGCGCCTCTATCGCGTGTAAACGTCTCGAGGGCGGAGTCGTGCTCCGCCCTCGCCTCTTCCCATTGAACGGATTCGGAAGCGGTGGTGCCTATGACGGCTGCGACCCTGGATCGAACGCACGCCAAGCCGCCGATGCGGCACGTCACCGCGTGGGAGCGGTTGAAGGTCAATCGCGACTGGCTCGGCCTGTGGTTCATGCTGCCGGCGGCCGGGTTCCTGATCCTCTTTCTCGCGTATCCGCTCGGTCTCGGCGTCTGGATGTCGTTCACCGACACGCGAATCGGCCGCAGCGGCGTCTTCATCGGACTTGAAAACTATCAATGGCTCGCCGACGATTCCATCTTCTGGCTGTCGGTGTTCAATACGATTCTCTACACGGTGGTCGCGAGCGTGTTCAAATTCGCGATCGGGCTTTATCTCGCGATCCTGCTCAACGAAAATTTGCCGTTCAAGGCGCTCATCCGCGCGGCCGTGCTGATCCCGTTCATCGTGCCGACCGTGCTGTCGGCGCTCGCCTTCTGGTGGATTTTCGACGCGCAATTCTCGATCATTTCCTGGTCCCTGCGCCAGCTTGGCCTGATCACGCAGAACATCAATTTCCTCGGCGACGCCAATTGGGCGCGCGGCTCGGTGATCTTCGCCAATATCTGGCGCGGGATTCCGTTTGTCGCCATCACGCTGCTCGCCGGCCTGCAAACCGTGTCGCCTTCGCTTTATGAAGCCGCGACCATCGACGGCGCCAGCCGCTGGCAGATGTTCCGCAGCATCACCTTCCCGCTGCTGACCCCGATCATCGCCGTGGTGATGACGTTCTCAGTGCTGTTCACCTTCACCGACTTCCAGTTGATCTGGGCGATGACGCGCGGTGGCCCGGTCAATGCGACACATCTGATGGCGACCTTGTCCTATCAGCGCGCGATCCTGAGCGGCTTCCTCGGCGAAGGCGCGGCGATCTCGACCGCGATGATCCCGTTCCTGCTCGCCGCCATCATGGTGTCGTGGTTCGGCCTGCAGCGCCGCAAATGGCAGCACGGTGAAGCCAATGACTGATCTCACGGCAGGCAAATCGCTGCCGCAGGCTGCGGCCGCCACCGACGATCATTCGGAGGGCATGAGCTATCTGCAGAAGCTGCCCAAGCGGCTGATCCAGCTCTACATGCCGCTCGGCATCATCGTCACGGTTTTGCTGTTCCCGTTTTACTGGATGGCGCTCACCGCCATCAAACCCGACGACCAGTTGCTCGATATGGACAGGGTCAGTCCGTTCTGGACCACGGCGCCCACACTCAAGCACGTCACCAAGCTTCTGTTCGAGACGCATTATCCGCTGTGGCTCTGGAACACGATGTTCGTTGCCGTCGCCGCAACGGTGATCTCCATCATCGCGAGCGTGCTCGCAGCCTACGCGATCGTGCGGCTGCGCTACCGGGGCGCGCAATGGGTGGGAGCGGCGATTTTCCTTGCCTATCTGGTGCCGCCGTCGATCCTGTTCATTCCGCTCGCGACGGTCGTGTTCCAGTACGGATTGTTCGACACACCGTTCGCGCTGATCCTGACCTATCCGACCATCCTGATCCCGTTCTCGACCTGGCTGTTGATGGGCTATTTCAAGACCATCCCGTTCGAGCTTGAGGAATGCGCGCTGATCGACGGCGCCAGCCGCTGGCAGATCCTGATGAAGATCGTGCTGCCGCTCGCGGTGCCGGGACTGATCTCGGCCTTCATCTTCTGCTTCACGTTGTGCTGGAACGAGTTCATCTACGCGCTGACGTTTCTCAGTTCGGTGCAGAACAAGACGGTGCCGGTCGCGATCGTCAATGAATTCGTGGACGGCGACATTTACCGCTGGGGCTCGCTGATGGCGGGCGCGCTGGTCGGCTCGTTGCCACTCGTCATCCTCTACGCCTTCTTCGTCGAACATTACGTTTCGGCGATGACCGGCGCGGTGAAGGAATAGCCGGCTCGCGGCCAGCGATATATTGCCGTTTTAAAGAAGGAATAATCACATGACCGATCGCATCGGCTTTATCGGCGTTGGCTTCATGGGTCAC
>CAYJNT010000025.1:0-17381 GCA_964370945.1 uncultured Hyphomicrobiales bacterium | reverse complement strand
TCATGGGTCACCGCAATCGCGCGCCGGTCGACGACCTCGTCACGCGCGGCGCGAAGGAAGTCAAGAGCGCAGCCGACGTGGCGAAAAATTCCGACATCGTTTTTCTCTGCGTCACCGGCTCCGCCGAAGTGGAAGCGCTCGTTCGCCGCGCCGATGGCCTCAAAGCCGGCGCGCAGAAAGGCCTGATCATCGTCGATTGCTCGACGTCCGATCCCAATTCGACCATGGCACTGGCGGCCGAGCTGAAAGGCGCCGGCATCTCCTTCTGCGACGCGCCGCTGGGCGGCACGCCCGCGCAAGCCGAGGAAGGAAAGCTTTCGGCCATTGTCGGCTGCGACGCCGAGATCTGGCCAAGACTTGAGGGCGTGATCGGCAAGTGGGCGGCCAAAGCCGTGCGCGTCGGCGTTGCCGGCGACGGCCACAAGATGAAGCTCCTGATGAATTTCTGCGCCATGGGCTATGCCGCGATCTATTCGGAGGCGCTCGCCGTCGCGCAGAAAGTCGGCTTGTCGCCGCAGACTTTCGATTCCGGCATCCGCGGCAGCCGCATGGATTGTGGCTTCTACCAGACCTTCTTTTCCTATGTGCTCGATCGCAATCGCGACGCGCACAAATTCACGCTGAAGAATGCGCACAAGGACATGAAATATCTCGCGGCGATGGCGCAGAGCGCCGGCGTCGCCAATCCGGTCGGCGGCGCGGTGAAAAACTATTATGCGATGGCCGAGGCCGCGGGCCTTGCCGAGGATTTCGTGCCGATGCTGTCGGATTTCGTGGCCGGCCTGAACGGCATTGCGCTCGCGCAGTCGAGCAAACAGGCCGCCGAATAGCAGCCATAACTCCCGGCGCCTTGTCCGGAGCGAACGTTCCAGGCTAGGAAGCCGCCTGCGGGCGGCTTTCCTTTTTCATTTACGGCTTTTCATGAACATCACGCAGGTCCAGACGATCCGCAAAATCGTCCTTTTCGTCGCGATTGCCGTTGCCGTCTTCGTGTTTGCGATCACGGATACGATTTATCCGAGCGGACAAGCGGTGCATGAACTGGTCGAATGGGCCGGAATCTTGCTGATCGTTGCCTGCATTCTCGGCCGGACCTGGTCGTCGCTCTATATCGCCGGGCGCAAAGGGCGCGAATTGGTCACCAGCGGCCCGTATTCGACCTGCCGCAATCCACTCTATTTCTTCTCGATCATCGGCGCCGCCGGCATGGGCGCGCAGAGCGGCAGCGTCGTGGTCGGAGCGATCTGCGGGGCGATCGCGGCCCTCGTTTTCTTTTTTGTCGTGAGGCAGGAAGAGCAATTGCTGACCAAAGTGCACGGCAAGAATTACCGCACGTATCTCGCCACGGTTCCGCGCTTCGTTCCGAAACCCGGCCTGTGGCACGATCAAGAGACACTCACCATCCGCCCACCGCGCGTATTGGTGACATTCGCCGACGCGCTGGTCTTTTTGCTGGCTGTACCGGTCGCGGAAGGTTTCGAGTATCTGCGCGAGCTCGGAACGATCCCGACGCTGCTGATCCTGCCCTAGCGGCCCTTACCAATTCACCGAGACATATTGCGTCTCGAGGAATTCCATCAAGCCTTCATGCGCGCCTTCGCGGCCGATGCCGCTCTGCTTCATGCCGCCGAATGGCGCCGTCGGATCGGAGACGAGCCCGCGATTGAGGCCGATCATCCCGAAATCGAGCTTTTCCGACACCCGCATGCCGCGTGAAAGGTCTTTTGTGAAGAGATAGGCGACAAGCCCATACTCGGTGTCGTTGGCGCGCTTGATGACTTCGTCTTCCGACTTGAAGGTCTGGATCGAGGCGACGGGACCGAAAATCTCGTCGCGCAGCATGGCGGCGGAATCCGGCACATCGGTCAGCACCGTCGCCGGATAGAAAAAGCCCGGACCGTCCGGCCGCTTGCCGCCGGTCAGCACCTTGGCGCCCTTCTTCACTGCGTCATCGACAAGCGCCATCACCTTCTGACGGCCGTCTTCATTCACCAGCGGACCCAGTGTGACGCCGTCATCGAGGCCGTTGCCCATCCTCAGTGCGTTCATTTTCGCGGTCAGTTTTTTCGCGAACTCGTCATGCACCTTCTCATGCACATAGAAGCGGTTGGCCGAGGTGCAGGCCTCGCCCATATTGCGCATCTTGGCGATCATGGCGCCGTCGATCGCGGCATCCAAATCGGCATCCTCGAACACAATGAAGGGCGCATTACCGCCGAGCTCCATCGCAGGCTTCACCACATTGTCGGCGGCCTCGTGCAGGAGCTTGCGGCCAACGTCCGTCGACCCGGTGAACGAGATGATCCGCACGCGCGGATCGTGCAGCATCGCGCTCACGACCTTGCCGGAGGAGCGCGACGGAATGACGTTGACGACGCCGCCCGGCACGCCCGCTTCCTCCATGATCGGCATCAGCGCCAGCATGGTCAGCGGCGTATCGGAGGCGGGCTTGAGCACCACCGGACAGCCCGCCGCGAGCGCCGGACCGATCTTGCGCGTCGCCATCGCGGCCGGGAAATTCCAGGGCGTGACAAGGACGGCGACGCCGATCGGCTTGTGCTGCACCACGATGCGTGCGCCTGAGGCCGGCGCGCGCGAAACCTGGCCGATATTGCGGACGGCTTCTTCCGCGTTCCAGCGGAAGAATTCGGCGGCATAGGCGACTTCGGCGCGCGAATCCGCCAACGCCTTGCCGTTCTCGACCGTGATGAGCTTCGCCAGCCGCTCGGCGTCGCGAATGATCAGCTCGAACGCCTTGCGCAGGATCTCGCCGCGCTCACGCGGCTTCCTGCCCGCCCAGCCTTCAAACGCGGCCTGCGCGGCATCGACCGCCGCGATCGCATCGTCGGTCGTCGCGCTCGCGACCGAGGCGACCTTTTTCTCGGTCGCCGGATCGATCACGTCAAAGCGCTGATTGTCGGAGGATTTCCGCCACTTCCCGCCGATGTAGAGATCGGTCGGAACATTCGCGAGAAGATTGTCATACATGGCTGAACCTCAAATTGACGCAACCTTGCACCAGAACAGATTATTGCGGCGGTTCCGTCGACGCCACCGGTCCGGCGTCACCGCGCACCTTCCGCTCGCGGTAGAGCAGATAGAGGCCGGACGCGATCACAACGCCGCCCCCAATCAGCGTCCAGTGATTGGGCAGGTCGTTGAAAACAAGATAACCCGAAATCACGACCCAGATCATCTGGGTATAGATGAAGGGCGCGAGGATCGATGCCGGCGCAAGACGGTGCGCGATAATCAAAAGGTAATGTCCGAGCGCACCACACGTTCCCATGATCACAAGCACGGCAATCTGCAGCGGACCGCCCGGCCACGACCAGACAAACGGCAGGATCAACGACATCAGCACCGCGCCGAACAGGCTGGAATAGAACAGCGTGGTGCCGCTGGAATCGGTCGCCGACAGAACGCGCGTGCTGATATTGTAGAGCGCAAAGCAGAACGTGCCGACCACGGTGAGCAGTGCGGCCGGATGCATGTTGCCGAGCCCAGGACGCGTGATGATCAGGATACCCAAAAAGCCGATGATGATCGCCGCCCACCGGCGCGGCCCGATCGATTCACCGAGCAGCGGCATCGACAACAGCGCGACCAGAAGCGGAGTTGCGAACAGGATCGACATCGTCTCGTCGAGCTGCAGATAGCGCAATGCGAAGATGTTGAGGATGGTCGAGAGCAAGAGCAGGATCGAACGTCCGAGTTGCAGCCACGGCCGCTCGGTTCGCAACAGGCCCGGCGTGAACAACGGATTGATGAAAATAAATCCGATCACGAAAGCGCCGAGATAGCGCGCCCACACCACCTGCAGGGTGTCCATATAGTGATTGAGATATTTCGCGGACGTGTCGATGCCGGTGAAGCACAAGACCGCCGCGCACATCAGCGCGATGCCCTTGATCCGGGCATTGGCCGGCAGCGGCTTGCGAACGACCGCGCTTTTGGTGCGGCGCTTGGCGGCTCTCGTCAACACGTCCTCAATAGGTCGCCCGCCCGCCGGAAATATCGAACACCGCTCCAGTCGTGAACGAGCAGTCGGCGGAGGCGCAGAACGCGATCAGCGCCGCGACCTCTTCGACCTTCACAAAACGCGCACGCGGTATCTTCGAGAGCATGTAGTCTATGTGCTCCTGCGTGATCTGATCGAAGATCGCGGTGCGCGCGGCGGCCGGAGTCACGCAATTCACGGCGATATCGTAATTTGCAAGCTCCTTGCCGAGCGATTTGGTCAGCGCGATCACGCCAGCCTTCGACACCGAATAGGGTCCCGCATTCGGATTGCCTTCCTTGCCGGCGATGGAAGCCACATTGACGATGCGCCCGTATTTCTGTGCAATCATCAGCGGCACGATCGCACGGCAACAATAGAATTGGCTGTCGAGATTGACGCTGATCGTCTGCGCCCAGTCCTCGGGCTTGACCTCCCACATCTTCATGGTGGGGCCCGCGATGCCGGCATTGTTGACCAGGATGTCGACGCCGCCGAGCGCCTTGACCGTATCGTCGCGCGCGCGCTCGACATCGGCGAGCTTGGTGACGTCGACCGCAATTGCCGCCACACGGCCGCGGTCCTTGAGTTCCCCGGCGGTCT
This sequence comes from uncultured Hyphomicrobiales bacterium, assembly GCA_964370945.1. Taxonomy (GTDB): domain Bacteria; phylum Pseudomonadota; class Alphaproteobacteria; order Rhizobiales; family Xanthobacteraceae; genus Pseudorhodoplanes. The sequence goes on along the minus strand of CAYJNT010000025.1, from coordinate 12,778 downwards.
TTTCGGCAAGCTTTTTATCCCGGTCCCAGATCGCGACCGCCGCGCCGGATTCCAGGAACCGTTCCACCACCGCCCGGCCAATGCCCTGCGCGCCGCCGGTGACAACCGCATTCTTGCCGCTCAAATCGATCTTGTTCATGCTCCTCCCCGCGTATTTTGTTATTTGCGACAAGGCTAGCGAAGCGATGCGCGGCTGACGAGGGGGCGGCGCGCGCAGGTGCGATGCTCAAGTCGCGGGTTGCGGGCCGATTGTGGCTCATATACGATCTTACCTGTGGGGCCTGCGACGGTCGCCCCGCCTTTCCAAGGCCTGACAGCCCAAGCACCGTTTCCTTCGCTGAACGGAGGAGACGTATGGCTGCGAACTTTTCGATCTCAGCAAGCGAATTATGGAATTTGATCGGCCGCGGCGACGCGCCGCGCATCGTCGATGTACGCCGGCGCGACGTGTACGAGCAGGCGCCAGGGATGCTGCCGGGCTCGTCCTGGTACGATCCCCAGAAAGCCGCCGAGTGGACCCCGATGCTCGATCGGTCGCGGCCGATCATTGTGGCCTGCAAGGCCGGCCATGAACTGAGCCAGATGATCGCCGCCGATCTGCGCGGTCAGGGCGTGCAAGCCAGCATCCTTGTCGACGGATATGCCGGCTGGACAAATGCCAAATTGCCCGTGGTGGCAAAGGCCGCGCTCAACCGCCTCGCGCCGCGGCGCCCAAGCCTCTGGGTCACGCGCCGGCGGCCGAAAATCGATCGCATCGCCTGCCCGTGGCTGATCCGTCGCTTCATCGATCCGGACGCGCGTATCCTGTTCGTCGATCCGCCGGAAGTACCGGCCGTCGCGCGCGAGACCGGCGCTATTCCTTTCGACATCGACGGCGTCGAGATTTCGCATGAGGGCGAGCGCTGCTCGTTCGACACCATGCTGAAATTGTTCGGCCTCGAGGGCGAGCCTTCGCTTAATCGGCTGGCCCTGATCGTGCGCGGCGCAGATACCGCTCGGCACGATCTCGCGCCGGAAGCGTCCGGATTGCACGCGATCTCGCTCGGGTTGTCCGCGCTTGCGGCCGATGACGATCACGGTCTGCTCGAACGGGGCTTCATCGTCTACGATGGGCTGTTCGCATATTTGCGCTTTGCCGGCGAAGAGCGTCACAACTGGCCGATAAAGGCAGCGTAACGATCGTGACCGCGATTGAAACGGCCCGCAGCGACGGTCGCGCACAAACGCCGGCCTTCGATGAATTCTTCAAGATCTGGCTCAAGATCGGTTGCGTCAATTTCGGCGGGCCGGCCGGCCAGATCGCGATGATGCATCGCGTGATGGTCGACGAGAAAAAATGGATCGACGAGGCGCGGTTCCTGCACGCGCTGAATTTCTGCATGCTGCTGCCGGGGCCGGAAGCGCAGAAGCTCGCGACCTATATCGGCTGGCTCTTGCACGGCGTGCGCGGTGGCTTGACCGCGGGCATCCTGTTCGTGCTGCCGGGCGCGTTGTTCATGCTCGGACTGAGCCTTCTCTACGCGCTCGGGCGCGGATTTTCGATCGTCGACGGCGCATTGTTCGGCATCAAGGCGGCCGTTCTCGTGATCGTGGTCGAGGCGCTGATCCGCATCGGCAAACGCGCGCTCAAGACATCCTTGCTGATGGGGCTCGCACTCGCGGCCTTCATCGGCATTTTCTTTCTTGCGCTGCCCTTTCCGCTGATCGTCGCAGCAGCGGCGGCAATCGGATTTCTGGTCGCGCGCTCTTCACCGGCCCTTCTCGGCGTGAAAACGAACATTGAAGGGCTGACCGCGCCGGCGCCCGACCGCTGGCGGCAGGCCATCGTCGCCGCCATTGTCGGGCTTGCGGCTTGGGGCGCACCGATCGCGCTCGCGTTGATCGCGCTCGGCCCAGACCATGTATTGGTCAGCATCGGCGCCTTCTTTTCCAAGCTCGCGGTCGTGAGCTTCGGCGGCGCTTACGCCTTGCTCGCCTACATGGCGCAGCAGGCGGTCGAAACGCATCACTGGATGACGGCGCCGGAAATGGTCGACGGTCTCGGCCTTGCCGAGACAACGCCCGGGCCGCTGATCCTCGTCACCCAGTTCGTCGGTTTTCTTGCCGCCTTCCGCGATGCCGCGCCGTTCTCGCCGATCACGGCAGGCATCCTCGGTGCACTGATGACCACATGGGTGACCTTCACGCCGTCGATGCTGTGGATTTTCGTCGGCGCGCCATTCGTCGAGCAATTGCGCGCCAATCAGCGCCTGTCCGGCGCCCTCGCCGCGATCACCGCCGCGGTCGTCGGCGTCATCCTCAATCTGACGGTGTGGTTCGCGCTGCATGTCCTGTTCGGGCATGTGCAGGAAAAGCAGCTCGGATGGCTGCGCTGGTATGCCTTCGATCCGCGGGCGCTCGATCTCAAGACGGCCGCGCTCGCGACAATCGCCGGCGTGCTGGCGTTCTGGCTGCATCGCGGATTGATCGAGGTCGTGGCCGCCATGGCCGCGCTCGGGATCATCGTCAAGCTGGTGACCGGCTAACTTTCCGGCTCGATCGCGCTTTCATGCCAGTGCCGCAGCATCAGCTGCGACAAGAGCGAGAGCAACGCGAAGATGACGATGCCCGCGACTGACAAGAGGACCAGGGCCGCGAACATACGCGGAATATTGAGCCGGTAGCCGGACTCGGCGATGCGATAGGCGAGGCCCGAACCCGCGCCGGCCGATCCGGCCGCGATTTCGGCCACCACCGCGCCGATCAGCGACAATCCGCCTGCGATTCTCAACCCGCCGAGAATGTAAGGCAGAGCGGCCGGCAGTTTCAGGTCACGCAGGATTTGCAGGCGCGACGCGCCGTAAAGCCGAAACAGGTCGGCAAGATTGCGATCGACCGAATTCAATCCCAGCGTGGTGTTGGCCAGCACCGGAAAGAAGGCCACGATCCAGGCGCAGGCCAGCACCGCGGCCTGTTGCGGCAGATAGATCAAAAGGAGCGGCGCGATCGCGACAATCGGCGTGACCTGCAGGATCACGGCATAAGGATAAAGCGAATATTCGACCAGGCGCGACTGGTTGAACAGGATCGCCAATCCAACGCCGCCGAACAGCGCCAGCAGCAATCCCTCGAACGTGGTCTTGAGCGTTTCGATCAGCGACGACCACAGGATCGGCCAGTCATTGACCAGCGTCTGGAACACGAGGCCCGGACCCGGCAAGACATAAGGCGGGATCGATTTGAGCCGGACCATGATATCCCAAAAGAGAATCCCAAGCGCCAGCGCGACGACCGGGAGCGAGAAGCGCATCACCCGCTCGCGCGTCATCCCGTCCTGCTTCGAATTTGGCATCATGCCGCCGTTTCCAAAGCCATCGCCTCGTGCAGCGCGTCGGACACCCTGCGGCAATAGGCGGCGTAGTTCGCGGAGGTGCGGAAGCTTTCCTGCCGCGGATAGGGCTCATCGATCGCGACCTCGGTGAAGATGCGCCCGGGCCGCCGTGTCATCACCAGGATACGGCTGGAGAGGAACACTGATTCGAAGACCGAGTGCGTGACGAACACCACCGCGCCGGCGCCGCCATCCATCGCCTGCCAGACGCCGAGCAGATCATTGTTGAGGCGAAAGCGCGTGATCTCGTCGAGCGCGGCAAACGGCTCGTCCATCAGGAGGAGCTTCGGCCGCGTGACCAATGCGCGCGCAATCGACACGCGCATGCGCATGCCGCCCGATAGCTCGCGCGGATAAGCATCCTTGAAATCCGACAACCCGACGCGTGTAAGCGCATCGCCGATATCCGCCGCCGCCTCAGACACGCTCAGTCCTTGCAGCTTGAGCGGCAGATAGACATTGCCGGTGACGCTCGCCCAGGGCATCAGCGTCGGGTCCTGGAACACGAATCCGACCTCGCCGGCGGGGCTATGGCCGGTCACGTCGCGGTCGCGCCAGATGACCAGGCCGCTCGTCGGATCGGTCAGGCCGGCAACGATCCGCAAGGCCGTCGACTTGCCGCAGCCGGACGGGCCGAGCAGCGACACGAATTCGCGGTCGCGGATATCGAGATCGATCCCCTTGAGCGCCGTGACGCCGTTGCCGAACGTCTTTCCGACGCCGCGCAATGCAACGACGGAAGGAGCTGAGGCCACGTCAAGCTCCGCAACGCCCGGTCATTGCTTTGGCCGCAGATTGACGCCGACGCCCTTGTTCACGAACTTGAGCGTGTAGGATTTCCTGTAATCGATCGAGGGCTTCACTACGCTTGAGCGCACCATCTTGTCGAAGAAATCCTTCCAGCGCGCGTCGGTCATCGCGCCGATGCCGAGCTTAAGCGTATCGCCGGAATCCACGATTCCGAACTGCTTCATGGTCGCGACCGAGTACGCAAGCAGCGCATCGCTCATCTCCGGATTGTGCTTCTTGATCAGCGCGTTGGCGGCCTTGTTGTCACCGTAGAGATAATTGGACCAGCCGATGGCGGAGGCATCGACGAAGCGCTGCACGAGGTTCGGTTTCTTCTCCACGAGATCGCGCCGCGTCTCGATCAGGGTCGAATAGGTGTTGAAGCCCTGATCGGCGAGCAGGAAAAGTTTCGGCTTGAATTTCGCCGCCTGCTCGACCGCGAAGGGCTCCGACGTCACATAGCCCTGCATCGCGATACTCTTGTCGGCGAGGAACGGTTGCGGATTGAAGGTGTAAGGCTTCACTTTCTTCTCGTCGAAGCCGTAGTCCTTCTTCATCCATTGAAAATACGTGCCGATGCCCTCCTTCGAGACGAGGAGCGTCAGTTTCTTCAGATCCTCGAATACCTCGACGCCCTGCCCCGGATGCACCAGGAAAACCTGCGGGTCTTTCTGGAACATCGCGGCGACGGCAATTGTCGGCACATTCTGCTCGACGGCATCGAACGATTGCAGCGAATTGGCGCTCATGAAGAAATCGATCTTGCCGACCGGCAGCAGGATGCGGTTGTTCACGTTCGGACCGCCGGGCACGATGGTGACGTCGAGGCCGTATTTCTTGTAGGTGCCGTCCGCGACCGCCTGATAGAAGCCGCCATGCTCGGCCTGCGCGACCCAATTGGTGCCGAAGGACACCTTGTCGAGTGTCTGGGCCATTGACGGCGACGCGAGCGCAATGGCGACGGCGACAGCCAGACATGGCCTGGTAATGTGATCGAACATCCTGTTGATCCCTGTGATTACCGGCGAAGGTGAGAATAAGCGAGCGGCGGCAAAAAGCACAGCCCGCGAGCCGATGCAGGTGTCACTGCTCGAAGCGGTCAGTGAACCATTTCAACAGCCTGATCCAGATCTCGTCCTTGCCCACGGTGTCTTCGATACCGTGCTCAAGATTGGGATTGTCGTTGACTTCCATCACGACGATGCCGCTGTCGGTCTGCTTGAGGTCGACGCCGTAAAAACCTTCGCCGATGGGCTTGGCCGCGCGCACCGCGATATCGATCACCTCGCGCGGCGCCTGATCGAGATCGAAGGCGCGGAAGCCGCCTTCACTGGAGGACCCGTCCGGCCGGTGCTTGACGATCTGCCAATGCCCGCGCGCCATCCGGTATTGGCACACGAACAGCGGCTCGCCCGCGAGTATCCCGACACGCCAGTCGAATTCGGTCGGCAGGAATTTCTGCGTCAGAACGAGATCGGTCTCTTCAAATAGCTCGTCGGTCACGCGGCGGAATTCGTCCGCCGTCGTCACCTTGTGCACGCCGCGCGAGAACGAGCCGTCCGGGATTTTCACCACCAGCGGCAGGCCAAGTTCGTCCATCGGCTTGGTCAGATCCGCGCCCTCCGCCAGCATCAGGGTCGGCGGCGTCGGCACCTGGTTGGAGCTCAGGAGTTCCATCAGAAAAACTTTGTTAGTGCAGCGGATCATCGAGATCGGATCGTCGATGACCGGCATCCCTTCCTGCCAGGCGCGGCGCGCGAAGCGGTAGGTGTGATTGTCGATCGAGGTCGTCTCACGGATGAACAGGCCGTCGAATTCCGCAAGCTCGGCCAGTTGCCGGCGCGTGATCGGCTCGACATCGACCGAGAGCTTTTCCGCGATGCGCGCGAAATGCTTGATCGTGTTGACCGAGGACGGCGGGATTTTCTCGTTCGGATCGTGCAGGATCGCGAGATCGTATTTAGACACCGAGCGCGCCTTCGGATCGCGCCATTCGCGCTTGGTGTGCTGGTGCAGCGCCTCGTGGAAGAACGCGATCTCGCCATTGGCGAGACGGTTGATCGTGCGAGGCCGGATGCGTTCGATGCTCAGCCAGTGCCCGGGCTCGATCGTGATTTCGAGCGCCGGGCAGCGGAACCAGTCGAACAGCAGGCGGCCGAAAGTATCGAAACGCTCGTCGCGCGAAATGCCGAAGCACACGAGAAACTTGAATTCACCCTCCGGCTGGAAATCGGCCTTGCGCGCGCATTTGTTCAGCTCGTCTTCCAGCTCCGGCAGCGCGTGCTCGTAGAGCTTGGCTTCACGCAGCTCCAGCATCGTCTCCACGGTCGGGACGATGCGGTGGCCCCGCGCCTCGGCAAGGAGCGAGGCGTAATAGCCCTTGGACTGGTAATTGTAGGAGCGCGACAGATTGACGAGCTTCGGCCGGCCGCTGTCGAACAGGCGGGGACGAGCGAGATATTCGCCGGTCGCGATCACCTTGTGGGGGGTATCGGCGTTGGGGAAGTCCTTGGCCTGATCGACGAGAATGACCCAGCCGGTCATGCGCGGGGCCTTGACCGTGTGATGGCGCGAACGGATCGCTCTATGCGCTGTGTGGTCATCTGATCTGGCCGCGGAGGGCGGCCATGCTGAGCGTCGGGCCTGATTCCAATAGTCCCAATTCTGCCAGTGATAGCCGGAAAACGCGGCGATGGAAGTCTCTATTCACAGATTCTTCGCGCACGGCGTGTCCCCGCGTCCCTGACCGCATTCCGTGCGGTCAGTTGGGGACGGCCTCACCCCGCCACAAGGAGTTTCTCGTAGCGGAGCGCATCGCTGCCGTCGTTGTAATAGCCGGATAGACGTCCGGTCCGGCGGTAACCGGACTTTTCGTAGCGCGCGATGGCCGCGCGATTGCCCGACTGCACTTCGAGCCGCATCAGGGTCGTCCGGCGCTTGCGTGCCGCCTGCTCCCCCGCCTTCAGCAAAGCGATGCCGATGCCGCGGCCGGCCGCGCGGGCGGCAACACCGATGGAATAGAGCCGCGCGGCCCGGCTCCTTGGCCGAAACAGGACGTGGACATAGCCCGAAATCCCGCCGCCCTCGTCCGCCACCAGCAGGACCGAATAGGGCGAGGTCAGAAAGTTCCGGAAACTCCGCCGCGACAGGTGATCGACGGTGAACACGCTTTGCTCCAGCACCAGCAGGGCGTCGATATCGGCGAGCCGGCCTTTGCGAATACGGACCGGAACCGGGCGGGAGCGCGCTTTTGCCCGCATCAGGCCGTCTCGATGTCCACCAAGAGCGTTTCAGGAACGGTCAGGCCGTCCGCCTGCGCCTTTTCCCGCGCTGCAATCCGCCGGCTGCCGGGCAGCCGCGCGCCAGGCTGCTCTTCGATCGATGCGGCGAGGGCCGCGAAACGCCCCAACGCATTCGGGCCGCCGAGGGCCGCCGGATCGAAGGCGATGATCAATTGACCCGTGCCGGGCGGCGGACCCTTGGCATCCAGGAACGACGACGCCTCGGCGGCGAAGTTCGAACCGGTCAGTCCCGCCGCCAGCAATTCCACCATCAGCGCCAACGCCGTGCCCTTGGCATCGCCGAGCGGCAGCATGGTCCCGCGCAAGGCCGCGTCCGGATCGGTCGTCGGCCCACCCCTTTCGTCCAGCGCCCAGCCCTCCGGGATTGTCTCGCCCCGTTGCTTCGCCGCCATGATGTTGCCGCGCGCGACCCTGGAGAGCGACAGGTCCACAACAATCGGCGCGTGGCCGGGATACGGACAGGCAAAGGCGATCGGATTGGTGCCGAACAAAGCTGTCGATCCGCCCCAAGGCGCGATCGCGGCGGGGGTGTTGGCGAACATCAGCGCGACGAGGCCGGCTTCCGCCAGCCGCTCGACCGGATGCCCCGCCGCGCCGCAATGATGCGAGCGGGAGATCGCCGCCACCGCCACGCCTTGCGTGCGCGTAGCGGCCGGAAGTTCCGACAAGGCGGCGTCAATCGCCGGATAAGCAAAGCCATGCGCCGCATCGACGGCAACAACCGACGGCTTGGGCTTCGTCACCGCCGGCTTGGCAAAGCCATCGACCTTCCCGACCTTCGCTTGCGCCGCATAAATCGGAAGCCGCGATAGTCCGTGACCCTTGAGGCCCTCGGCTTCGGCTGCGACGAGGGCCCGCGCCACGCTCTGTGCATTCGCTTCCGACGTCCGGCAGCGCGTCAGGGTGCGGACGGCGAGCTCTTCCGATTGCGCGAGCGTCAGCACCGGCATGGACGATCGCGCGTCACGCGCTCCGGTACAATTTGGTCAGCGAGAATTCGCGATGGCCGAGCGCTTCGGCCGCGGTGAGACGCCCGTTGGCGGTGCGCAGGATCATCTCGATCACGGCGTCGCCCGCCTGTTCGAGCGTCATGTCGCGGCGCAGAACGCCGGAGACATCGACATCGATATGCTCGGACATTGTGCGGACGGTGCGTGGATTACCCGAAATCTTGATCACCGGCAGGATCGGATTGCCGATCACATTGCCCTGCCCCGTGGGGAATGTGTGCACCGCGTAACCGGCCGCCGCCATCAGCGTCACGCATTCGGCGGCCGCGGACGACGTGTCCATGTAATAAAGCCCCGGGCCTTTCGCCGGCGCCTCGGCCGGCTCCAGGACGTCGATATAGCGGCACTGGCGGCCGATCTTCTCCAGATTGCCGAGCGCCTTTTCTTCGATCGTGGTCAGCCCACCGGCGATATTGCCCTTGGTCGGCTGCGAATCCGAGAGGTTGTCGGTCTTGTGCGCCTCGATTACGTCGTCCTGATAGGCCTGCCAGACCTTGAACCATTTCTCGCCGATCTCCGGCGTCGCGGCGCGCGCTTTCGCCAGATGCTCGCCGCCGGTGATTTCCGAGGTCTCGCCGAATATGCCGTAGATGCCTTTCGGGATGAGCTTGTCGTACATGTTGCCGACCGCCGGGCACGATGCGAGGCCGGTCGTGGTGTCGCTCTCGCCGCATTTGGTCGAGACCCACAGATCCGAAATGTCGCACTCCTCCCGCGGCAGCTCAGACGCCCATTGCAGGTAATCCTTGGCGACGCGCGCGGCCTTCGCGACCGTGCCGATATCGCCGGTGCCCTCGATGCCGAAGCCGGTCACCGGCTTCCCCGTCTTGGCGATGCCGTCGACCACACGCTTGGTCCAGCCGTCCTCGATGCCGATCACCACGACCGCGGCGACATTCGGATTGGAACCGGTGCCGATCAGGGTGCGGAAAAACAGCGCGAGGTCTTCGCCGAATTGCAGCCGGCCATAAGCGTGCGGAATGGCGAGCGTGCCCTTGATGTTGTTGGCGACGGCCTCGGACGCCGCGTTCGACAGATCGTCGAGCGGCAGGATCACCACATGATTGCGCACGCCGACGCGGCCATTCTCGCGCCGCCAGCCGCGGAAGCTCAAGTTCGACTTGCCGTTGCCTTTGGTCATGACGCTCACCACCGCTTGGTTTTCAGATTGTGGATATGGACATGATCGCCTTTTTTGATGTCGGCGGTCGCCTTCCCGATGTCCTGGCCATACTTGATGACGGTATCGCCGTTCTTGATGTCGGTGAGCGCGATCTTGTGGCCGATCGGCGTATCCATCCGCGCGGTCAGATTGAACGATGAATTGTCCGACGTCACCACGCAGAACATGTCGGTGTTGGCTTTCAGACCCTCGACCACCACGACACCGACGGTGTCCTTCTTGTCATGCACCAGAAGATGCGGCTCCGGCATGGTCCATCCCCGAATGTTGTTGCCTGTTTTGATGATCTTTATAGAACGTGAGCTTGAAGAGTCGAGCGGGGCGAGGAAAGTCAAAAGACCGGATGTTCAGCGATCCATCACTGGCGGCGGCCCTGTCCTGGCCGACGGTCGCAATTCTCTTTGTCGGCGCCTTCGTCGGCGGGATCGCGACCGGCGGCGCGGGCTTCGCGTTCGCCGTGGTGGCATCGGCGATCTGGCTGCATGTGATCGATCCGGTGCGGGCCGCCTTCCTGATCGTGTTCTGCGGGACAGTCATGCAAGTTTCGCTGATCTGGCCGATGCGTCACAACCTGCAACGCAGCCGGCTGTGGCCGTTTCTCCTTGGCTGCGCGATCGGCATTCCCCTCGGCGTGTACTATCTGACCAGGAGCGACGCCGGCGCGGTGAAAATCTTTCTCGGCTGGTTCCTGATGGCGTTCGGCGCCTACGCGATCATCACGCCGCATCTGCCGATGATCAAATGGGGCGGGCGCGTCGCCGATGCCGGAATCGGCGTGATCGGCGGCTTCATGGGCGGCATCGGCGGCTATTCCGGCGTGATCCCGACGATCTGGACGCAGCTGCGCGGCTGGAAGAAGGAGGCCGCCCGCGCCGTCTACCAGCCGTTCATCCTGTTCGCGCATGTCGGCGTCATGCTCTCGATCGGGCTGATGGCGTTCGACTGGAACGCGGTGCTGCTGGCGCTGATCGTGCTGCCGGTCGTGCTCGCGGGATGCTGGGTGGGCTGGCAAATCTACGGCCGGCTCGACGAGCGGCGCTTCCGCCAGGCGCTGGCACTGCTGCTGGTGATTTCCGGCGCGGCGCTCGTCTTTTAGTTTGTCGCGCAATCGGACGGCAAACCGGTTCCCACTTTGCCTGATTGCGCTCCGTTGTTCTAATCGAGAAACGCAAGTGGCCGCGCGACGTGCTCGAGTGGACGCCGCTCGGCATTGACGCAATAGCGCAGTGCAATGATCGCGGCGCCGATCATCAGCACGGACGCGAAGATGTATCCGCCGAACACGCTGACACGCGAGCCGGTGTCGATCAGCGCGCCGAAGATCCACGGTCCGGCGACGCCGCCGATGCCGGTGCCGATCGCGTAGAAGACGGCGATGGCGAGCGCGCGCACTTCCAGCGGGAAGGTTTCGCTCACCGTGAGATAGGCCGAGCTCGCCGCGGTCGAGGCAAAGAAGAACACGATCATCCAGGCGACGGTCTGGGTCTCGACCGACAACACCCCGCGCATGAAAAGGTAGCCGGTGATCGCGAGCAACAGGCCCGACATCGCGTAAGTGAAGAAGATCATGCGGCGGCGGCCGACGGTGTCGAACAGGCGTCCGAGCAGGATCGGGCCGAGCACATTGCCGAGCGCAAACGGCAAAATGTACCAGCCGACGCGCTCCGACGGCACGCCATAGAAATCGGTCAGCACCAGCGCATAAGTGAAGAAGATCGCATTGTAGAAGAAGGCCTGCGACGCCATCAGCGCGAGGCCGACGAGCGCACGCGGGCGATAAGTCACAAACATGGTGCGGATCGCTTCCGCGATCGCGGTCGCCCGCCGCGGCTGCAGCCGCGCCCGCGCCATTGCCTCGGCCGGAGCGCCGGCGCCGGACCGCGCCTCGATATCCTCGACAATGCGCTCGGCTTCGTCAGCGCGGCCATGCGTCATCAGCCAGCGCGGGCTTTCCGGAATCCAGAATCGCATCGCAAAGATGATGAGCCCGAGGGCGGCGCCGATGAGGAAGGCGAGCCGCCAGCCGAATTCCGGATCGATGATCGCCGGATCGAGCAGGATGATCGAGCCGAATGCGCCGACGGCGGCGCCGATCCAGAAGCTGCCGTTGATGCAGAGGTCGGTCCAGCCGCGATAGCGCGCCGGAATCAGTTCCTGGATGGTGGAATTGATCGCGGCATATTCGCCGCCGATGCCCGCGCCGGTGAAGAAGCGAAACAGAGCGAAGGTCCACAGATTCCAGGATAATGCGGTGGCCGCGGTCGCGGTGAGATAGACCGCGAGCGTGATGAAGAAGAGTTTCTTGCGGCCGAGCCGGTCGGTCAGCCAGCCGAAGAACAGTGCGCCGAGCACCGCGCCGGCAAGATACGCGCTGCCGACGATCCCGATATCGGTGTTGGTGAATTGCAGCGACGGGCTCGCCTTCAGCGCGCCCGATAAAGCGCCCGCAAGCGTGACCTCCAGGCCGTCGAAAATCCAGGTGATGCCGAGCGCCACCACGACAAGGGTGTGAAACCGGCGCCAGGGCAGGCGATCGAGGCGCGCGGGAATATCGGTTTCGACGATGGGGCTGAGCAAACGGCGATCTCGCGTGGCGGCGGCCTTGCGATAACTACACCGGAGGCGAGAGGGTTCCAATCCATCAGCCATCATGGCCGGGGCTTGACATCCACGTCTTAGAATCAACGCGCTCATATCTCGAACCTCATCCTGAGGCGGGGTGAGAGCAGATCCAAATTGTCAAAGAGCCCAGTTCACTTGACATGCTCCGCCGTTCTCGCGGCGGAAAATCCCGCGCGAGTCTCGGACTGCATTTCGATTTGCCCCCTCAAAAGAGGGAGCAGAGCGCCGTATGGCGCGGGTAGAGTCCGTGCCTTGCAAGGGCACGGGACCGATCCTGCCGGATCGGCCTCGCCTTACGGCGCTCCACCGCGGCGTCTTCAATCCTTGGGGCCCCGCTTCCCTTTGATCCCGGTGCCGGCCAAACGGCTCCGGGAGGGTGTAAGGACTAAGCCCTGGGCGTCTATCTTACGCCGGGAGGCCGCATCCAAGGACTCCCGGGACCACGAGTGCGAATCGTGACCGCAGGCGCCGCTCCCCCTTCACATCCGGCACGCCTGCGCAG
>CAYJNT010000024.1:10907-25738 GCA_964370945.1 uncultured Hyphomicrobiales bacterium | reverse complement strand
GGGGAGAAAAGCAAAAGCTCGGGCGGGCCTCCCGCCGCGAGAACGAGAACGCGTGTCGATTCAAGACTGGGCTGTTTGACAAATTAATCGGGATGACGCCGCCGTAGGGTGGGCAAAGGCGCGCTTGCGCCGTGCCCACGTGGATGCGACTGCACGAAGATGGTGGGCTCGCTTCGCTTAGCCCACCCTACGAGTACGTTACGCGCTCTGCGCGACCTTGCCGGCTTCGTCGCTCTGCTCCGGCACGAGCGTGGCGCCGTCCTCGGCAAGCGGCAGCGGGTCGCCGCCGATCTGCTGCACCACCGGCATGTCGGCCCATTGCATCTTCCGGTAATCGAATCCCGCCTGCAGGGTCGGTTTCACCACTTCGAAATAGGGCGAGATGTCGAAATCGCGCGGCGCGTAAAGCGACGAGTGGCGGATTTCAAGGATCTCGTCGCGCGCGTCTTCGCTCTCCACCTTGGTGATCTTGGGCAGGATCGGGTAGCGCACATTGTCGAAGGCCTGCGCGATCAAGGCCGAGCAGATGATGCGCGAGGGATCGCCCGATCCCATCGCCATCATGCGGCGGCGCCAGCGGCGCGGCATCGGCATCGGAAACAGATATCGCATCAGGTCGAGGATGTTCTTGAGATCGTAATCGAAGCCGATCCGCTCGGCGGCGTAGGCGCAGACGCGCGCGCGGTCTTGCGCGCTCAATCCGCTCGGCCGGCAGATGCGGGTATGGAAGCGTTCGTATTTCGACAACGGCGCGGCGACGACGCCTTCGCCGAGGTTGGCCTCGACCAGAACCAGCGGCTCGCCGCACGACGTCTCGCGGTCGCCGACACGCCCGACAAAGAGCGCGGCATGCGACCAGGTCGATTGCGTCAGATACTTGATGACGCCGGAAATGTGATTGTTGCCTTCGACCAGGAGCACGTCGCCCGGCTGCAAAGTGGTGCGCAAGGCGGCCGGATCGCTCGGCGTGAAGGGCTCATAGCCCTGCACCGGCCGTTCCAGATAGCGGGCGATCACACGCCCAAAACCATCGAGCATCATGCTCATGCCGCATCCCCCAGCCGCTTCTGCGGCCCGCGTCCGCATCGCGGATCGCACCGGCAATTTAAGGCAAGACCCCTTGCAATTTGGTTCATCGTGGGCGGTGTCGCGGTGACGGCTCATTAGCCATGGCGTTTGCCGGAAAGCGGTAATTCGCGCTATCACCTTCGCTGCTGGAAACGTTCCGGAAACCATGATCGACATCAGCAGACGCTCGTTCCTGGCCGCGACCGCGGGCCTTGCCGCGGCACCGGCATTCGGCCAGTCGGGCGTGGGCAATGCCGACATCGCGATCATCGGCGCCGGGGCGGCCGGCATCGCCGCCGCCCGCCGCATTATCGCGGCTGGAAAGCGTCCCATCATTCTGGAAGCTGCGAACCGCGCAGGCGGGCGCTGCCTTACCGACACCAGTCTTTTTGATGTGCCCGTTGATCTGGGCGCGCATTGGATCCACATGCCGGAGATCAATCCGGTTGCAAAGCTTGCGCTTGCAGCCGGGCTCGATGTCTATCCGGCGCCGCCCGGTCAGCGGCTGCGGGTCGGACGGCGCTATGCGCGCGAAGGTGAGATGGAGGATTTCCTGGCCGCGCTCGTGCGCTGCAACCGCGCGATCCAGGATGCTGCGCGCGGAAAGGTGGACATGTCCGTCGTGCAGGCGATCCCGAAGGATCTCGGCGACCTGCAGCCGGTGGTGGAATTTTTTCTCGGGCCATTCGGCTGCGGCAAGGATCTGCGCGACATTTCGGCTATGGATTTCGCCAAATCCGCCGAACGCGACATCGACGCCTTCTGCCGCCAGGGTTTTGGCGCGTTGCTGATGAAGCTCGCCGAGGGTTTGCCGATGGAATTGTCGGCGCCGGTCACGCAAGTGAATACGTCGAGCCGCGGCGGCGTTGAGATTGTTTCCGGCAATGGCCGTGTCAGCGCCAGCGCGGTCATCGTCACCGTGTCGACCAATGTGCTGACCAGTGGCAAGATCAAGTTCACGCCCGATCTGCCCAAGCGCCAGCTCGACGCCTGCGCGAAGCTCTCGCTGGGCAGCTACGACCGGATCATACTGGAATTGCCCGGCAATCCGCTCGGCTTGCAGCGCGACGATCTGATGTTCGAGAAGGCGGAATCCGATCGCACGGCGGCTTTGCTCGCCAATGTCGGCGGTTCGACGCTCGCTTTTGTGGATGTCGCCGGGACATTCGGCCGCGAGCTTGCCGCGCGCGGGCAGGGCGCGATGACGGCCTTTGCGACCGAATGGCTGACGGGGCTTTACGGAAACGACATCGGCAAAGCCGTCGGCAAGACGCATGCGACGCAATGGAACGACTCACCTTTCGCGCTCGGTGCGTTCTCGGCGGCAGCCGTCGGCGGGCAGCCTTCGCGGCGTGTGCTGATGGAGCCGTTGCGCGAGCGCGTGTTCTTTGCGGGCGAGGCCGTACACGAGACATTGTGGGGCACGGTCGGCGGCGCCTGGGAATCCGGGGAGCGCGCGGCCGCCGCGGCGCTGCGGATTTTCGGCATCGGCCGGAAGCCGGAGCCGGCGCCAGCGCCGCAACGACAAAAGCGCCCGCAACGGCGGCAGCGATGAAGCGGCAGCCGAAAGCGCTGATCGCCTGGTCAAGCGGCAAGGACAGCGCCTTCGCGCTGCATGAAGTCCGTTGCGCCGGCAACTACGAGATTGTCGCGGCGCTCACCACCGTCACCGATACGTTCTCGCGCGTGAGCATGCATGGCGTGCGCGAGGAATTGTTGCGTGTACAGCTCGACGCGGCCGGCTTGCCGTCGATCGTCGTGCGCATTCCGTTTCCGTGCTCAAACGAAATCTATGAGCGCGAAATGGCGGCGGCCTTGGCGCAGGCGAAATCGGACGGCGTCAGGCATGTGATTTTCGGCGATTTGTTCCTTGCGGATCTTCGCGCTTATCGCGAAGAGAAACTCGCAGCCATCGGCATGACCGGCGTGTTTCCGCTCTGGCTCCGTCCGACCGACAAGCTGGCGCAGGAGATGATCGACGCCGGCGTCGAGGCGCATCTGGCGACCGTCGATCTCAAAAAGCTGTCGGCGTCGTTCGCGGGCCGCCGCTTCGACAACGCGCTGCTCTCAGCGCTGCCGGCCGGCATCGATCCCTGCGGCGAGAACGGCGAGTTTCATTCCTTCGTGAAGGCGGGCCCGATGTTTGCGCGGCCCATCCGCGTCAGTGTCGGCGAAACAGTCGAGCGCGAGGGCTTCGCTTACGCGGACCTGTTGCCGGCTTAGCCCCGTAACGTGCCGCCGGTGCGCTTTACCACTTCGGCGACGATCTTGCCGGCCAACGCCTCGATCTCCTCGTCGGTCATCGTCTTCTCACGAGGTTGCATCGTCACGGCGATGGCGATGGATTTCTTGCCGGGATCGATGCCTTTGCCTTCATAGATGTCGAACACCGTCACGTTCGTGATCAGCTTCTTGTCCACATTCTGCGCGGCGCGCACGATATCGGCCGCCTTAACCGCCCGATCGACCACGAAAGCAAAATCGCGCGTCACCGGCTGGAACGGCGATAATTCGAGCATCGGCCTGGCGCGGGTCGGCTTCGCCTTCGGCTCGGGAATTTTCTCGAGGATCACCTCGAACGCGGCGATCGGCCCCTCCGCATCGAGCGCGGTCAGCGCGCGCGGATGCAATTCGCCGAAATGGCCGAGGACATTCTGCGGGCCGATCTGGATCGTCCCGCTGCGGCCGGGGTGAAACCAGGCGGGACCGCCAGGCACGATCTGCAATGCCTGCGTCGGCGCGCCGGCCGCGGCGAGCGCCGCGAGCGCGTCGGCCTTGGCGTCGAAGACATCGGCGCCCTTGCTGCCGTTCAGCCAATGCCGTCCGGCGCCGTCGCCTTTCGACAGGCCGCGCCGTACGCCCGAGGCGGCTGTCAGTTGATCTTCCGGATTGTCGCCCTTGAAAATCTGTCCGGCTTCGAATAGCGCGACATCGGGAAATCCGCGATCGGCATTCTTCTGCGCGGCGGCAACGAGGCCGGGAATAAGGCTCGGCCGCATGTCGGAGAGGTCGGCCGCGATCGGATTGGCGAGCGCCAGCGCCGGCGCGCCACCTCCGAACAATTCGGCCTGCGGCTTCGAAATGAACGACCACGTCACGGCTTCGACGAGGCCTCGCGTGGCGAGCGCGCGCTTGGCTTTGCGCAGGCGAACTTGCGCGGAGGTCAGAACCGGCTTGCGCGGTGCCTCGCCACGCGGAAATTCGGTCGAGGGAACGCGCTCGACGCCGGCGATGCGCACGACTTCTTCGACGATATCGGCCTTGCCCTCGATATCCGGCCGCCAGGACGGCGCCGCGACTTTCACGCTTTTGCCGGTGCCGGCAACGAAGAAGCCGAGCTTTTCGAGAATGCGCTTCATCTCGGGCAAAGGCAGGTCGAGCCCGGCGAGGCGTTTGACTTCATCGACCGGGAATTCGATCAGCTTGTCGGGCGACTTGGCTTCACCGGCGAGCGTAACCTCGGACGCCTGTCCGCCGCAGAGTTTGATGACAAGCTCCGTCGCGAGCTCGAGGCCCGGCAGCATGAAATTGGGATCGACACCGCGCTCGAAGCGGTAGCGCGCGTCGGAATGGATGTCGAGCTTGCGGCCGGTCTGGGCGATGTTGAGCGGGTCCCATAGAGCCGACTCGATCAGCACGTCGGTCGTCGCTTCCGAGCAGCCGGACGCCTCGCCGCCCATGATGCCCGCGAGCGATTCGACCCCCTTCTCGTCGGCAATCACGCAGACCGTGTCGTCGAGCTCGTAAGTTCGGCCGTCGAGCGCGAGCAAACGCTCGCTCTTCCTGGCGCGGCGGACCGTGATATGGCCACGGACCTTGGCGGCGTCGAACACATGCAGAGGACGTCCGCGGTCAAAGGTAACGAGATTGGTGATGTCGACCAGCGCGTTGATCGGCCGAAGGCCGATGGCGGTCAGCCGCTTCTGCAACCATTCCGGCGACGGGCCGTTTTTCACGCCTTTCACCAGCCGCAGAGCGAAAGCGGGGCACAGCGGCGGCGTCGTGCCGAAATCGAGCGTGACCTTGACCGGACAGGGGAACGTGCCTTTGACCTGTTTCGGCGTGTTCTCCTTGAATTTGCCGATATCAGTCGCGCCGAGGTCGCGCGCGATGCCGTTGACGCCGGTGCAATCGGGACGGTTCGGCGTGAGATTGATCTCGATCACCGCTTCGTCGAGGCCGGCATATTTTGCGTAGGAGCCGCCGATCGGCGCGTCCGCGGGCAACTCGATGATGCCGTCGTGATCGTCCGAGATCAGGAGCTCAGCTTCCGACACCAGCATACCGCGGCTTTCGACGCCGCGGATGGTGCCGACGCCAAGCGTGATGTCTTTTCCAGGAATGTAGGTACCGGGCGGCGAGAACACGCCGATCATGCCGGTGCGTGCATTGGGCGCGCCGCACACGACCTGCACCGGCTTGCCGTCGCCTGCGTCGACCATGCAGACGCGCAGGCGGTCGGCATTCGGATGCTGTTTGGCCTCGATCACCCGCGCGATGGTGAAGGGCGCGAGCAATTTCGCCTTGTCTTCGACTTTCTCGACCTCAAGGCCGATCATGGTCAGCTTGTCCGTGATCGCAGACAGGCTTTCGCTCGTGTCGAGATGCTCTTTGAGCCAATCGAGTGTGAACTTCATGGCGTCACGCCGACAGGCCGCCGGCGAGCGTCAGGAAATCGAGCGGGCGGAAGCCGTAATGTGAAAGCCAGCGCACATCCGCCTCGAAGAACGGACGCAGGTCGGGCATGCCGTATTTGAGCATGGCGATGCGGTCGATCCCCATGCCCCAGGCGAAGCCCTGGTACTCGCTCGGATCGAGTCCGCAATTCTTCAGCACGTTCGGGTGCACCATGCCGCAGCCGAGAATCTCCAGCCAGTCCTCGCCTTCGCCGAAGCGGATCTCGCCCTTGTCGCGGCGGCACTGGATGTCGACTTCGAGCGACGGCTCGGTGAACGGAAAGAAGGACGGCCGGAAGCGCATCTTCACGGCGTCCACTTCGAAGAACGCCTTGCAGAATTCCTCGAGGATCCATTTCAAGTGGCCGAGATGCGAACCCTTGTCGATCACAAGGCCTTCGACCTGGTGGAACATCGGTGTGTGGGTCTGGTCAGAGTCGCTGCGATAGGTGCGGCCGGGGATGATCACGCGGATCGGCGGTTTCTGGGACAGCATCGTGCGCACCTGCACCGGCGAGGTGTGCGTGCGCAACAGCATCCGCGAGCCGTCCGGCTTCGGATTGAAATAGAACGTGTCGTGCATGTCCCGCGCCGGATGGCCTTCGGGAAAATTCAGCCTGGTGAAGTTGTAATCGTCGGTCTCGATGTCCGGACCTTCGGCAACGGCAAATCCCATATCGGCGAAGATCACGGTGAGCTCGTCGATCACCTGGCTGATCGGATGCACGCGCCCGGTTTCCGCCGGCGCTTCGCGAACGGGCAGAGTGACGTCGACGGTCTCGGTGTTGAGCCGCGCGTCGAGCGCCTTGTCGGCGAGCGCGGTTTTTTTGGCGGCGATCACGGCGGTGACGCGCTCTTTCAGGCCGTTGATCAGCGGCCCCTGCGCCTTGCGCTCGTCGGGGGTCATCTTGCCGAGTGTACCGAGGAGTTCGGAAATCGAGCCCTTCTTGCCAAGCGCGCCGACGCGCACGGCCTCGAGCGCCGCCTCGTCCGCGGCGGCGGAGACGGCGCCCATGATCTCGCTTTCAAGCTTCCCGATATCGGACATGGCAGAGCCGCCGGCAGCTTTTTGTCAGGCCCGGCGGATGCCGGGCCTGAATGACAACGTTAGGCGCGTGCCGGTAGAGCCGACTTCGCCTTTTCGACGATCGCCTGGAACGCCGCCGGCTCGTGGATCGCAAGATCCGAGAGCACTTTGCGGTCGACCGTGATGCCGGCTTTCGCAAGTCCGTCGATAAACTTCGAATAGCTCAGGCCGAACGGACGCACCGCGGCGTTGAGGCGCTGGATCCAGAGCGCGCGGAAGGTGCGCTTTCTCCGTTTGCGGTCACGGAAGGCGTATTGGTTCGCCTTCTCGACCGCCTGCTTGGCGATGCGGATGGTGTTTTTGCGGCGGCCGTAAAAACCCTTGGCGGCCTTGAAGACTTTCTTGTGCTTGGCGTGCGAGGTGACGCCACGTTTGACGCGGGCCATGACAGATCTCCTTTACGTGTTGTGGCGTCAGCCGTTGGGAAGGAAGTATTTCTTGATGTTGTCACCGTCCGTCTTGAACAGGACGTCGGTGCCGCGCAGCTGACGGATCTGCTTCTTGGTCCGCTTGATCATGCCGTGGCGCTTGCCGGAATGGGCGGCTTTGACTTTGCCGGTGCCGGTAATCTTGAAGCGCTTTTTGGCGCCCGATTTGGTCTTGATCTTGGGCATTTGGCTCTCCTGTGAAACCGACCAAAAGCACGCCAAAGGCGCACCGTGCCGGTGGTGCTCGAACGTGAGCGTTGCTCGGATTGAGCTTGGTCTCAGCCGCCACGGCAGCCCTTAATCAGCCGGGCGGCGAGAGGGCCGGTTTATGGCAGAGACCCCCTAAAAACACAACCTTTTGATCCCGCTACGAGCCGATACGGGCCTTCCAGGAGCCCTTCGCCGTTAGTCGCAGGAACCCTGGCCCCAAAGCCCCCGTTTCCCCCGCAATCGGCCCTGAAAGGGCGTCACAACGGTTTCTGGAGCATCACATGAGTGTTCGTGCGGGCCCTCTGCGGCCTCTCATCCCTGTTTTCGCTGTTCTGGCTGGATTGGCCGGTGCGGCCGGCCAGGCCCCGGCCGCGTCGAACTTCGACGGCGAATGGAGTGTCGTCATCATCACCGAGGCTGGCACCTGCGACCGTGCCTACCGCTATCCGGTGAAGGTGGTGAACGGCCAAGTGAAATATTCCGGCGAGGCCGCCGTCACGCTGACCGGCCGCGTCGACGCCAGCGGAAGACTGAACGCCACGGTGCAGCGCGGCGATCAGAGCGCGAATGGTTCCGGCCGGCTGTCATCGTCCTCCGGCGCGGGAACCTGGAAAGGGAAGTCCTCGACGACGTCATGCGCGGGCCGCTGGGAGGCGGAAAAGCGCGCCGGCTGATCCGGACGTCAGGCACAAAAAACGCCCGCAGCAATCTGCGGGCGTTTTGTCTTGCGGGAAGCGTCGCTTAGCGCGGCGCCAGGATCATGATCATCTGGCGGCCTTCGAAGCGCGGCTCGGACTCGACCTTGGCGATCTTGGCGATGTCTCCCTTGACGCGGTCGAGCAGCCGCGTTCCGAGTTCCTGGTGCGCCATTTCGCGCCCGCGGAAGCGCAGTGTGACTTTCACCTTGTCGCCGTCCTCGAAGAAGCGATGCATGGAACGCAGCTTCACGTCATAATCGTGGTCGTCGATCATCGGCCGGAACTTGATTTCCTTGACCTCGACGACTTTCTGCTTCTTGCGCGCTTCGGCGGCTTTCTTCTGCGCCTGATATTTGTACTTGCCGACGTCGAGAATCTTCACGACCGGCGGATTGTTGTTCGGGGATATCTCGACGAGGTCGAGGCCTGCCTCCTGAGCCATGCTCAGGGCCTTTTGCGTATCCACGGTTCCGTGGTTTTGGCCGTTTTGATCGATCAGCTGGACTTCGCGGTTGCGGATCTCTTCGTTGACTCGCGGGCCGTCTTTCTGGACGGGAGGCGCGGTTCTCATTGGGCGACGAATGGCAAGTAACTCCTCTGCTGTTGCAACGGGCCTTCAGGTCGGATCGGCCGGCTATGCCTCGTCCCGGACCTAAGGCTTGAATGAAGATCGGGAGAAAACACTCGTAAGTCAACGCCGATCGGCGTTGACGGTTCGACCGAGCATCGGTGAGAGTGTTACACGGCGTAAACCATTCAGGTTTTACGGCTCCGGACCACTTCGGCATAGAGCTTGAGCGTCAGATCGGCGATCGCCGAGGCGTCGAAATGGCTGGTCACCCAGTTGTGGCCGCGCGCCCCGATCGCGCGCCGGGCCGCTTCCGGCATGGAAAACAGCCGGATCAGGGCGGCGGCAAGGGCGGCATCGTCCCCGGCCGAAAAGCGCAGGCCGGTCATCCGGTCTTCCGATACCGACGGCGGCGCCAGGACGACTTCGGGGCCGGCGCCGAGGTCGGACACGATCACGGGCTTTGCCATGGCCTGCGCTTCGAGAATGGTGCGCTGCAGCCCTTCGTCCTGCGTCGCGGCCGAGACCACGACGCTCGCCGCCGCATAAGCCGCCGCGAGATCCTCGACCGGTCCGGTCATGCGGATGACATCCGCGGTCCTGGTCGCGAGCACGAGATCCCACAATTCCCCGGTGTAGCGGCTCTTGCCGTGATCCTCGCCTGCGAAGACGCAAACGAAATCCTTCAGGCCCATATCCTTGAGCCGGTGCACGGCCTGCACCACGAGATGATGGCCTTTGCGCCGCAGCAGGCGGCCGGTCACCAGAATGAGTTTCGCACTGGGCTCGACGCCGAATGCGCGGCGAATGGAATCGATACGCTCCGGCGCGATCGCTTCCGGATCGAAGCGCTGCAGATCGATGGCCAGCGGAACAACGTTGATCCGGCCCCAGGAGATTCCATAGCGGTGGCTGATCAGTTCGGCGAGTTGGTCGCTCACCGCGATGATGCGGTCGCCGCGCGCCATCACGCTGTTGTAGAGGCGCTTGAAGACGTTCTGTTCGCGGAAGCCTTTATACCAGGATGTGACGAACGGAATTCCGGTCAGGCGCGACGCGATCCACGCACTCCAGGCCGGCGCGCGGCCATGCGCATGGATGATGTCGCAACGTTCCTTGCGGACGATGCGGCGCATGATGCCGGCATTGCGCATCATCACGAACGGATTCTTGCTCGCGACATCGGCGCGGATGAATTCGCCGCCGAGTGCTGAGACGTCCGCTTCCAGCCGTCCGCCGCTCGACAGCACGATCGGCCGGTTGCCGGCCGCGGCAAGAATGCGCACGAGATCGACAACGCCAAGATCGGCGGCGCCGGCCTGCAGGCTCGGCACGACAATGAGGACGGTCAGCGGATTGATGTTGGTGACGTTGGAGCGATCCGTGGCGTACATGAAGCCATCCGGTTCACTCTGCGCAAGAATACGGGCCGCGGAACCGGAAGGCATCGAACCTCTGAAAATCGTGAATCTTAGTGCGGATCGCGGGGGCAGAAACACGGTACGCGTGCGCTGCGATCGGTCATGCGGTCTTAGTCCGGATTGCAAGAGGATGCAATCCGTTACCGCTGTCCGGACAGCAGGCTCGCGTAGATATTGAGGATCGAAGTGGCAACGTTTTGCGGCGAAAACATGAACTCGGCGAATTGCCGCGCCCGCGCGGCGAGTGCGCGGTAAGCCGCAAGATCAAGCGACAATGATTCACGCAAAGCCGCGGCGAGCGCGACCGAATCGCTGGGTCGCACCAGCCAGCCCGTGCGCAGCTCGTCCGGCATCCGCGGCGGCGCCAGAATATTCTCCGGCAAAATGCCAATGGCCGATGCGATGACCGGACGCGCCATCGCCTGCGATTCCGGTATCGGCCGTCCGAAAATCTGCGGCTCGATCGCAGGCATCGCAACGATGTCGGACGCCGCGAGCGCCGCCGGCCAGTCGGGACAGCGTCCGGGCAATCGGAATTTCGCAGGCTGCGCGGCGATGCGCTTCGTCAGCGCGCGGCCATATCGTCGGCCGCCTTTCGTGTCGCCGAGCAAGACGAATGTCACGCTCCGCAGCAGGTCCGGCGAAAGAAGGCCGGCCGCGTCGACAAGGATGCTTTGTCCGGCCGATGCTGCGATCGGCCCCGGAACCAGAACGATGCGATCGCCCTCCGGAATTTTCCATGCCTTGCGCAATGCGACGACGCGTTCCGGTCGCATCGTCGCCGGATCGAATAATTGCGCGTCGATCGGATTGGGTACGACGGTGACGCGCTCGCGCGGAATGTCGAAGCGCTCGATCATCGGCGCCGCGGTGAACGAGGAATGCACGATCACATGGTCGCCGCGCGCGAGCGAGGTCTGATAGAGGGCGCGCAGGCTGCGCCGCGCGGGAATCGTTTCGGGCAGATTGGTCACGAGCCAGACTGCGAGTTTGTCGGTCGCGGCAAGCGCGCTCCAGGCCGCGCCGGCGCTATAGGCGTGGACGATGTCGACGCGTTCGCGGGCGATGAATTTCTCGAGCCGTGCCGCGTTGCGCCGGAGCTTGAGCGGATTGACGCTGTCGTGATCGAGGCTCAGCCATTCGCCGCCGGCCAGGCGCCATTCATCGGCGAGCTTTCCGTTGCGCCCGGCGATGACGGGGCGGGCGCCGGAATGCTGCAGCAGCGACGCGATGGTGAGCGCATTACGTCCGGTTACCGGGTTATCGGGAGCGAGCTGCAGGATGGTGGCGCCGGCGAGGCGGCGCATCTGTTCCGGTGATGCACGGGCTTGCGTGCTCATGCTTGAAGTCCGGTCCCTGAATTGCCTCTTGCTTTCATCCGCCTTTTGCAGCGAAACGGATAAGACCGGCGTCTCGCTGGGATGCCTCACAAAGCGAATCAGACGAATGAGCGACGTTATCCTGAAAAGCCTGAAAGTTGGAGCAGGCGCAGCCGCGCGCGATATCGCCGTGCGCCAACGCGACGGCGGCGGGCCCGGCCTGTTCTGGCTCGGCGGCTTCATGTCGGACATGAGGGGCACCAAGGCCGAGGCGCTCGACAACTGGGCGGCGGCGCAAGGCCGCGCCTGCACCCGCTTCGATTATTCGGGGCATGGCGAATCCGGCGGGGATTTTGCGCATGGTACGATCAGCCGCTGGCTCGAGGAAAGTCTCGCTGTGTTCACCCATTTCTGCCGCGGCCCGCAGGTCGCGGTCGGCTCGTCGATGGGCGGCTGGATGGTGCTGTTGCTGGCGCGCGAGCTCAATCGTCTCGCCAAGGCCGGCACGCCCGCGGCGAGCGTGACGGGCATGGTGTTGATCGCGCCCGCGCCGGACTTCACCGAGGCGCTGATGTGGAAACGCTTCCCGCCCGAGATCAAAAAGCAGATCGAGGAGAAAGGCTCCTGGTCGCGGCCGTCGGACTATTCCGAGGAGCCCTATCTGATCACGCGCGCGCTGATCGAGGACGGCCGCAGGCATCTGCTGCTCGGTGGGCTTGTGGAGACCGGTTGTCCGGTGCGGATCCTGCAGGGCGTGAAGGATCCGGACGTTCCCTGGCAGCATGCCACGGAGCTGGTGTCGCGGATTGCGCGTGACGATGTCGTCCTCACCTTGGTCAAGGACGGCGATCATCGCTTGTCGCGGCCCGAAGACATTGACAGGCTGATCGCGGCGGTTTCGGAATTCAATTGAAGTGTTAGGCAACGGATTGCGCCGGGTCATGTGCTCGGCTAGGCCAATACCTTCTCAAAGGGGTCAGGTGCCATGACTTACGAGAATATCATCGTCGAAACGCGCGGCCGCGTCGGGATCATCAAGCTCAATCGTCCGCAGGCGCTCAATGCGCTCAACTCCAAGCTGATCGCGGAATTATCGGCCGCCATCGACGCCTTCGAGGCCGACCGCAATATCGGCTGCCTCGTCCTCACCGGATCGGAGAAAGCCTTTGCCGCCGGCGCCGACATCAAGGAGATGGCGGACAAATCTTATCTCGACACCTTCATGGGCGATTTTACCGCGCATTGGAGCCGCGTCGCGCAGGCGCGCAAGCCCGTGATCGCGGCGGTCGCAGGTTTCGCCCTCGGCGGCGGCTGCGAGATCGCGATGCAATGCGACCTGATCATCGCGGCCGACAACGCGAAATTCGGCCAGCCGGAAATCAAGCTCGGCGTCATCCCGGGGATCGGCGGAACGCAGCGGCTGACGCGCGCCGTCGGCAAGGCCAAGGCGATGGATCTCTGCCTCACCGGCCGCATGATGGATGCGCAGGAAGCCGAGCGTTCAGGGCTCGTCGCGCGCGTGGTGCCGGCGGCGAGTCTCATGGACGAAGCACTCAAGATGGCGGAAGCCATTGCCTCGATGTCGCTGCCGTCGGTGATGCTCGCCAAGGAGGCAATCAACCGCGCGTTCGAGACGACGCTTGCCGAGGGGACGCGCTTCGAGCGGCGCGTCTTCCACTCGCTGTTTGCGACCAAGGATCAGAAGGAAGGCATGGCAGCGTTTGTCGAAAAGCGCGCCCCGAAATTTACCAACGAATGATGCCTGTCATTCCGGGGCGCTTGCCAACGGGTCCGGCCGAAGGCCGGCACGATGATAAGCTCCGCAAGCGAACCCGGAACCAGTCATATCGACTTTCTTCGTGTTTCTGGATTCCGGATCGCCGCACTCAATTTCGGGTTTACCCGAGATTGGCATCTAAATGTCCGCAAGTCGGGTGAACCCGACTTGCGTTGGCGGCCGGAATGACGGCTGCGCCGTCACTTCCGCACGCAGATCACGCGTGTGACCGAGGCCTTGGCGGCATCGATGCTGGTGCCGCCGCTCGCCGGCGCGATCTTCGCATCTTCCAGGAATTTCCGGATCGCTGCGGCGGAGACGAGCGAGGCCGTCGATGCTGCCTTCAATCCGGCGAGGCCCACAAACTGACCTTGTGCATCGATGACGGCGGCGCCGGAAAATCCGGATGGCGGCGCGGGATCGAGCGCCACCAGCCCGTTCTCGGTGCCGCGGATCTTGACATTGAAGGTCGACACGTTGCTGCGGCCGTCCTGATTTTGCGGATCGCCGATGCCGACCAGTGTCAGTTCGGCGCTGCGCGGCGGCTGCGCCGACAAGGCCATGGGTTTCAGATGCCCAACGCCGTAGACCCGCAGTAGCGCGAGTTCGGACGCCTGATCCTGCGCGATGCGTTCGGCATTGCCGACCCCCGGCACGACAATGACGTGGCAGCCATCCGTCGCCATGCGATCCGCAATCAGATGCCCGGACGCGCTCGCGACAATCGCGGTGGCATATTCCACCCGGCGCTTGAGCCCCGGCATCGCATTGCCGCCGCCGAAGGGCGCGAACGCGCTCGACATCGCGACCACGACCGGTTCCATGATTCCGTCCATCGCCTGATCGTAGAGGATGGTC
Source organism: uncultured Hyphomicrobiales bacterium (assembly GCA_964370945.1). Lineage (GTDB taxonomy): Bacteria > Pseudomonadota > Alphaproteobacteria > Rhizobiales > Xanthobacteraceae > Pseudorhodoplanes. Next base: position 11,628 of record CAYJNT010000024.1, on the reverse strand, counting down.
ACGCCGCGCACGTCGTTGTCTTTGAGCTGCGCGCGCACATAGAATTTCTTCAGGCCCTGCAATCCCGACACGACGTAGAAATCGGAACGCAGCACGCTGTATTCGGTCTTGCGTCCGGTCGGATTCTTCTTCTGCTGTTCGAACAGCACCGACAAGGCGGTGTCTGCGGCGCTCTCGCGGAAGGTCTCGATCTGCACTTCGCCGCGGCTCGAGGCCCAGCGGCCGCCGCTCTTGCCGCGCGAAGCGACCGTCGCGAGCTTGCCCGGGATGCCGAGGAACACGCCGGGCATTACCGGATCTTCCACGATTTTCCATCCGACCTGCTCGCGCTGCGATTTGACCGCCGTCGACAACGCCGCGCGCTCTTCCGGCGTGAGGATGCCGGTTTCCTTGCCCTTCTGCTTTTTCTGGAACGCCTTCACCGCGGCGATGGCGCGGTCGCCGAACTCGCCGGTCACCCCGCCGTTATAATCACCGGACCAGATCAGGTCCGACTGGATGGAAAGCCGCTCGGCCATGGGCATCGCCGCATAGACGTCGCGGATCGCGGCATTGGCCTTGCCGGCTTCCGCCGGTGGTTGCTTTTGGGCGGCCTCATTGGCCGGTTTGGCCGCCGGCTTCTCGGCAGGTTTCGCCGCGGGCTTTTGCGCGGGTTTGGCTCCCGGCTTGGGCGCCTGCGCGGAGGCGGGCAAGGAAAAGACCAAGCTCAGGGCCGCCAGCA
>CAYJNT010000024.1:0-10807 GCA_964370945.1 uncultured Hyphomicrobiales bacterium | reverse complement strand
TTGGGCGCCTGCGCGGAGGCGGGCAAGGAAAAGACCAAGCTCAGGGCCGCCAGCAGACATGCAATAACCGGAACGCGCATGACACGGGTCTTTGAGATAGCGAGCCGCCACTAGTGTGGGGGTTCAGAAGTCCCCTCGGTTTTCGCGGCGAGTCGGCTAGGGGACTTCTGAACCAAAACCACACTAGAATCTAACATTTCTAGCGTCCCTTTGAATCCGAAGTTCGCTACCGAGGCTGCTGCGACATCAGGCGAACTTCGGATTCGGGACACTAGATGACCGCGCTCTGGCAGCATATGCAAGAGATGACTTTGCAACAGGCAGCCAGGATAAGCCGATGCTGACGGCGGAAGAGCTCGAGCGCTATGCGCGCCATATCGTGCTCCGCGAGGTGGGCGGGCCGGGGCAGGCGGCGCTCAAAGCCGCGCGTGTGCTGGTGATCGGTGCCGGCGGACTGGGCGCGCCGGTGCTTCTGTATTTGGCAGCAGCGGGCGTCGGCACGATCGCGATCGTCGATGATGACGCGGTGTCGCTATCCAACCTGCAACGCCAGGTCATCCATGCGACGGACGAGGTCGGCCGCCCCAAGGTCGAGAGCGCCGCGGCCGCGATCCGAAAACTCAATCCGCATGTGACGGTCGAAACGCATGCGACGCGGCTGACGGCCGCGAACGCGCTCGAACTGGTTTCAAAATACGATCTCGTCGCTGACGGATCGGATAATTTCGCAACGCGCTATCTCGTGTCCGACGCCTGCTTTCTTGCAAAGAAGCCGCTCGTGACCGCGGCGGTCGGGATTTTCGACGGCACGCTCACCACCATCCGCGCACACGAGCGCGGCAAGGACGGCAAGCCTAATGCGACCTATCGCTGCCTGTTTCCGGAGCCGCCGCCGGCAGGAACGATTCCGGCCTGCGCGGAAGCCGGCATTCTCGGTGCGCTTCCGGGCGTGCTCGGTTCGATGATGGCGCTCGAAGTGATCCGCGAGATCGTCGGCTTCGGCGAAGGATTGGTTGGCCGCCTCTTGATGATTGATGCGCGGGCGATGCGTTTCGAGACGCTCAATTACAACTGGGACCCGAACAATCCGCTGTCCGGCGAGACGCCGACGATCCGCGATCTGTCAGGCCACGCCTAATTCTGCTGCTTGCTCCAGGTCGCGACCGTGGTCGCGCCTTTCATCACCGCCCATTTGCCTTCCGCGACCGTGCTCGTGACCAGGCGATAGCAATTGGTCGCGCCGCCTTTCCATGACGTGCAGAAGCCTTCCTTCACGATCTTCCAGGTCCCGTCGATCTTGTCGCCGGCTTTTCCCAAGGGCTCGCGCGTGGCCTTGCCGTCGGGCGTGAAAACCATGGTGTAGCGCTGGCGCGTCGGCGAGGATGCGATGAAGGGCTGGCCGTTGAAGAACGTCGCCTTGATGGCGTTGCCGTCGAGCGCCTCCGCGTGAGCGGGAATCGAATAAAGCGCGGCAATCACAAAACCGAGGAGTACACGCATCGTCGCCTCCGGTCCGAGAAGGCCGCGATTGTAATCCGAGTCGCAGCGATTGCTATGGAATTAAAGCATCGACGGCAGCACGCGGTCCGGCGGCCGGTGGCCGTCCATGAAGGTCTTGATATTGATGATGACCTTCTCGCCCATATCGATACGGCCTTCGACCGTGGCCGATCCCATATGCGGCAGCAGCACGACCTTGCCCTCGCGCGCGAGCTTGGCGAGCTTCGGATTGACCGCCGGCTCATGCTCGAACACGTCGAGGCCTGCGCCGGCGATTTCGTTCGCGGCGATCATGCGGATCAACGCATTTTCGTCGATCACCTCGCCGCGTGCGGTGTTGACGATGAAGGTGTGCGGGCGAAGAAGCTTCAGTCGGCGCGCCGAAAGCAGGTGGAAGGTCGCCGGCGTATGCGGGCAATTGACCGACACGATGTCGACGCGCGCCAGCATCTGGTCGAGGCTTTCCCAGTACGTCGCGTTGAGCTCGTCTTCGATCTGCGAGGCAACGCGGCGGCGGTTGTGATAATGGATCTGCAGGCCGAAGGCGCGCGCGCGGCGCGCGACCGCTTGCCCGATCCGGCCCATGCCGATGATGCCGAGCCGCTTGCCCCAGATGCGATGGCCGAGCATCCAGGTCGGCGACCAGCCGCTCCAGTCACTCTCGCCGGTCAAGACGCGCGAGCCTTCGGCGAGCCGCCGCGGCACCGCGAGGATGAGCGCCATGGTCATGTCGGCGGTGTCTTCGGTGAGCACGCCCGGCGTGTTGGTAACGGTGATGCCGCGCTGCAGCGCGGTCGCGACGTCGATATTGTCGACGCCGTTTCCGAAATTGGCGATCAGCTTCAACCGGTCGCCGAACTGGCTGAGCGCCGAGGCGTCGATCCGGTCGGTCACGGTCGGGACGAGCACGTCCGCGCTCTTTGCCGCGGCGACCAGCTCGGCCTGGCTCATCGGCTTGTCGTCGAGATTGAGCTGCGCGTCGAACAATTCGCGCATGCGGATTTCGACGCTGTCGGGCAGCTTTCGGGTCACGACGACCAGGGGCTTCTTGCGGGTAGGCATGCCGTTTAAGCCTCTTTAACCGTGCTCACCGACACTGCGAAGGTCGCACCGGCGCGCTTCAAGTTCCCAGCGCCGTTTTTCTCTGTATCAGATGGTAATCGCAAGACAAGGCACCCGGATCGGTCTGATTTTGGCGGCGTCGTTTGCGGCGCACGCGTTCGCATGGGCGGCGGGCGAGGGCGGCAACGGTGCCGCCAGCGGATTGCAGGTTCCGCGCTTTGTCAGCCTCAAATCCGACCGCGTGAATGTGCGCGGCGGGCCGACCAAGGATCACGACGTCGCCTGGGTCTTCACCCGCTCCGGATTGCCGGTTGAGATCACGGCGGAGTTCGAGAATTGGCGGCGTATCCGCGACGGCGAGGGCGCGGAAGGTTGGGTCTACCATTCGCTCTTGTCCGGCCGCCGGACGGCGATCGTCGTGCCGAAAGCCAAGGACGATCTCGTTCCGCTCTGCGACCAGCCGGGCCAGAGCTGTGCCACCGTCGCCAAATTGCAGGCCGGCGTGCTGGGGTCCGTGAAGCGCTGCAATGGCAGCTGGTGCCGGATTACGGGCGAGGGCTTTGACGGCTGGGTCGCGCAGGAGCGGCTCTGGGGCGTCTATCCGAACGAAAAAGTGGACTGACGCGCGCGACAGCCAGGCGCCGCATCCGCACAGACGAAATCAGAATGACCTGGAGACTGTCGGCTCTTTGGCGGTCCGACTTGTTAGCGATCCGATTTGCGCAGCCGCACCACCACGTCGATGCGCGCGACTTCGTAGCCGCTCGGAGCGATCGGCATCTTGTCGACGATCACATCGTTGCCAGGAATATCGACCAGCGCGTTCTCGCCTTCGACAAAGAAGTGATGGTGATCGGAGGCATTGGTATCGAAATAGGTCTTCGAGCCGTCCACGGCGACCTGGCGGAGAAGACCCACGTCCGTGAACTGATGCAGGGTGTTGTAGACGGTCGCGAGCGAGACCGGCACCTTGGCCTTGGTCGCTTCCTCATAGAGCATTTCGGCGGTGATGTGCCGGTCGCCCTTGGCGAACAGGATCCAGCCAAGCGACATGCGCTGGCGGGTGGGGCGCAGGCCGACCTCGCGTAGCATGGCCTTGACGTCGTGCCAGGGGCAGCCGTTCAGGTCCGCGGGCCGGTGAGCCGCGGGTCGCGGCGTTGTCGGATCGGCGGGCGTCGAGAAGACCACGGTACGCGGAAGGCTCATCGGTTCACTCGAATCGCTGCACGTTCCGGCCCCAATCCGGGTCCGGATCGTTTCATGCGTAATTATATCGGACCGGGGACGGAATTTGCAACTGTGTCGCAATTGCAGATCAAATGCGTGGAACTGGCCGCCTTTGACCATCGGGAGGCCTATGTTAGGTGTTCAACTCATCCGGCTTGGTAAACAGCCGCCTTTTCCTAGGAAAAACAACGAAAATGCAAACGCGTCCCGGCAGTTTTGAATATGAGGACCTTCTGGCCTGCGGCCGGGGCGAGATGTTTGGCGAGGGCAATGCACAGCTGCCGTTGCCGCCGATGCTGATGTTCGATCGCATCGCGGAAATTTCCGAACAGGGCGGCGAGTATGGCAAGGGTCTGATCCGCGCCGAGCTCGAAGTGAAGCCCGACCTCTGGTTCTTCGCCTGTCATTTCAAGGGTGATCCGGTGATGCCTGGTTGCCTCGGTGTTGATGCGCTCTGGCAATTGCTCGGGTTTTTTCTGGGATGGCTTGGCTCGCCCGGAAAAGGCCGCGCGCTCGGCCTCGGAGAATTGAAGTTTTCCGGCCAGGTTCTGCCGACCATGAAAAAGGTCGTGTACGGCCTCGAGATCAAACGCGTCATGCGCTCCAAGCTCGTGCTCGGAATCGCGGACGGCTGGCTGTCGGCCGACGGCAATGTCATTTATCGCGCGAGCGATCTGCGGGTCGGGTTGTTCCAGCAGGACGCGATGCCGGCGCCCGGCGCGGCCTGATTTGACGTTTCGCCGTCTCGCCGCGGACACAAGAGTCCCTTAAAATGGCACGGATCCGGGGCCTTGCAGGGGCAATGGTTTCTCTCCAAGTTTGGGCCAATCGTCACCGCCGCTGCGCGCCGATCGCCTGCACGGCACTAGTGTGGTGGTTCAGAAATTCCCTTCATTCTCGCGATAGGTTCGTCAAGGGAATTTCTGAACCAAAACCACACTAGAATTGTAATATTGCTAGTGTCCTTCGATTCCGAAGTTCGCTAACTGGGGCACCGCAGAATGAAGCGAACTTCGGAATCGGGACACTAGCGAATAGACGTTCGCTGAAAGTCGGGCAGAAGAGGCAAGCATGAGACGGGTCGTGGTCACCGGGATGGGCATTGTCTCGTCCATCGGCAACAACACGCAGGAAGTTCTGGCAAGTCTGCGGGAGGCCAAATCCGGCATCACGCGCGCGGACGATTTCGCTCAGCGCGGCTTCCGCTGCCAGGTCTACGGCATGCCGACGCTCGATCCGGCCGGATCGGTCGATCGCCGCGCCATGCGCTTCCTTGGCCCCGGCTCGGCCTGGAACCACGTTGCCATGGAGCAAGCCATCCGCGATTCCGGCGTGGAAGAAAAAGACATATCGAATGAGCGCACCGGCATCGTGATGGGGTCAGGCGGTCCGTCGACCTCGACGATCGTGGATGCCGCCGATATTACCCGCGAAAAAGGCTCGCCCAAGCGCATCGGCCCGTTCGCGGTTCCGAAGGCAATGTCGTCGACCGCGTCCGCGACGCTCGCGACCTGGTTCAAGATCAAGGGCGTGAATTATTCGATCTCGTCGGCTTGCGCGACGTCCAACCATTGCATCGGCAACGCCGCCGAGATGATCCAGTGGGGCAAGCAGGACATGATGTTCGCCGGCGGCTCGGAGGAGTTGCACTGGACGATGTCGAACCTGTTCGATGCCATGGGCGCGATGTCCTCGAAATATAACGATACGCCGGCGACGGCCTCGCGTGCCTATGATGTCGATCGCGACGGGTTCGTGATCGCAGGCGGCGCCGGCGTTCTGGTGCTCGAAGAGCTCGAACACGCCAAGGCGCGCGGCGCGAAAATCTATGCCGAAGTCGCGGGCTATGGCGCGACCTCGGACGGCTACGACATGGTCGCGCCATCCGGCGAGGGCGCCGAGCGCTGCATGAGGCTCGCGCTTTCGACCGTGAAAGCGGGCGTCGATTACATCAACCCGCACGCCACCGCGACGCCGGTCGGCGATGCCGCTGAAATCAAGGCGATCCGCGCCGTGTTCGGCGCGAAATGCCCGCCGATCTCGGCGACGAAATCGCTGTCCGGTCATTCGCTCGGCGCCGCCGGCGCGCAGGAGGCGATCTATTCGCTGCTGATGATGAGTAACGGATTCATCTGCGAGAGCGCGAACATCAAAAATCTCGATCCGGAATTCGCCGACATGCCGATCGCGCGCGAGCGCAAGGACAATGTCGCGCTCGGCGCGGTGTTGTCGAATTCGTTCGGCTTTGGCGGCACCAATGCCTCGGTGATTTTCAAGCGGCTGGACGCCTAACCGGCGGCCTGAACCGGCGCATGAGGCTTTGTGCAATTTTATCTGACAGAAGTTTGACATGACCAAATTGATGCAGGGCAAGCGCGGGCTCATCATGGGAGTCGCGAATGACCATTCGATTGCCTGGGGAATTGCCCAGACGCTCGCGGAGCACGGCGCCGAGCTCGCCTTCACCTATCAGGGTGAAGCCTTGCAAAAACGTGTCATGCCGCTTGCGAAGTCCGTGAATTCCACCTTTCTGATGCCATGCGACGTCGAGGATATCGCCTCGGTCGACAAGGTCTTCGCCGAGATCAAGAAGCGATGGGGCAACCTCGATTTCTACGTTCACGCGATCGGCTTTTCCGACAAGAATGAATTGAAGGGCCGCTACGCCGACACTTCGCGCGAGAACTTCATCCGCTCGATGGTGATTTCCTGTTTCTCCTTCACCGAATCCGCAAAGCGCGCCGCTGAATTGATGCCGAACGGCGGCTCGATGCTGACACTGACCTATAACGGCGGTGACCGCACCATGCCCAACTACAATGTCATGGGCCTTGCGAAGGCGGCGTTGGAATCCTCGGTGCGTTATCTCGCGGTCGATTTCGGCAAGCAGAATATCCGCGTCAACGCGATCTCGGCCGGGCCGATCCGCACGCTTGCGGGTGCGGGGATTCATGAAGCGCGCTATATGTTCGCTTTTCAGCAGAAATATTCCCCGCTCGGGCGCGGTGTGACGCTTGAGGAGCTCGGCGGAGCGGGCCTCTATCTCCTGTCCGTTTTGTCCGGCGGGGTGACCGGCGAAATCCATTTCGTCGATTCCGGCTACAACGTGATCGCGATGCCGAATCCGGAGGCGCTCAAGGCCGACGCGGGAACGAAGAACGGCGACGGCCCGTAACAAAACGGCCGGGTTTCGCCCGGCCGTTTCAGTTCCATGACGCGCTGTTCTTATTCGACCGCTTGCGCGCCCTATGCGGCAGAGATCAGGCGAGGTCGAAGCGATCGAGGTTCATCACCTTGGTCCACGCCGCCACGAAGTCCTTCACAAACTTCTCCTTCGAGTCCGCACACGCATAGACTTCTGCGAGGGCACGCAGCTGCGAGTGTGAACCGAAGATCAGGTCGGCACGGGTGCCGGTCCATTTGACCGCGGTCGTCTTCCGGTTGCGCCCTTCGTAAACGCCCTCAGAGCCGGCGGACGGCTGCCATTGCGTGCTCATGTCGAGCAGGTTGACGAAGAAGTCGTTGGTCAGCGTTTCGGGCCGCTCGGTGAAGACGCCGTGCGCAGACTGTCCGGCATTTGCGCCCAGGACGCGCAGGCCGCCGACGAGAACCGTCATCTCAGGCGCCGTCAGCGTCAGCAATTGCGCCCGATCCACCAATGCCTCCTCAGGCAGCATGAACTGCTTGCCGCGGAGATAGTTGCGGAACCCGTCAGCGACCGGCTCGAGCGGCGCGAAGGAGTCGACGTCGGTTTGCTCCTGCGACGCATCCATGCGCCCCGGCGTGAAGGGGACCTTCACGTCGATCCCTGCGTCCTTCGCGGCCTTCTCGATCGCGGCGCAGCCGCCAAGAACGATCAGATCGGCAAGCGAAACCTTCTTGCCGAACTCCCTCTGGATCGCTTCGAGCTTCTGCAGAACTGTCTTCAACTGAGCCGGCTGGTTGACGTCCCAATCCTTCTGCGGCGTGAGGCGAATGCGTGCACCGTTCGCGCCACCGCGCTTGTCGGAGCCGCGGAACGTCGACGCCGACGCCCAGGCCGTCGATACCAGCTGGGAAACCGTGAGGCCGGACGCGAGGATCTTTGCCTTCAGTGCAGCAATGTCCTGCTCCCCGATCAGCGGATGATCCACAGCCGGGATCGGGTCCTGCCAAATCAGCTTTTCCTTCGGCACGAGCGGGCCGAGGTAGCGCACGATCGGGCCCATGTCGCGGTGCGTGAGCTTGAACCACGCGCGGGCAAAGGCGTCTGCGAACTGATCCGGGTGCTCGTAGAAGCGCCTTGAGATCTTTTCGTAAACGGGGTCGAGCCGCAGCGAGAGGTCCGTGGTCAGCATGGTCGGTACATGCTTCCTCGACTTGTCGTAGGCGTCCGGGATCGTGGCAGCGCCGCCTTTCGCCTTCCACTGCTGCGCACCGGCGGGGCTCTTCGTCAGCTCCCATTCATTGTTGAACAGGTTGTCGAAGAAGTGGTTGCTCCACTTCGTCGGCGTCTGGGTCCAGGTGACTTCCGGGCCGCCAGTTATGGTGTCGGCCCCGAAGCCTGTGCCGTGCTTGCTCTTCCAGCCGAGGCCCTGAGCCTCGATGTCGGCACCTTCCGGCTCCGGACCGATCAGTGACGGATCGCCGGCGCCGTGGGTCTTGCCGAAGGTGTGGCCGCCGGCAATAAGCGCGACGGTCTCCTCGTCGTTCATCGCCATGCGGAAGAATGTTTCGCGGATGTCCCTGGCGGCCGCGATCGGATCCGGCTTGCCGTTCGGCCCTTCCGGATTCACGTAGATCAGGCCCATCTGCACCGCACCGAGCGGCTTCGCAAGCTCGCGTTCGCCGCTGTAGCGTTCGTCCCCCAGCCACGTGCCCTCAGGACCCCAGTAGAGCTCCTCGGGTTCCCAGACGTCGGCGCGGCCGCCGCCGAAACCGAATGTCTTGAAGCCCATCGAGTCGAGGGCGACGTTGCCTGCGAGAATCATCAGGTCGGCCCAAGAGATTTTCCGGCCGTATTTCTGCTTGATCGGCCACAGCAGCCGGCGCGCCTTGTCGAGATTGGCGTTGTCCGGCCAAGAGTTGAGGGGCGCGAAGCGCTGCTGGCCTGCGCCGGCGCCGCCGCGGCCGTCGGTGATGCGATACGTGCCCGCACTGTGCCACGCCATGCGGATGAACAGCGGCCCGTAATGACCGAAGTCGGCCGGCCACCATTCCTGCGAGTCCGTCATCAAGGCGTGGAGATCCTTGATCACGGCGTTGAGGTCGAGAGTCTTGAATTCCTTGGCGTAGTCGAACGCCTCGCCCATCGGATCGGACAAAGTCGAGTTCCGATGGAGAACCTGAAGGTCCAGCGTGTTCGGCCACCAGTCACGATTCGTAAAAGCCGTGTGCATGACGGGGCACCGGCCTGCACTCTTGTCGTCAGTCTTTGCGTCCATGGATGGCCTCCTTGGCTTCAAGGTCGATGGGTTCTTTTGAAGTGTTCTTGGGAAATACGGCGACACCGTAAGCCCTACATTAGATAAGGTCTAATCGTATTGCCTGACCAATCCGATAAGAATATCTTATCGGCATGATCACCTTGCGACAGCTGCGATATCTCGGCGCGTTGGCGGAGCACCGGCATTTTGGCCGCGCAGCCGAGGCTTGCGCCGTCACCCAGCCCGCCTTGTCGATGCAGATCCGCGATCTCGAAAAGGAATTGGGCGTCGAGCTCGTGGAGCGGCGGCAAAGCGAGATTGCGCTCACCACGCTCGGCGCGGAAGTGGCGCAGCGCGCCGAACGCGTCGTCGCCGCAGCGCGCGATCTTGTCGATTTCGCGCGCCATCGCGCGCGCATCCTCACCGGCCGCTTGCAGCTCGGCGTCATCCCGACGCTCGCGCCCTATGTGCTGCCGAAAATCCTGCCCGTGCTGCAGCGGCTTTATCCGGATTTGCGCATCGAGCTGCGCGAGACGCAAACCAAGGCGCTGCTCGATGAATTGACGCGCGGAACCCTCGATGTGGTGATGCTGGCGCTTCCGGCGTCCGATCCCGATATCGAAACGCTGCGGCTGTTCGACGATCAATTCCTCTTGGCGGTGCCGGCGACAGACAAACGCCCCGAAACGGCGCGCGTGCGCGCCGACGCGATCGAGCAGCAGCACCTGATCCTCTTGGAGGAAGGTCACTGCCTGCGCGATCAGGCACTGTCTTATTGCGCCACGAGCCGCGGCGACGCGAGCCTTGGCGCCACCAGTCTTGCGACGGTGATGCAAATGGTTGCGAACGGCTATGGCAGCACATTGCTGCCGCATGTCGCAGCCGACGTCGAAGTGCGCGACGAGCGCGTGAAGCTGTTGCGCTTCGCCGATCCCGTGCCGGGCCGCAGCATCGGGCTCGCCTGGCGCCGGACCTCGCCGCGCAAGGCGGACTTCGCGGCGCTTGGCGACGTCATCACCGAGACGCTCGGGATCACTGGCAGCAAGATGCGTTCGCGCTAACCGGCAGGTAAAAAAAGGGCGGCCAATCGGCCGCCCCTTTGCATTTTCGATAGTGAAGCCGCTTACTCGGCGCCGGCCGCTTCGCGCGGCTGCTCGGCTTTCTGCTTGGCCTCGAGGTCTTCGCCGGTCTCCTGGTCGACGACCTTCATCGACAGGCGGACCTTGCCGCGATCGTCGAAGCCAAGGAGCTTGACCTTCACCTTGTCGCCTTCCTTGACGACGTCGGAGGTCTTCTGCACGCGGTTTGCCGCGAGCTGGCTGATATGGACGAGGCCGTCCTTGGCGCCGAAGAAGTTCACGAAGGCGCCGAAATCCATCACCTTGACCACGGTGCCCTCGTAGATCTGGCCGACTTCCGGGTCGGAGGCGATCGACTTGATCCACTTCACGGCGGCCTTGATCGAATCGCCGTTGGCGGACGCGACCTTCACCGTGCCGTCGTCTTCCACGTTGATCTTGGCGCCGGTCTTTTCCACGATCTCGCGGATCACCTTGCCGCCGGTGCCGATCACTTCGCGGATCTTGTCGGTCGGGATCTTGAAGGTCTCGATG
>CAYJNT010000023.1:0-25750 GCA_964370945.1 uncultured Hyphomicrobiales bacterium | reverse complement strand
GTAACAGAGGAAGACGCGACCGCACGCACGATGGCGAGAGACCGATGAAAGAGTCTGCATGCAATCTTTGCGCCCAAGACTCGAACGGCAACTATTACCTGCTCAACACGCGTCGAGGAACAGCGCATGTCCTGGCCGCCAGCGCCTACGCGGCTTATTGGACAGCTGCGAGCCGCCCGTCGGATCTCGAAGGCGCCACCGAAGCCCTGCACGAATTGATCAACAAGGGTTTTCTTGTGGACGACGACGCGGACGAGCTCTCCGAGATAGAGTCTGCGCATCAGCAAGCCCGACAGAGCCGCGAGCGGCTCGAGTTGCTCATTGCGCCGTCGATGGCGTGCAATCTGGATTGTTTCTACTGCTTTGAATCGAACAGATATGCGGGGCAGATGAGTGCAGACGTTCAATCGAACATCGTGCGACTCGCGCGCGGCTATTTCGAATCCGGAACCAAGCATCTTGATGTCACATGGTATGGAGGCGAGCCGTTGCTCGCTATGTCCGTTGTGGGATGGCTCAGCAGGCAATTCCTCGCGACCTGCGACGAATTCGGTCGCGAGTATTCGGCCGGGATCGTCACCAATGGGTCATTGATGACAGGTGAGAAGGCACGACAGCTTGCGTCATGGAGCATCAGACGGGCACAAATCACCCTCGACGGACCTCCCGAACTGCATGATGCGAGGCGCGTTCCCAAGAACAAGAATCCAACATTCTACAGAATCGTGGATGGGATCGAGGCGGCCGCAGCACATATGCGCGTCTCCGTGCGCGTCAACGTATGCCGAAAGGTTGCGGAACGCCTGGAGGAATTGCTCCAGATCCTTGCCGCGCGTGGGCTCAACAGGGAAGTCAGCGTATATGTTGCGCCGCTCCAGAATGTGCAAAGCCGCAGGACGCTGTCGCCGTCCACAGCCCGGATACGCGAGCAACTGGATGTATTGGATAGCAGGGAAGTTGCGGATCTTGAGCTTCGCTTTAACGACCTCCTTTGGAAATATGGCTTCGCCACGTCCAATCGGCTGCCGGAACCACGCTGCACGACGTGCATGGCCGACAGACAGCACAGCTGGCTGATCGAAGCCAACGGAGATGTCCAGAAATGCTACTGGACGGCGGGGCTTGGAGCCGAGGCAGCAGGGCGCCTCACACAGGATGGGATTGCTCCTCTGAATCCCCACCGAAAATGGCGTAATTGGACTGCGTCAAGAGATACCCGCTGTCTGCAATGCATCATGTTTCCCATCTGCCTCGGCCGTTGTCCCCTCAAGCACCTGAGCAATGAGTCCGACTGCTGTCCGCCCATCAAGTACAATTGGATTCAATGCTTGGCGCACGCGGCCGGAATCGGGGACGAACAATTGGTTCCGGCTTGTTTGCAATTGGCGGGAGAGCAGGTGAGGCGGCTGAAAGTGCGCGATGTCACGGGAGCAGATCAGGACTGAAGCACGCCTAGCTGTCGCGCGTGGAAACGCAGCTACGACAGCGTCGAGCGATTTGCGAAATCGAGGTGCGTCGCGTGAATTCCTGCTGTCTCGACCTCGGCCATAGATGACTGACCGCCAGCACTGGATTCAGGTCGATGTCGCCGGCAACGCGCGAACTGCATCTGCCACTGCTGCTTTCACGGCAACCAGGCCATATTCTTGGGGTTCAATCGGACCATCCGATCGTGATTGCGACGCGCATGGCCCGCCGCTTCCATTCCTTGACCTTTCAGCGTCCAAAATATTTCGTCCCGAGGTCCAGTTGGAGGAACGCAAAAAGCATGAAGGCATTTGCGGCCCAGCCGGCAGTTAAGAAGCGGGCGATCAAGCCCCAATGCTTATCACGGGTGTTGTCGGCGCACCGCCACACTGACACCAGGATCCAGGCGGTATAGGCTGCAAAGAGAAGCAGTAGAATCTGCTGAAAGACCAGACCATCAACGGAGATGGCAACACCATATAGCGCTCCAATCACGACGCTGGCGGCAACACCGTAACCCCAGAATACGACCCAGAGCCGCTGCTCACCGCTCCAAGATCGGATCTCCGGCGCGAAGAAGTCAACGATGAATTTCGGGACCATGGATTGTCCGTCCGTCCACGCAATAGGGCGACCACCGCACGATCATGTTGGCTAAGTTTAATACTTGCTCTCCATGGTCGACCCGCGCCACGTGGTCACGCCGGGCGGATGACCGTCTGATCTGCCCGGAAAAGCAATTATTCCTTGATGGACGCAAGTTGCTCCCTGATCAACGCAACCGTTCCCTGTTCTCGCGCTTAGGGAATCGGCGGAAAGCGCCTGCAAATAGGCGACAATTTGCGTCTCTGACGTTCCCACATGGCCGAATTTTGATATTTTCCCTGCAAAATTCCCTGTTGGCAGGGAATGGGCCCAGAGACCGGGACACCCGACACTGAGGCCGCCAGCCAGCCAGTCTAGTCCCTCGGTGTCGTTCATTTGAAGACGCTAGAATGCCCACAAAACGGCGGAGGTCATGTCCGCCCAAGGTTTCCGCCAACGCGCAAGTGAAGAACGCCCCGGAAAATCCGGGGCGTGACTTTGCGCTGACGCGTTGCTCGTCTGCTGTCACCACGGCCTCCCGCCCACTGTCGTCCGGCAGGCGATCTCTCCCGGCAAAAGGGATGTGAAACAAGAAAATCCGGTACAGCTGTGCTCGTCAGCGCCGTTGACTCAAGTCAATTTAATTGAATGAGTGCAGCCTAATATAATAAAAATGGAGCTCTATTCGCTGCCAGAAAAATGGTTGCCGGTTTCAATCGCGCCGGCCGGCATCGATTTGGAAGTTTGCGTCATCGACAGATCCGGAACCCACGCGCTCGTGTTTCCGGTTCGCAAGAACGGATTTGAATGGGTCGATGCTTCAACGAAAAAGCGTGTCGACATTCACCCGACGCATTGGCGAATGTGGCGTGAGGACCGTTGAACCGGAGCTAGGCGTCTTTCCTTTCCGCCTTGGATATTTCCGAGAGCTTCGCTTCTTCCTCTGCGAGAAGGCGCGTTTCCATCGCCCGTTTCGTTGGATCGGGTTCGGTTTTGAGTAGCAGTTTGAAACGGGCAATATTGGCTTCGATAATTCGGCGCATGGATGGACTCCGCTTTGGTCGAACCAGTGAGCAAGATCGCCGCGGCACCGCCGCGCACAAATTTTGCGCCTTATGGCAAACATAGTCGAGCTTTATGTCGCCTGTCCGACATTGCAAATCGGGACAGTAATCATGTCCTAAATGCCTAGGAAGCGATTTCGATGGAGGCCCTGGTTACCGATACCCTGAACGACGGCACCATCACGCACTCTTAGGAAATTCCTGTCTCACGGAATCGCGCCCGAGAGATTCGGTTTGCCGTGAAGGCGTGGCGGGGTTGGCAGTGATGGCGCGTTGCCGGGGCTCAAGCGAACTGAGAGATTATGGAATGCTGAAGGACCATATCATCGATCCGGCCAGCCGCGATCATGGTGAAACCGCTTCACCTACTGGCGTGCATGCCATGTAGCTCGGCGTCGGCAAATCGACGTAAACGCTGTTTGAGGGTGGACTTCCTTCGCCGGCCGCAGCGTGGGCACGGACGTAATACCGATATCGACCTCCCGCGAGCACGTTCAAGTCTTCCCAGCGCGTCACCTTTACCGCGTCCTGGAATTGAACATCGCCAAGATCGTCGGAGCGATAGACATCGTAGCGTGCCACCCCGCGTGCTTTCTTCCATTTCAGCAGCACAGAGCCGTTCTGCGCAATGGCCGTCAATTCGGCGCCGGAACTCTCCCATCGTGGCGCGGTGAGATTGCGGTCATCCGGGGGAGCCTGCAGCGAACCCTGCGGCCAGAGGCTGCAGATGACGCGCATATGCGTGCCGTCGAGGTGTTTGCAGACATTACAATAGTCGCAGCGAATGATTCGGTCGCGCTCAGCATCGCGAACTTTTCTGGGCCAGTCCGGATCCGCGAGCAGACCGCGCGCAATGCCGACAATGTCGACCTGCCCGGACATCAAGAGCCGCTCCGCATCGTCCGGATCGGAGATTTTTCCGGTGGTGGCGACTGCGGTGTCATAGCCATGAGCCTTCAGGCAGGCTTTGATCTCGGCGGAGAAATGCGCATGCGGGACTGACGGATACCAGTCGCCCGGCATGCAGCGGTCACCGGAATAGCCCGTATAAGGATATGGCACATGGCCAGGCTGGTGAATCGCATCCTCGAACTTGCCACCGACCGAGAGTGACAGATAGGCGGCGTCAAGCTCCGCCAGTCTCAGCGCGATGATCTTGGCGTCATTCACCGTATAACCGTCCTTGATGAACTCGTCGGCAAGAAAGCGAACACCAACCGGAAAGTCATCACCGACCTTGCGACGGATATTCTGCATGATCCGACCAATGAGGTGCAGCCGTCCTTCGAGCGTGTGTCCCCCATAATCATCCTTGCGAGGGTTTGTGCGCGAGAGGAACGAGGCCAGCGTATAGGCATGGGCCGAATGCAGCTCGGCACCGTCGAAGCCCGCTGCGCGGGCTCGGTAAACCGCGTCGCCGAATTCCTCGACGATGCGGTCGATCTCTTCCAGCGACAGCATGTCGACGGTTTGTCGCCAGCCGGACTTGGCGACTTTCAGAAAATGGATGATTTGCGGTACGACCTTCGACGCCGACGTGTCGTGGACGCGGCTAACGAGATCGGTGAGTCCCGGGATGAACTTGTCGTCGCTGATGCGAAGCAACGGTCCGGACTTGGCATGGTGCACGGCCATGGCTTCGACCACGATGAGCCCGATGTCGCCCTGCGCGTAGCGGACATAGCGGTCGATGATGTCCTGGTTGACGAAGCCGTCCTCGCCGGACAGGCGCGTCACCATGGCGGGCACCATGATCCGGTTGGACAGCATGAGTCCTCCGGTATTCAGTGGCTCGAACATTTTCATGGAGCGATCCTCCTGGACGATACTTCGAGTGCATAGGGGCGGACGACTTGACCGCGCGGCGCGGATCGGGCCGGACCGCGCGAGCTGTCGACGTTGCGCAGCGCGCTTCTCAACTCGCCGAGTCGGGTCGAGAGCTCCGAGATTGCAGCGGGCCTTAACGCAGCCATGAGCTTGCGGGTTTGGTTGTTGTGGACGGGAAGAACACGGTCGAGCAGCCGTCTGCCCTTGGTGGTCAGATAAACGCGCTGCACGCGGGCATCGTTGATGTCGCCGCTGCGAGTCACGAGGCCCTGCCCGGTGAGTCGCTCGATCAGCTCGGTGACGCTGCCTTTGCTCACCATCAGACGTTTCGACAATTCGCCCATGGTCGGGCCAATCGGCGGCCGCGCAATCTGCGCGAGGACGTCGAAACTGGGCAGCGACAGGCCAAACTCGCGGCGCAGCATTCCGCGCAAATGCGCCGTGATCAGGTTCGAGCAGGCGAGCAGCCGAAGCCATAGTTGCAGTTCGATATTTCGCTTATTCGGCGGACACCGATGCGCGAGAGCGGCGGGCCGATCGCGATTCGCTGTCACATCAGCTCTCCGCCATCGATTATGATGCTTTGGCCGTTGACAGACGCCGAAGTCGGCAGGCACAGCCAGCCGACCGCTTCCGCGACTTCGCGCGGTTCAACGAGGCGCCCCTGAGGATTGTGTGCGACAAGCTCGGCCAACACCTGCTCGCTGGTGCGTCCGGTCTTGGCAACGATCTTTTGCAGCGCCGTGCCGACAATATCGGTATCAGTGTAACCCGGGCAAACCGCGTTCACCGTGACGCCGCTCTTGGCAAATTCGCGAGCGAGCGAGCGCGTTAGCCCGATCAATCCATGCTTGGCCGCACAATAGGCGGTGACATAGGGATAGCCGGTTCGGCCGGCGGTCGAGGCGATATTGATGATGCGTCCATAACCGCCCTTCATCATTGCACCGGACACTTGCCGGATGCAGAGAAACGGGCCGGTGAGGTCCACATCGATTAAGCGTCGCCATAATCCGAGGTCGGTTCGGGAAAACGGCGCGGCCTCCGCGATCCCGGCATTGTTCACCAAAATCTTCGGCGCACCGAATTGTCTTTCGGCCTCGTGAAAAGCAGCAACGACGCGAGATTCGTCGACGATGTCGACCGGTACCGCCTGTGCGCGAACCTGGAAGGCCTGGCGCAACTGCGCGACGTTATGCGCCAGCGCCGCTTCGCTTCGGGCCATCAGCGTCACATCTGCGCCAAGCGCCGCAAGCCGCTCTGCGATGGCAAATCCGATGCCACGCGACGCGCCCGTCACCACGGCATGGTTGCCGCGCAGCGGAAGGTCGGCTTGCCTGTCAGCGCTGGTGCCGGTCCGCGCTCCGATCCTGGTTTTGTCCCCGATTTCCGGCGTTGCGTCCATTTGCGGGCTCCTCTCAGCGGGTGGCAGGAATCCGATCGGGCACGGCACCGGATGCGGAGCTTTCAGCTGCGATCGTGGTTGCAATCATTTGCCTGAGCTTGCGCCGCAGGATCTTGCCGGCGGCGCTGGTCGGGAATTCTGCGACGATTTCAAGCCGCTCGGGCAATTTGAATTTTGCAATCCTGCGGGTGATCAGAAATATCTTGACCTCTTCAAGGGTGAGCGGCGCATCGCCGGATGGGATGATGAACGCGCAGGCCTTCTCGCCGAAGGTTGCATCGGGCATGGCAACGACGCAGGCGCTCTTGATCCGCGGATGTGCAAGCAGATGATTCTCGACCTCGGTCGAGCTGATCTTCTCGCCTCCGCGATTGATGAGGTCCTTCAGGCGGCCTTCGACATGGAGGTTCCTGCCGATCTTTCGCACAGCGTCGCCCATGTGATAGAAGCCGTCGGCGGTAAATGCTGTCTGGTTGGCTTCCGGCGCGTCGTAATATCCGCGAATGGTATAGGGGCCGCGACAGACGAGTTCGCCGACCTCGCCGTCCGGGAGCTCGTTGCCGCGCTCGTCGATCACCTTGATCTCGTCGGCAGGCGAGATGGGAGACCCGGAGCCGGTCAGGCGGATATCGTCCGGATCATCGAGCCGGGTCATGTTCAACAGACCTTCGCCGGTTCCGAAGCTCTCCTGGTAGGTGCAGTAGAAACGCGCTTCGACTCGCCGCCGCAATTCGGGAACGAGTTTGGCACCGCCGCTCATGAAGACCTTGAGTGAGCTTAGATCGCACCGCTCCGGCACGTCGGAATTGAGCCAGTTCACGATCAGCGGCATGGCGGCGGAGATGACCGTGACGCGCTCGCGCGCAATGAGCGGAAATACGATTTCTGCGGTGGCGTCGGATGCAATGACGGCGGTCGCGCCTGTGGCGAGGGCGCCAAGCACGCCGGGGCAGCCAAGTGAATAATTGTGGGCCAGCGGCAGTACCGCCATGAACACGGTCGCAGAATCGAAGCCGGCAACTGCGGCGCTCTGCCTGCAATTGTAGACGTAGTCGTTGTGCGTGCGCGGAATGAGCTTCGGCAGACCGGTGGTGCCGCCGGACAGCAGCATGAGCGCGACTTCGCCGGCGGGCGGTGCGGCGGCCACCAGTTGCCGCTCTGCGTCGCTGGCTGCGGCCGGTGACATCAGGTCGGCGAGGGAAGTCTGGCCGGGTGCGGGCTCGCCGTCGATGAAAACGGCCCGCAGCGCGGGGAACAGCTGGCACATCTCGGCCGCCAGCTGACGATAATCGAATTCATGCCAGAGATCTGGTCCGATGTAACCGACCGCTCCGGAGCGCGCAATGCAGTGGCGCACTTCTTCATGCCGATGCGCCGGCAAGGCAAGCACCGGGATAACGCCGATGCGCACGAGCGCCAGAAAGCTCACGATGAAGCTCAACCCGTTCGGAAGCTGCAGAACGACGCGCTCGCAGGATCGCAGTCCGCATCCCTGGAACTTGCTTGCGAGTCGTTCGACTCGTGCATCGAGCTCCCGAAAGCTCGTCCTGCCGTGAGCGTGGACGATCGCGGTTCTCTCCGGAGTGCGCGCGATGACGGCTTCGATCATCTGCCACAGCGTAATATCCGCCCAATAGCCTTCGGCGCGATAGCGCGCCGCGAATTCGGCCGGCCAAGGTGTGCATCCTGCGAGCATGAGTCAGTGTCGTGCCGAGGTGGTCAGAGATTGTTCAAACCCGAACTATCTCCGTATGGACCTTGCGTGCAAAATGGACCTTGACTTTGGTCAATGGACGCCGGCGTGAGCAAGCCTCTGAGGCCAATGGGCTTTTTCTTTGTTGTCGGGCGTCTAATCCACCAGCCCGTAGATTCGCAGAATGACGGATTATTGGGCTGGCATTCCGTGTTCAGCCGGGAAAATTCCCTGTTCTCTATCATTCGCAAAACAGCAGTTTGCGAAAGTTCTAGACCATCATTGTCCCAAATCTCGCTTGGACGGAGCCCAGAGCATCAAACGTCACCTTCACCGTTTGGTCGGGCTTCACGCAAATGAGTCCGCTAAGTGAACCGGTGGTGATAACTTCGCCGGCCTTCAGTCCGCGGCCGCTCCGGAAGTGATTCGCAAGGTCGACAAGCGGGAGAATGGGATCACCGCTCGTATGGCCGCCGACACTGTCAATTACCGGTATCCCGTTGACCTCGAGGGTGAGGTGAGCCGTCGACAGATCGAGCGACTGCCAGTCGTCTTTCGTCGGTCCCTGCACAAACGCCCCGTTGAGAAAGTGATCCGCAACACGCTCAAAGAGCGTTACGGCGGAAAAATCGATATAGCGCGACTGGATGACCTCGATTGCGGGGCAAGCCGAGACAAGGTTCGCAACCTCATCGCGGGCATAAGGTGCCGCCCGCTTTGGGAGATCCGCGTTTAGCCGAAAGGCGATCTCTGCCTCGATTCCCAAGAACGGCACGAGCGAGGCGTCAATTTCACAATCACCTTCAAAGAAGAGGGACTGCAAAATCGCCCCGCGCGCAATCTCGCCGCCATCGAATATGTGCACTTTCCAGCCGCGGATGCGTTCGCCAAGAATATCCGTCACCGCATCCTGTACGGCGAGCCCTTCTTGCATGGACATCGGCCTGCAATCGGCCATCAGTTCCTTCAGCGAGATCTTCGCACGTCGCGCGTTGGCGAGACGTTTGGCGGCGATCCGGACTCGCGCGGGAGGGCTATCTTCGACCTTGTTCACCATCGGCATCCTTCGCTCAACGTCGGGCTTCAAGTTCGGTCTTCGTTAATGCCAATTTAAGTCGATAGAGATCCCGCTCAATTGGAAGCTTGGGCCCCTCAGTAAGGCCATGGCTATCGGATTGTCTTCATCCAGCGAAGCCCGTCTTCGGTCTTGGCACGCGGCTTGTATTCCAACCCGATCGGTCCGTTATAACCAATGGCGTCGAGCGCAGCGAAAATCGCTGAGAAGTTCACTTCGCCTTCGTCCGGCTCGGCGCGCGAAGGCACGGCAGCGATCTGCACGTGCCCGATGAAGTCGCGATGTTTTTCCAGCCGCCTGATCAGATCGCCTTCCATGATCTGCACGTGATAGATGTCGAACAGAAGCTTCACGTTCTGCTCGCCGATCTCCTTCAGGATCGCGACGATGTCGTCGGACCGCGAAACAAGATAATTCGGCATGTCGCGCGAATTGAGTGGCTCGAGAATGAGCGTGATGCCGGTGGACGCGGCCTTTTTCGCCGCCGCGCGAATGTTCGCCACGTAGGTCTTCAACGCCGCCCGATGCCGCTCCGGCGGCAGGCGGCCGGCCATGACGTGAATGACGGACGCGCCGAGCGCGCTCGCATAGTCCAGCGCCTGGTCGAAGTCACGATTGAATTCGGCTTCGCGGCCAGGCATGCCCGCCATGCCCCATTCGCCCTTCGCGACGTCGCCCGGCACGGTGTTGAGGCCGGTCAGCGTTACCCCCGCGGATTGCAGGCGCTCCTTCAGTGTGGCGATCGGAAATTCGTAGGGAAAATGACATTCCACATGCGAGAGCCCGCAGGCCTTCGCCGCACCGATGCGATCGAGAAACGGCCGGTTGGCAAACATGAAAGAGATATTGGCAGTGAACCGGCGCATGACTGTCACGATTTCGGCGTTTGAAACACGCGCATCAATTCCTCGATCTGCGCGTCGGTGAGCCGGCGTGGATTTTCGGAGCGCAGAAGCAGAACAAGCTTTGCGGTCTCTTCCAACTCCTCCGAGGCATAAGCGGCCGTTTCCACATCCTTCGCCGAAACGACCGGCCCGTGATTGGCAAGCAGCACCGCCGCGTAACGGCCGCCGAGTGCGCGGATGAGGTCGCCCATGGCCGGATCGCCCGGCCGCACATAGGGCACGAGCTTCACGCGCCCGACCCGCATCACGACATAGGGCGTGAGCGGGGGGATACAGTCGTCCGGGTCGATGCCGGGCAGGCAGGATAAAGCGGTGGCATGTGTCGAGTGCAAGTGCACGACCGCGCCCGTGCCCTTGCGGGTTTCGTAAAAGGCTTGGTGCAGGAAGATTTCCTTCGACGGCGCGTCGCCGCCGACATGCTTGCCCGATGCATCAAGCTTGGAAATGCGTGCGGGATCGAGGAAGCCGAAACAGGAATTGGTCGGCGTGATCAGCAATCCGTCGTCGACGCGCGCGCTGATATTGCCGGACGAGCCGACCGTATAGCCGCGCTGGAACAGGGATTGTGCAAGGCGAACGATGGTCTCGCGAACGGCCGTTTCCGTCATGCGGCACCTTGCAGCGACGTGAGTGCCTTCTCGAAGAAATCGGGCGCGCCGAAATTGCCGGACTTGAGCGCGAGTGCCAGCGGCTTGCCGTCAGCGCTGGCGAGGGCCGGCACGCCGGGATCGATTTCCGGTCCGATCGACAGCGACTGCAGGCCGAGCGCCAGCACGACCGCGCCCGATGTCTCGCCGCCCGCGACCACGAGACGGCGCACGCCGGAATCGACCAGGGCGCGCGCGGTATCGGCAAACAGCGATTCCAGCTTGTGCGAAACCTGCTCGCGGCCGAACACGTCCTGCGACGCGCGGACCTTGTCCGGGCTGTCCGATGAGTAGATGAGGGGCGCTTCGCCGGCATGCTCGTGCACGAACGTCACGAGCGCTTGTGGCGTGACCGCACCTCGCATCACCGCGTCGACGGCGACGGGCAACGCGGGATGATCGCGCTTGTGATGCTCGATCTGTCCGAGGGTCGTTTTCGAGCACGATCCGGCCAGCACGGCTTCCGGACCAGACACGCCCGCAAACGCGCTGCCTTTGCCGGAAGCGAAACCCGCGCGGATGAGATTGGCGGGAAGGCCGAGCGCGATGCCCGAGCCGCCGGTGAGGAGTGGGAGATCGGCGCAGGCCTCGCCGATGGCGAGCAGGTCATCATCTGAAATCGCGTCGATAATGACGAGCCGTTGCCTGGCGTCGCCCGCATGGCGCAGCGCCTGACGGATCGGGCCGCTTCCCTGACGCACGATACTCCAGGGCACGAGACCGACCGGATCCTTGCATTGCTTCGCCAGCCAGCGTTGCAAATCGGCGTCGGTCATCGGGTTGAGCGGGTGATTTTCCATCCCCGATTCATTGAGCGGCCGGCCGTTCACGAACAGATGGCCCTGATAAACCGTGCGGCCGGTCGTCGGAAAGGCCGGTGTCGCCGGCACGCCGTAAGCGCCGAGCGCCCTGGCCAGGGCTTCGCCGACCGGGCCGATATTGCCCTCCAGGGTCGAGTCGAAGGTGGAGCAATATTTGAAGACGAATTGCCGGCAGCCCTGCCGCTTGAGCCATTGCAGGGCCTCGAGCGACAGGTCGATCGCTTCCTGCGCGGGGATCGAGCGCGACTTCAGTGCGACCACGCCGGCCTCGCAGGACGGCGGCGCGTCGCCCTGCGGCACGCCGAGAAACTGGATGGTCG
The DNA here is from genome assembly GCA_964370945.1 of uncultured Hyphomicrobiales bacterium. Taxonomy (GTDB): domain Bacteria; phylum Pseudomonadota; class Alphaproteobacteria; order Rhizobiales; family Xanthobacteraceae; genus Pseudorhodoplanes. The sequence goes on along the minus strand of CAYJNT010000023.1, from coordinate 13,941 downwards.
CCAGCCCGCCCTTCGCGAGCGTATTCGCAATATCGCTGGCGCCGGTGAAATCGTCCGCAATAACGCCGAGAAGCATGTGAAACCGTCCTACGCCGGTCTAATACGCGAAAATCATATCACGGCGCGCAGATCGCCGGTGGTACGTTGTTTGACATTGAAGTCGGCTTCGAGATTCATCGGCTCGGGACAGAACAGCCGCCGGTCCATGCGCTTGAGCTGCGGAGAGACACGCGGGCGGAAGCCCATCTGCGCCAGCACATCCTTTTCGAGGTCCACGCCCGGCGCGATTTCGACGACTTCGAGCAAGCCGTCCACGGCCCTGAGCACCGCGCGCTCGGTCACGAACAGCGCCGTGCGGCCCTCGCGTTCCGCGAAGGGCGCGTTGTAGCAAATCTGCTCGATCTCCTTCACAAAGCGCGCGAAGCAGCCTTCGGTCACGATGCGCAGAGCGCCGTTGACGCAATCGGTCTCGAGCCCGTCCGCGGTGAAGGTGCCTGAGAACACGACCTTCTTCGCATTCTGGCTGATATTGATGAACCCGCCGATGCCGATGATCTTGTCAGCGAAGCGGCTGACATTCACATTGCCGGCCGGATCGACCTCGCCGAACGACAGGAACGCGATATCGAGCCCGCCACCGTCGTAGAAATCGAACTGGTAGCATTGGTCGACAAGGGCGTCGTAATTTTGCGCCGCGCCGGAATCGGGACCGGTGACCGGTGCGCCGCCAATGAATCCCTGCTCGTTGGTCAGGGAAATGCGGCCGAGGATTCCCTCTTCCGCCGCAACCGGGGAAATCCCGGTGGAAATTCCCGCACCGAGGTTGCAGATCGCGCCGGGCGCGAGCTCCATGGCCGCGCGTCGCGCGACGATCTTGCGCGTTGAGAAGCCCATCGGTTCGATCGCCGTCTGCGGGCCGCGCACTTCGCCGGAATAGGTCGGATCGTAGTCGGTCGCGAAAGTTTGCCGCTGCTGCGGATCGGCGACAATATAGTCGATGAGGATTCCCGGGATTTTCACATCCTTCGGATTGAGGGTTCCGGCGCGCGCCATTCGCTTCACCTGCACGACCACAATGCCGCCGCTGCGCCGCGTTGCCTGCGCCATGGACAGCATCTCACCGAAAATCGCTTCCTGCTCCATGGTGACGTTGCCATCCTCGTCGGCGGTGGTGCCGCGCAGGAAGGCGACGTCGAAACGAAGCGGCTTGAACCGAAGCCATTCTTCCCCGCCGATGGTGACGAGTTCGACGAGATCTTCCTTCGCGCGCTCGCTCTGGCGCGCGCCACGCTGGCGCGGATCGACGAAGGTGTGCAGGCCGGTCTTCGTGATGAGTCCCGGACGGCCGCCGGCAATCTCACGCATCAGTTGCGAAAGCACACCTTGTGGCAACGTGTAGGATTCGATCTTGTTCTCGCGCGCCATCGGCACGAGGCGAGGGGAGTCCACGAGCGCGCTCGTGACACTGCGCTTGATCAGGCCTTCATGGCCGAAATGGTCGGCGCCTTTGCCGGTCTTGCGGTCACCGATGCCGACGACATGGCAGACCGTGAGATCACGCGGTTGTCCTTCGACCAGAAAGCGCTTCTCGATCTCCGCGAGCGGCGCCTCGGGCACCGCATGCCCTCCGCCGGAGCCGCTGATCAGCACGGTGAAGTTGGACTGCACCAATTTGGCGGCGTCGGCGGCAGAAATCAGCTTCATGGATACTCCGGAGAGGCGCCGATTGACAGCATGTGTAACCGGTTACATAAGGGCAGGCACGATATTTTGTCAACGCTCGGCCTGTCCTTGCTGGCCGCTGATACAGGAGGCACTTGTGGGAAAGTCAGGTCTCGACAGCGTGGCGGTCGGCCAGCACTACACCTTTTCGAAGACCGTTGGTGAAACCGACGTCATGCTGTTCGCCGGCATCACCGGGGATTTCAGCGATACGCACGTCAACGACCAGTATATGAAGGAGAAGTCGAATCTCGGCGAACGCATCGCGCACGGGGCGCTCATAGTCGGCTTCATGTCGACGGCGTCCACCTTGAGCATCGCGCACGTGATTCATCAGGACGGCCTTGATGATTTTCCGGTCTCGGCGGGATATGACAAGGTGCGTTTCATCAAGCCGGTGCGATTCGGGGATACTATCACGGTGCACTACACCGTTGCCACCATCGACCGCGAGCGCGGGCGTTCGATTGCGAAGGTCGAGGTAAAGAACCAGCGCGATGAAGTGGTGGCGGCGGCCGAGCACATCATGCGCTGGGCGAAAAAACTCAAAGCCGCGTGACGCGAGATCGAGAGCCTTCGAACGTGAAAGGCCGTAAAGGAAAGACCTCCGAGAAAACAACGCCGGCTCGCGCCAAGCCGCCGATTGATCTTGTTCTGAGCAAGGAGGCTGCGGAAACGCGCTCCAGCGTCGGGCTGCGCGATGTCGCGCGGGTTGCCGGCGTTTCGACGGCGACCGTTTCGCGCGCGATGAATGACCCGCGGCTTGTGTCCGAGGAATTGCGTACGCGTATCGATTCCGTCATCCGCCATCTCGGATGGGTCCCGCATGGCGCCGCGCGCGCTCTGGCGACGCGCCGCAGCGCTACGATCGGCGCGGTGTTTCCGACGCTGACGCACGGGGATTTCGCGCGCGCGATCCAGGCGTTGCAGGATGAGCTGACCCAGAAGGGCTACACGCTGCTGTTGGCCTGTTCGGAATACAAGCCGGAGCAGGAATATCGCCAGGCGCGCAAGTTGGTCGAACGCGGGGTTGAGGCGTTGATCCTGGTCGGCGAGGCGCACGCGCCGGAGCTGACGGATTTTTTGCTGACGCGCAAAGTGCTCTATGTGAACAGCTTCGTCTATAACCCGAAAACACACGGGACCTGCATCGGCCCCGACAATCGCAAGGCGCTGTACCGGCTGACGCAATATCTCATCGATCTCGGTCACAAGCGCTTTGGCCTCGTCGCGCAGTCCACGCTCAACAACGACCGCGCGCAGGCGCGCCTGCGGGGCGTGCACGATGCGCTGGCCGAGCGCGGCATCGCGATCCAGCCTTCGCATGTCGCGGAAGGCTATTGGGGCATCAACGAAGGCCGGCAATTATTCCGCCGTGTTGTTGCGCACAAGCCGCATCCGACTGCGATCATCTGCGGCAACGCCTATCTGACCGTCGGCGCCATGCTGGAGAGCCAGGCGATGGGCATTCGCGTTCCTGACGAGATGTCGATCGTCGGTTATGACGATATCGAGATCATGAGCGAGCTGCCGATCCCGATCACGACCGTGCGGGTCTCGAGCGACGAAGTCGGCCGGCGCGCCGCGCGCTTTCTGGTGGCGCGGCTGGACGGGCAGGATCCGGACCTGAACTTCGAATGCGAGGCGGAGATCATCCCGCGCGCCTCGTCCGGCCCGGCGCCCAAGGAATGATGCGCGGTCTTGCGCACGCCGCGTCGTTGCTACGTTAACCGCTTACACTTGGGATTTCCGTATGACCCGTGGGCTTGACAAACAGCCAATTTTTCCTTGATGTAACCGGATACATTAAGTCTTCGAAAGGGCGGCATAAGCCTTCAAACGCGGGCACAGGGAGGAAGGTCATGAAACTCACCCGACGAGACGTCCTGGGCTACGGCACCGCGGTCACCGTGGCGACCGCCATCGGCGCGCCTTATGTGAAGGCGCAAACGCCGGTTCAGTTGAGCGTGATGACGTATGAGTCGCTGCCGACCACCAAGGAGGTGCTCGGCAAGCAGCTCGCCGAATTCGAAAGGGCCAATCCCGGCGTCAAGGTGACGCCGCTTTTCACCTCGGGCGAAGCGTTGCGCACCCAGGTGGCATCGATGCTGCAATCAGGCCTCGCGCCCGACGTCGTGATGCTCGATCTGGAGGACACGCTGCTCTATAGCCGCACCGGGCTGCTCGATCCGGTCACCGACATCGTCAATGCCATCCCGGCGATCCCGGACCGCTTCCGCGCGCGCGTCGAAGGCCAGGATTATTTCGTGCCGGTCGGCGTGAAATTCACCTACTCGTGGTACCGCAGCGACCTGTTCGAGAAAGCGAGCCTGCAGCCGCCGAAGAACTGGACCGAGATGGAAGCCGCTGCTGCCAAGCTGACGTCGGGCGGGCAGTATGGATTCGTCGTCTCCTCCGCGGAGACCTTCGACTATCCGGTCTCTGAACTGATGAGCTATTCCTACGGCAACGGCGTCGAATTCGTCGACGACGACGGCAATGTTGTTTTCGATCAGGGCGACAACAAGAAAGCGCTCGCCGAGACGCTCGCTTTCCTCAAGCGCATGTCGAAATACTCGCCGAACGGCGCCAACCTGCAATGGGGTGCGGTAATCGACGCCTATGTGTCCGGCCGCGCCGGCATGGTGGATTTCATCGGTGCGCGCCTGCGCGCGATCGCGCTGCAGAACAATGCCGAAGTCGGCAAAGTGACGAAGCCGATGCGCCAGCCGTTCGGCAAGGCGCCGGGCAACCGCCTGTCGGTGCAGGGCTATCAGGTGTTCAAGAACGGCAAGAACAAGGAGATGTCGCGCAAGCTCGTGCAGTTCCTGACCACGCGCGAGCGCAATCTCGCCTTCCTGTGGTCGTCGTCGCTGCACGTGCTGCCGGTGTCGCGCGAGGCCTTCGCCGGTCCGTACCGCAACGCCGAGGTCGTAAAAGCGAATCCGGATATCCTGAAAGCGATCGACGATAGCTGGGACGCCGGTCACAGTCCGGTTTACGATCTCAAGGGCAAGAAGCCGAATTGGCAGCGCGTGCGCCTGTTCACCAGTACGACCTATAACAAGATCATTGCCGGCGTGATCCAGGGAGACCAGAAGCCGGAGGCGGCGATCGAGCAGGGAGCGGCCGCGGCGCGTGCGTTGCTCAAGCGCGGCTGACGCGGGCACGCGGCCGGCGCGGCAATGGGATTGCGGGAATGGAACGGCGCTTCGACGCGATCGTCTTTTGCTTCGTCGCCGTGGCGCTGCTGTTTCTCGCGATCCAGATTTTTCCGATCGCCTGGGGTATCTATCTGGCCTTCACGAATAGCGGTCCGTTCGTCGCGGTACCGCAATTCGTGGGGCTGGCCAATTTCGAGATTATCTTCGCCGATCCGGTCTTCTGGTCGGCCTTGTGGAAAGGCGCGGTCTATGCCGCGCTGTCCACGTTCTTCCAGGTGGTGATCGGCGTCGCACTCGCGGTGATGCTGTTCAAGCATGCAGGCTCCGCGCCGCGCAGCCTGATGCTGTTGCCCTACATGATCCCGGCCGTGACCGGCGCCCTCGCGTGGCGCTGGATCACCGATCCTCTCTACGGTTACCTCAATCACCTGATGCTGCAGATCGGCGTGATCTCGGCGCCGATCGATTTCGGGACCAGTCCGGTTCTCGCCATGCCGTTCGTGGTGTTCGTCAGCGTCTGGCAATTCACGCCGTTCGTGATCCTGATCGTGCTCTCGAGCCTCTCCACCATTCCGAAGTCGGTTTATGAGGCTGCGCTCGTCGACGGCGCGAATTGGTGGACGGAGTTCATTTACGTCACGCTGCCGATCCTGCGCGCCGCCATTTTACTGGTGATCCTTCTGCGCAGCATCTGGATGTTCAATCGTTTCGACGTGATTTGGCTGCTCACGGGCGGCGGGCCGCGCGGCGCGACCAACACGCTGCCGCTCTATGCCTATACGCAGGCCTTTGTCGAAAACGACTACGGAACGGCGGGCGCCGTGTCGGTGGTGATTTTCGCCCTGCTGCTGGTGTTCGGCATCACGTATCTCGGCGCGTTCAAGCCGGAGCGGGAGGTGCTGCGTGGATAGAGCGCTGCCTCGCATCTCGATCGCGTGGATCTTTCTCGCGGCTTATCTCTCGGTCACGGTGTTTCCGTTTTACTGGATGTTCAAGTCGGCGATCGAACCGGCCGCCGCGGTCTACGATCCGCACTTTCTTCCCGGGAGCTTTACCCTTGCGAATACCATCGCGCTGTTCGCCGACAGCACGTTTCTCGACAACGCCAGGAACAGCCTTCAGGTCGCGCTCACGAGCTCCATCCTGGTCGTGATCTGCAGCGCGATCGGCGGATATGCGTTGTCGCGCTACCCGATCCCCGCCAAGCGCTTTCTCGCCCAGATCATCCTCTTCACCTACATGTTTCCGGAATTGCTGCTCGGCATTCCGTTCTTCGCGGTCTTCAAGTCGCTCGGGCTGCTCAATTCATTGGTCGGCCTGTCGTTCGCCCATATGACATTGAGCTTTCCGTTCGCGCTCTGGCTGATGTGGCAAACCTTTCAGGCGCTGCCGCCGGAATATGAGGAGGCCGCTTTCATCGACGGCGCCGGTCCGTTGCGCACGTTCCTATGGGTCGTCTGTCCGATGGCGGCGCCGTCGATGGCCGCGGTGCTGATCTTCGCCTTCGCCGCGTCGTGGAACGATTATGTGCTCTCGCTGATGCTGATCCGCGACGACAAGCTGTTCACGTTGCCGGTGGCGATCAGCCTGTTCGTGACGCAGCTGCATTTCAATTGGGCGATCATCCAGGCGGCCGCCTTGCTACTCGGTCTGCCGGGACTCGTTCTTCTGCTGGTCGGCCAGCGCTATCTGGTGAAAGGCTTCGGCGGCGGCGGTCTCGCGAACTAGAAGCGCAGTGGCTCTGCGTTGTGAGCGGCGTCGGCGGCGCCGCATAACAACAGTTATTGTGTCAGCGGCACACCCGGCCACGGCCGTGGCCCGATCCCACTAAAGCTGGTGTAGGCAGTAGCTATATGTGCGGACGCGATTGAGCCTGAAATTGCCCGGCAATCTGCGTGTCTCGCGTTCCCAAATGGCAGACTTTCGATATTTTCCCGGCAAAGTTCCCTGGTAGCAGTGAATGGCGCAGCGACCGGGACAAACTGCACTGCGCCGCCAATCAGCCCGTCTCCGCTCGTTCTTGATCGAAGACGCTCGATATTTAGAATCCGGAGAACGGCTTGCGCCCCGGCACCGGCATGTCGGCTTGCAGGATCGTGCCGGTTTCCGACTCGGTGATGAACAGCTGCCGCCGGTCGGATCCGCCATACACCATATTCGTGGTATGCGATCCCGTGCTTGAGTTGATGCGCAAGATCGGCTCGCCACGCGCACTGAACAGCCAAACCGCGCCGAGTCCGATGTGCGCGACGGCAAGATTTCCCTGTTCGTCGATGGCGATACCGTCCGGGCCGCCGCCGCCGCTCAACTGAATGAAGGTCCCGACCTTCGCCACCGAGCCATCCTTCATGAGCGGAACGCGCCAGATCGCGTTGGCGCGCGTTACTGCGACATAGAGAATATCTTCGCCTGGATCGAGCACGAGCCCGTTCGGGCTTGGTACATTGTCCAGCAGGCAGTCGATTTGCCCCGATGCTCGCACGCGAAACACTCGTCCCGTGGGGTCGTGCCAGCCGGTCAATCCCTGATCGGTGAAATACAGGTCGCCATTGGACCCGAAGGTGAGATCGTTGACGGCTTTCAGCCGCTCAAGCCGCACGCGCGTGAGAAACGGCGAGACTTTTCCGGTCGCGGGATCGAGAACCATGATCCCATGCTTGTAATCGGCGATGAAGATGCGGCCGTCGCGGTGGAATTTCAATCCGTTGGGCTCACCATCATATTCTGCCGCGAGCGTGAATTGTCCTTGTCGATCGATGCGGAACACGCGGCCCCAGGGAATGTCAACGCAATAAAGGCTTCCGACATTGTCGAAAGCCGGACCTTCGAGCAGGGAATGCGCAGGCAACACACCGGGCTGGTGCTTATGCCATTCCGATGTCGGTTCGGATTTCCGGAAATGGTCCGGCAATCGGGCGAACACGGTGGCTGTGACCGCTGGCGGAGGCGCAAACACGGCGTTGTTCCTCGATAAGAAATCGTCACTTCATGGCGGCAGGCAGCCAGAGCGCGATCTGCGGAAACGCGTAGAGCAGGAAAGCGAATGTGATGATCAGGATGCAATAGGGGGCCGACGCGGTGGCGACGTCGCCGAGCGAACGGTCGGGCGCAATCGACTGGACGGCGAACAGATTGAGGCCCATCGGCGGGGTGAGGGCGCCGAGTTCGATGAACACGACGAGAATGACGCCGACCCAAACGCCGTTGAAACCAAGCGTCGACAGCGAAGGATAAAGCAGCGGAACCGTAAGCAGCATGATCGACAGACCGTCGATAAACATGCCGATGACGAGATAAATGAGCATCAGCACGCAGAAGAACAGCAGCGGCGCGATATCGAGCGCCGCCAGCCATGTCGCGAGCCCGCGCCCGATGCCGGAGGATACGATCGCAAAATTCAGGATTTGAGCATTGATGGTGACGAACATGATCACCGCGCTGGTGAGCACCGTGTTTCGCAGCGCCATCCGGAATCCCTGCACCGTCAATTCCCGATACATCAGGGCGAGCAGGAGCGCGAGCAGGCAGCCGAAGCCGGACGCTTCCGTCGGCGTGACCACCCCGGCATACATTCCGCCGATGACCGCCACGATCAGGAACAGGATGGGAAAGGCGTCTTTGGCCGAAAGCAGGTAATTGGCCTTCTCAATCGGCGTCTTCGGCACGAGATGCGGCTGCACCAGCACGCGCAAAGCGACATAGGTCGAGAAAATCAGCGCCAGCACGATTCCCGGAACGACGCCGGCCATGAACAGGTCGATGACCGATTCCTGCGTCATCGAGCCGTATACGATCAGCGGAATGCTCGGAGGAATGAGGATGCCGAGGCAACCGCCCGCGGTGAGCGTTCCGAGCGTCAGCGTATCGGCATAGCCCCGCGCGCGCATTTCGCGGATCGCAACCGTGCCGACGGTGAGGGCGGTGGCGACCGAGGACCCGGCGATGGCGGAGAAGACCGCGCATCCGGCGATGTTGGTTTGCGCGAGGCCGCCCGGAACGCGCCGGAACAGGCCGGCAATGCCCGAATAGAAACGGCCGGAAATGCCACTCTGCAGGATGATCTCACCCATCAGCACGAAGAGCGGGATCGACACCAAGCTGAAATTGGTGGTGGTGTTCCAGACGATGTCGCCGAAGGTTGGCCACAACACCATGCCCGACGCAAGGCTGACGCCGAGCATGCCGACCAGTCCCATGCTGGCGCCGATGCTCACACCGCCGACGACGCAGCCGGTCAGCGTGAGGCCGTAAATCAGCAGCGCTTCAGTCCAACCCATCAGTCCAATCCATGTGACAATTCTGGCGCTTGCTTCACTTCAGTCTTGCCATGATCAAGGATCGCAAGCGCTGCCTGCTCGACGAATGCGACCGTGAGCAGACCGAAGCCGAGCGGCATGACGGCCTGGGGAATGACAAGCGGCACCTGGATCGCCTGCAGCGAGACTGTGCCGTAGTGAAAGCTCGCATAGGTCAACGCAAAGGTGGTCCAGGCCAGCGCGCCGCTTGTGATGGCGCCGATGAGCGCTGCAAGGACTTTGAGAATGGTGCGGACGGCTGCGGGAACGTTATTCACGAGGGCCGTGACTCTTAAGAAACGGCCATGCCGCAATGCCGGGACGAAACACAGCAGCGTGACGGCCGTGAAAAAATATCCCGCAAACTCGTCGGCGATCTGCGTCGAGCGTCCGAACAGATAGCGGCTGACGATCTCGACATTCATCAGCAGGGCCATCATCAATAAAATCACGATGGCGGCGGCGATGGCGGCGCGCTCCAGCCGGTCGAGTATCGACGAAAAGACGGACATGCCGTTCCGATGAGGAGGCGGCGGATCGCGCTTCCGCGCTCCGCCGCGTTGCGTTCTAGCCGCAGGCCTGGACGGCCGTGTTCAGCATCTGCTTGCCGACATCGCCGGATTTCGCGACCCATTCATCCGCGATCGGCTTGGTCAGTTCGCGCAGCTTCTTTAGCTCCTCTGGCGAGGCGTCGCGCAACGTCATGCCCTTTTCAACCAGGGTTTTGCGCGCCTCGGCGTCGGCCTTGATCAACTCGGCGCGATAGCGCGGGGCCCATGCCTTGGCCTTGGCGAGGAAGGTCGTGCGCAGGTCCGCGGGCAGCTTGTCGAGTGCCGCCTGGTTCACCGCCACGACCTGATGCGCGAGCGTCAGGTTGATCATATAGCCGAACTTCGTCACCTCGTTGAATTTCCAGTCGAGCGCGGGAACCGCGGCGGTGAATGCACCGTCGACCACACCGCGTTGCAACGCGGGGATCACCTCCGCCGGCGTAATCGTGACGCCGGAGCCGCCGACCAGCCGCATCATCTCGGCCTGCTCGCGATTCCAGGAGCGGACCTTCAGATTTTTCAATCCGTCGATGCCGGACACCGGCTTCACCAGCCAAAGCTGCTGCGGCGGCATGACCCAATGCATCACCGGATTGGTCTTGAACTTGTCCAGCATCACCTTTTCGACCGCCTGACTGATCGCCGGCACGGCCTTGTCGTAGAACTTGTCCATCGAGGTGCACGAGAACGGCATCGAGAATGCGTTGAGTTCGGGCACGTCGCCGGCGACGAAACCGAGCGCGACATCGCCCATCTCGACCTGGTTGCCGGCTACGACACGCAGCACGTCGGAGGCCTTGTAGGGCAATTCGCCGGAGGCAAAGACGGTGATCTTGAAGCGGCCGCCGGTCGCCTTGGCGATGTCTTCGGCGAATTCCCGATGCAGCGAGGTCGGCTTATCCTTGGCCGCAAAGTAAGTGTAGAACTTCCATTCTACATCGGCCGCCAGCAGCGGCTGCGTCAGCAGGGCGGACAAAGCGCTTGCGGCGATCAGCGCCCGGATCATGCGAGGCGATTTCATTGGCTCCTCCCGAATGTCGCCCGGCCGTTGGCGGTGGGCATTGTTCCGGAAAGTTTCATAGCGAAGTTGATCGTTGTCAATCGAATTTGTCGTAGTTTGACGCTCTTTGATCGAGTTTGTTATACCCTCTCCGCAGGATCCTTTCATGGTGACAGACCGACAAGCCACCTCCCGAGTCGCGCTCATCCCCGCGCAGCGCCAGGCTATGATTCTTGAGATTTTGCAGACGGATGGCGCAGCTTCCGTGCAGCAATTCGCCGACGCGATCGGCGCTTCGGTCGCCACCGTGCGGCGTGACCTCGAGACGCTGGAATCCAAGGGATTTCTCGACCGGACCTTCGGCGGCGCGAGCTTGCGCGCCCGTGCGCTGGTGAGGCTTGAGCCTGGACACGCGGTTTCGGCCCATATCCATCACGATGAAAAAGTGGCGATTGGCAACGCCGCCGCCGCGCGCATCGAGCCGCATCAATGCGTGATTTTCGATTCGAGTTCGACCGTGCGCGAGGCGGCACGAGCCGTCCTTGAGCGCGGCGTCCCGATCACCGCGATCACCAATGACATCTTGATCGCGCAAATGCTGGCCAATTCGAGCGCCATTACGGTGCTCGCTGTCGGCGGCCGCGTGCGCACAGGCTCGATGACCTTGTTCGGTCCACCTGGAGAGGAATTCCTGGCCGGCGTGAAGGCTGATTTAGCGCTGATCGGCGCGCATGCGATCACGCTGGACGGTCCGTCCGAAGTGACGATCGAGATCACGCGGATCAAGCAATTGATGAGCGGCGCCGCGCGCTCGGTCCGCGTGCTCGCGGATCACACCAAGTTCGGCGATGCCTCGGCGTTTCGCATTTGCGGCATCGACAAGATCGACGAACTGATTACCGACCATAAGGCCGATCCGGGCATCTGCGCGGCGTTGCGCGAGCGCGGCCTGACGGTGACGCTCGCTTTGGGCGATGCGGGTTGAAGATCATGGTCCGCATTCTCGCAGACGATTTGACCGGGGCGCTCGATTCCGCGGGCTGCTTTGCCGGTGCAGGAAGCATGCTGCCGGTGGTCTTCGATGCCGCGCATCTGCCGAAAGCTGAAAGTTTCGCCGTCTCAACCGGGAGTCGCGATATTGCGGAAAGCGAGGCCGTGGCGCGAATAGAGCATTTCCTTCCTGTCTTTGACACACATGACGGCGTCGCGTTCAAGAAAATCGACAGCTTGCTGCGAGGCCATGTCGCGGCCGAAATCGCGCATCTTGTGCGGCACGCCGATTTTCATTCGGTGGTGATCGCGCCGGCTTTTCCCGCGCTCGATCGCGTGACGCGAAACGGGCGGCAATGGGCGAAGCTCGCCGGAGATGAGCGCCATCGCATGGTCGGTCCTGATCTCAAGAGCGATTTCGCGCATTTCGGAATTGATCTGCGGCTGGGCCTTCCCGATGCCGCACGGGCCGAACCGCCGCGGGTCTTCATGGCGGATGCGCAAACTGACGGCGATCTCAAGACTATTGTAGATTCGTGCAGACGGGCCGGGCGCATATTGTGGTGCGGCAGCGCGGGCCTTGCGGACAGTCTCGCGGGTGCGGGGCGCGACCCTGTCGGGTTGGTCGCAAAGCGCATGCTGGTCATCTGTGGGACACGGCATCCGGTGGCGTCGCTTCAGCTCGATCGGCTCGGCGCCAGAGATCGCTCCGGCGTAGTGTTATTGCAGCCGGGATACAACGCGGACACCGCGATCGAATTCGTCAACGACCGCTTGCGCTCCGGCACATGGGCCGCGCTTTCGGTGGATTTTCCGCAAATGCACCCCGAGGAGGCGCGGGCAAGCTTGGTCAGCCTTGCAAAAAAAATTTTTCCAAAGCTCGACCGGCCGGATGCCTTGTTCGTGATGGGCGGCGACACGCTTCAACTGTGTTGCGATGTGCTCGGCGCGCAGCAACTCGCGGTGCGCGGCTTGATGGCGCCTGGAATTCCGGTATCGGAATTCCATGAGGGTGACTGGAAGGGACTGACGGTTGTTTCGAAATCCGGCGCGTTCGGCCCGGCAGAGGCTTTGTGCGATGTCCTCGCAATCGCCGGTGCCGGCAACGATGCAACGCCGCCCCTTGTCCGGCCAAGGCAGAAGGTCCCAAATCATTGACCCGTCTTTGCATCACCATGGGCGACGCTGCCGGCATCGGCCCGGAAATCATTCTGAAGGCGCTTCGAATTCTGCGCGCAGAATCCCATGCGGCGGCCAAGAACATCGCGATCGCAGGAACAGCCGACGTTTTCGAAACGGCGGCGAAGGCGATGTCGCTGCCGGATCTGCGAAGCTATGGCGATGTGCAATTGATCGATGTCGGCAATGCCGCGACGGCAACGGTGTTCGGACAGCCGTCGGCGCATACCGGTGAACTGGCCTATCGGGCCATCGCCGCGGCGGTGGAAGCGACGCGCGGCGGCCGCGCCGACGCGATCGTGACCGCGCCGATCAGCAAGGAAGCGCTGCATCTTTCGGGCCACCATTTCCCCGGGCACACGGAATTGCTTGCGTATCTGACCGGCGGCGAGGGCCCGGTGATGATGCTCGCGCATGAAGATTTTCGCGTCAGCCATGTCACGACGCATATTCCGCTCGAGCAGGTTCCCGCCAAAGCGACGCCGGAGCGGCTCGAACGTGTCGTCACGCTCACGTATCAGGCGTTGGTCAGGCTTGGAATCGCCAAGCCGCGCATCGCGGTGGCTGCGCTCAATCCGCATGCGGGCGAGGGCGGGGTTCTTGGTCGTTACGATATCGATGTCGCAGCGCCTTTGCTCGAACAACTGAAAGGTCAAGGCATCGACGTTACTGGCCCAGTCCCGGGCGACACGGTGTTCGTGAAAATGCGCGCCCGGCAATTCGATGCCGTGGTGGCGATGTACCACGATCAGGGCCACATCCCGGTCAAGCTGTTGGGCTTTTCAGTCGATCCCAAAACCGGCGCATGGGAGGCACTGAGTGGCGTGAATATCACGCTCGGATTGTCTGTCATCCGCACCTCGGTCGATCACGGCACTGCATTTGACATCGCCGGCAAAGGAATCGCGAGCGAACGAAGCCTGATCGAGGCGATCGAGTATGCGCACCTGTTGGCGAAGCAGGGGCCGTGACGTGATTGAGCTGTCACCGGCATCGCGGATGCCGAACGCGTCGGGCGCAGAAAATGCGGCAGACCATGG
>CAYJNT010000022.1:0-25767 GCA_964370945.1 uncultured Hyphomicrobiales bacterium | reverse complement strand
ATGGCGATCCCCCACGTCGTCATGGCCCGCTCCGTGCGGCTGATGGGACAACGTGGAGATTGATGTGAGCTTGAAACTGTCATTCCTGGGCGCCGCAGGGACCGTCACCGGATCGAAATACCTGTTGGAGGATGCGGATCGTCGAATCCTTGTCGATTGCGGCTTGTTCCAAGGCTTCAAGACACTGCGCTTGCGAAATTGGGAACGGTTTCCGGTCGATCCTCATGCCATCGACGCGGTTCTCCTCACACATGCTCATCTCGACCACACCGGTTACTTGCCATTGTTGGTCAAGCAGGGATTTTCCGGTCCTGTCTTTTGCTCGGCTTCAACCGCGGAGCTCTGCGGCATCCTTCTTCCGGATTCCGGATACTTGCAGGAGAAGGATGCGGAATTCGCAAACCGCCACGGCTTCTCCAAGCACAAGCCCGCGTTGCCTCTCTATACCGCGGACGACGCCAAGCGATCGCTCAAGCAGCTCCGCGCGATTTCCTTCGATCAGCAGCATAATATGCTGGGCGGCCCTACCGCTTACCTCCGCCGCGCAGGGCATATTCTTGGCGCGGCCTCCATTCAGGTCGACTGGTCGAACACGCGGATCGTCTTCTCTGGCGACCTCGGCCGTTATGATGACCCGACAATGGTGCAGCCGGTGCCGGTCGATCATGCCGATTATCTCGTTGTCGAATCGACCTACGGGAATCGACGTCATAACCAGAGCAATCCAGAAAATGTGCTTGCAGAGATTATAGGTCGCACTGTCGGCCGTGGAGGAACGGTCGTAATCCCATCGTTTGCCGTCGGGCGGGCGCAAAGCCTCCTATACCACCTCTATCAGCTAAAGACCTCAGGGCGGCTGCCCAATGTTCCTATTTTCCTCGACAGCCCTATGGCCATCAATGCCAGCGAGATTCTCTGCCGGCACATTGAGGATCAACCACTTACGGATTCGCAGTGCCGGCTGTCCTGCGGTGTCGCTCACTACGTGCGTGAGGTCGCGGAGTCGAAAGCGCTGACGACCAATCCGATGCCGAAAGTCATCATTTCTGCAAGCGGGATGGCGACCGGTGGCCGCGTGCTGCATCATCTCAAGCGATATGCCGTGGATGCCAAGAACACCATTCTATTCGCGGGATTCCAGGCGGGCGGAACGCGCGGCGCTGCGATGATGGCGGGTGCGCAGAGTATCAAGATTCACGGCGAGTATTTTCCTGTCCGTGCGGAGGTGAAAAATCTTGAAATGCTGTCAGGGCATGCCGACGCTGACGAGATCATGAGATGGCTGAAGGGCTTCAAGAAGCCGCCACGCACAACGTTTATCACGCATGGCGAACCGACCGCGTCCGATGCATTGCGTCATCGAATCGAAGAGGAGTTGGGCTGGACGTGCATCGTTCCTGACCATGGTCGCGAGGTCGCACTGTCGTGAACACCGCGAACGTCAACCTTGATAAGCCGGCTGATCCGCGTCGTCTGCGCGCGCGCCGCCTCGGCCTCGACACTCAATACGAAGCCGTGGTGTTCATGCACAAGGATTGTCCCGTATGCCGATCCGAGGGATTCGTCGCGCATAATCGGATCCTGCTGCGAGCAGGCAAGCGGCGGGTCATTGCCACGCTTTACCACGCGACCACCGATTTCATCGCTCATGACGAAGCGGCTCTCTCCGAATCCGCCTGGGGGCGCCTTGCATTGCAGGATGGCGACACCGTCTCCGTCAGCCATCCCGATCCGCTTGAATCGCTCAGTTCCGTGCGAAGCCGCATCTATGGCAACGACCTCAACGAGAACGCGCTGCGCGGCATCATTGAGGACGTCGTGGATGGTCAATATTCCGACATCCATCTGTCTTCATTCATTACCGCTTGCGCCGCGCGGCCCCTCGATCGAGCGGAGGTGATGGCTCTTACCAGGGCGATGGTCGGTGTCGGCGAGCGGCTGACCTGGAACGCCGCGGTCGTTGTCGACAAGCATTCCGTGGGCGGACTGCCGGGAAACCGGACGACACCGATCATCGTCTCGATCGTCTCCGCCCTGGGTCTGACAATGCCAAAGACGTCATCGCGGGCGATAACGTCGCCGGCTGGCACAGCCGATACGATGGAGACGATGACGCGGGTTGATCTCGACACGGCCGACATCCATCGTGTTGTCGAACGGGAAGGCGGATGCATCGTCTGGGGCGGCGCGGTCAAGCTCAGCCCGGCCGACGACATCCTGATCCGCATCGAGCGCGCTCTCGATATCGACAGCGAAGGACAATTGATTGCCTCCATTCTCTCCAAGAAAATCGCGGCCGGTTCAACGCATCTGGTGCTCGACATGCCGGTGGGCCCAACCGCCAAAGTCAGAAGCCGGGAAGCCGCCGAGGTGCTGTCCGCCGGCTTGGTTGCCGTCGCGGAGGCCTTTGGAATGCGCGTGAAAGTCATCGTCGGAGACGGATCTCAGCCGATCGGACGCGGCATCGGCCCAGCGCTCGAAGCGCACGACATTCTCGCGGTGTTGCGATGCGAGCCGGATGCTCCGCAGGATCTCAGGCAGCGAGCCATTGCGCTGTCCGGTGCGCTGATCGAGCTCGCAGGACACGCACCGGCAGGCAACGGTGAAATCATGGCCGCCGAGACACTCGATAGCGGCCGCGCCTGGCTCAAGTTTCAGCGAATTTGCGAAGCGCAGGGCGGGATGCGGTTGCCTCCAACATCGAGCCATCGGCAACCGCTCATCACCGAGTATTCCGGACGCATAGACGCAATTGACAATCGCAAGATCGCGAAGCTTGCGAAGCTCGCAGGCGCACCGGATCAAAAGGCTGCCGGCGTCGAACTGCATGTCAAGCTCGGTGAAACCGTCGCAATCGGCCAGCCATTGTGCACTGTGCATGCGGTCGCTGCCGGTGAACTTGCTTATGCGCTCGACTATGC
This sequence comes from uncultured Hyphomicrobiales bacterium, assembly GCA_964370945.1. Classification (GTDB taxonomy): domain Bacteria; phylum Pseudomonadota; class Alphaproteobacteria; order Rhizobiales; family Xanthobacteraceae; genus Pseudorhodoplanes. The sequence continues at coordinate 22,846 of CAYJNT010000022.1, read as the reverse complement.
CGCAGCGAACGCAGACATTTTCAAGGTCGCAGAGCGATGAGCGTTCCTCTTCTCATTGCCATGCCGGGCAATGAACGCCTGGCGGCCGATCTCGCGACGACTTTGAGTTACGAAATTGGCCGGATTGAAATCCGGCAGTTTCCGGACGGAGAAACCTATCTCCGGTTCATCACCAATCCGGCAGAACGGTCAATCGGAATTGTCTGCACACTCGACCATCCTGACGATAAATTTCTGCCACTCATCTTCGGTGCCGCGACCGCCCGGGAGCTTGGTGCTTCGAAGGTCGGACTGATCTCGCCCTACCTCGCGTATATGCGGCAGGATCGGCGGTTCAATCCCGGCGAGGCGGTGACGTCCCGGCAAGTCGCAAAGCTTTTGTCGAACGCCTTCGATTGGCTGGTGACCGTCGATCCACACCTTCATCGCTACGGGTCGCTGGCCGAAATCTACTCCATTCCGACGCGGATCGTTCACGCGGCACCGTTGATCTCGAATTGGATCAAAAGCAGGGTAAACAACCCTTTGATCATCGGGCCAGACAGTGAAAGTGAGCAATGGGTGTCGGAAGTCGCAAAAGACGCCGGCGCTCCCTATACGGTCCTGGAAAAAACCCGCCGTGGTGACCGCGATGTCGAAATCGCCGTCAAGAATTTGGATTTATTGATCGGGCGAACCCCGATCCTCGTTGATGACATTATTTCGAGCGGTCGGACGATGCTCGAAGCTGTTCGACTCATTGGCGTGCGTGGCAAGGAAAAGCCGGTCTGCGTTGCGGTCCACGGTTTGTTTGCGGACAAATCAGACGAGCTTCTGGAGAAGGCCGCCGCGCGTGTCGTGACGTCCAATTCCGTTCCTCATCGCACGAACGAAATCGATCTCGCGCCAATCTTGGCCGGCGCCGTCGGTGAGCTGACGCGGTGACGGAGCCGGTCTTTAGCGTTACAGGTCCAGGCGCCGCAATCGCAGCGCGTTGCCGACGACGCTGACCGACGACAGCGCCATGGCCGCGGCCGCGATGATCGGCGACAGCAGGAGTCCGAACACCGGATAGAGAACGCCGGCCGCGATCGGGACGCCCGCCGCATTATAGATGAAGGCGAAGAACAGGTTCTGCCGGATATTTCTCATGGTGGCCTGCGACAGGCGCCGGGCGCGCACGATGCCGGTCAGATCGCCCTTCAGAAGCGTGATACCAGCGCTCTCCATCGCAACGTCGGTCCCTGTTCCCATCGCGATGCCGACATCCGAAGCCGCAAGGGCAGGCGCGTCGTTGACGCCGTCGCCCGCCATCGCGACCACATGACCGGCCGCCTTGCGCTTCTGGACGACATCGCTCTTCTGTTCGGGCAGAATCTCGGCCTCGACTTCGTCGATCCCGAGCCGGCGTGCGACCGCTTTCGCGGTCGTCCAATTGTCGCCGGTCAGCATGACCACACGCACACCGTCGGCCTTCAGCGCGGCGAGCGCCGCCGGCGTGGATAACTTGACCGGATCGGCAATCGCAATGATGCCGCCCGCCTTGCCATCGACGGCGGCGAAGATCGCGGTCGCACCGTCCTGCCTGAGCTCTTCGGCCGCAGCCGCGAGCGTTGCGACGTCGACGCCCTGTTCGGCCAGAAACTTGGCGTTGCCCAATGCGATCCGCTTGCCGTCGACCGTGCCGAAGGCGCCTTTGCCGACGGGTGAATCGAAATCGGTGACCGCGGATATCGCAAGGCCTTTCGTCTGCGCGGCGGTTACAATGGCGAGGCCCAGCGGATGCTCGCTGGCGCGCTCGACGCTCGCCGCCAGACGCAGGATTTCGGTATCGGTGAAGCCGGCCGCCGGTACGATGGCCGTCACCGCCGGCTTGCCTTCGGTCAACGTGCCGGTCTTGTCGATAACGAGCGTGTCAACCTTCTCCATGTATTCCAGCGCCTCGGCATTCTTGATCAGGACGCCGGTCTGGGCACCGCGGCCGACACCGACCATGATCGACATCGGAGTGGCGAGGCCGAGCGCACATGGACAGGCGATGATCAACACCGCGACCGCGGCAACGAGACCGTAGGAGAAACGCGGCTCCGGACCCCAGATCGCCCAGGTGGCGAACGCCAGCACCGCGACCGCAATCACGGCGGGCACGAACAGACCCGACACCTGGTCGGCCAGCCGCTGGATCGGCGCCCGGCTGCGTTGCGCCTTGGCGACGAGTTGCACGATCTGCGACAGCACGGTGTCGCGGCCGACCTTTTTCGCTTCGATGATAAGGGCGCCCGATTGGTTGATGGTGCCGCCGATCACGTTTGCGCCGGTCTCCTTCGTCACCGGCATCGATTCTCCCGTCACCATGGATTCGTCGACCGCGCTGCGCCCCTCGACGACGGCGCCGTCGACCGGCACCTTCTCGCCGGGACGCACGCGCAGGCGGTCCCCGACATTGACCGCGTCGAACGGAATCTCTTCTTCGCTCCCGTCAGCCTTGATGCGGCGCGCCGTCTTGGGCGCCAGATCGAGCAGCGCGCGGATCGCGCCGCTCGTGCTTTCGCGCGCCCGCAGCTCCAGGACCTGACCGAGCAGGACGAGCACGGTGATGACCGCGGCGGCTTCGAAATAAACCGCGACCGAGCCATCCGAGTTCCGGAAAGCCGGCGGGAAAAGATCGGGCATGAGAACCGCAACGGCGCTGTAGACCCAGGCGACGCCGATGCCCATCCCGATCAGCGTGAACATGTTCAGGTTGCGCGTCAAAACCGACTGCCAGCCGCGCACGAAGAAAGGCCATCCGGCCCACAGCACGACCGGTGTCGCGAGCACGAATTGCAACCAGTTCGAGGCCTTCTGTCCGAGCAGCATGTGCAGGGTGGTGAGGTGCCCGCCCATCTCGAGCGCAAGCACCGGAAGTGTCAGGACAAGACCGATCCAGAATCGTCGCGACATGTCGGTGAGTTCTGGATTGGGAGCTGTTTCGGCGGAAACCAGCTCTGGCTCGAGCGCCATGCCGCAGATCGGGCAGGAGCCCGGGCCGGTTTGACGAATCTGCGGATGCATCGGGCAGGTGTAGATCGCGCCCTCGGCAACGGGTTCGGGCGGCCTTGCCTGTGCCGGCGTCAGATACTTTTGCGGATCGGCGGAAAACTTCTTGAGGCATCCGGCCGAGCAAAAATAATACGGCCGGCCGGCATAGTTCGTCCGATGTGGCGTCTTGTGCGGGTCGACGGTCATGCCGCAAACCGGATCGCGCACGGCTTCCTGGTTCTCGTTGGCGGCGCCGGCCGCTGCGTCATGGTGGTGGCCGCCATGAGAATGATCGTGGCGATGCGCGCCGCCGCTGTCCGGAGAACCGGACGCGGAAGATTTGGACGCCGATGCTGGCTCGGATGTCTCTGCATGCGAGCAACAGCAGGATTCTTTTGCAGGTCTATTGTGCGCGTCCGCCATCGGAAAATCCTTGCAGGGGGGTTGAAGCATATACCTATAGGGGGTATATAGGCCGCATGAGAAAAGACATCAAGGCCTCATGCGCGAAACGTTTGAACCGGATCGAAGGCCAGGTGCGCGGACTTTCGCGCATGGTGGAGGAGGATCGGTATTGCATCGACATCGTGACGCAGATCGCGGCGGTGCGTGCCGCGTTGCGGCGTGTCGAGGAGGAAATCCTTCGTGATCACGTTGCCCATTGCGTGGATCATGCCATTGCTTCCGGCAACAAGGCGGACCAGCGCCGGAAGATTGAAGAACTGATGGCGGTGGTGAGCCGTTCCGATCGGTGACGGCTTAACCGCAGCCTGAAGCGCGCAGCATCGGCGTCCATCAGAAACGGGCATTGATCGAGATCAATACCCCCGGCGGGCATCGGCGCATTTTGTTCAGTCAGCCAAACATCGGCGAAGGCCGGCCGCAATCAATGCGCGCCGGCCTTCTGTTTTTCGAGAGCGATGTCTGCAAGGTCGCGGGCGGCGCAATCTAAAATTGCTCTGAACCGGCCTCCGTAAAATCACGAGTACGGGAATGTCCGTTAATTTGCGCTGGCGCAACCGTGCCCGGAGCGCTGCCCTTAAATCTCGCGCTTGCAAATCGTAAGAGGAGAGAAGGACCAAATCATGCGCGTTCCTAAAGACAGATGTGACCGGGTGATGCTCGGCACAGGTATCGCCCTGGTCGGACTTGGTGTGGTTGTCGGGGCATCCTTAATTCCCGCGGCGACCGCATCCGAGAACGCCGCCGCGCCGGCGCGCACGGAAGTGTTTCGCGCGCAGCCTGCGCGCGGCGTCGTGCCGCACGCCCATAACGTCAGCAAGATCGTGAAGACCGACGGTCTTGCCTCGGTCGTGCGCGATCCGAAGGATCTGCCGCCGCCTGTCGGCAAACGCGGGCCGCAGCGTGTGAAGGTCGATCTCGAAACGGTCGAGGTGACCGGGAAGCTCGCCGATGGTGCGTCGTACCGGTACTGGACCTTCAATCAAAAGGTGCCCGGACCGTTCGTGCGCGTGCGTGTCGGCGATACCGTCGCGGTGCGGCTGAAGAACCACGACGACAGCACCTTGATGCACAATGTCGACTTCCATGCCGTGACGGGCCCGGGCGGCGGCGCCAAGGCGACCGACGCGGAGCCCGGCGAATCGCGCGGCTTCGATTTCACCGCGATCAATCCCGGTCTCTACGTCTATCACTGCGCCGTGCCGATGGCAGCACAGCATATCGCCAACGGAATGTACGGTTTGATCCTGGTCGAGCCCGAGGGTGGCTTGCCCCAAGTCGATCACGAATTTTACGTGATGCAGGGCGAGATCTATACCGAGCAGAAGTTCGGATCGAAAGGCGAGCTCGTGGAAAGCTACGACAAGCTGATGGCCGAGCGTCCGGAATACTTCATCTTCAACGGTGCGGTCGGCGCATTGTCGGTCGAAAAGCCGCTGAAGGCGAAGACCGGAGAGACCGTGCGCATCTTCTTCGGCGTCGGTGGCCCGAACTTCACGTCGTCCTTCCACGTCATCGGCGAGGTTTTCGACAAGGTCTACCCCATGGGTTCGCTGACGACGACGCCGGTCAATGATGTGCAGACCATCACCGTGCCGCCGGGCGGCGCCGCGATCGTCGACTTCAAGCTGCAGGTGCCCGGCAAATACATGCTGGTCGATCACGCCTTGACCCGTGTCGAGCGCGGCCTCGTCGGCATCCTGGACGTGCAAGGTCCGGACAATCCGGACATCTTCAAGGATCACGATCCGGCGAAATCCGCGAAGTCGATGTCGCACTGACGAAAACATGGCTCATGAAGAAAAAGCCTCTCCGGCAAGTCCGGGGAGGCTTCACTGCATCGGGAATCGCGGCCTTCGCAGTTGATTTGGCGCAAGGCGGCGCGCCGGGGCCGGCACGATGATACATTGATTTTGAGGGAGTATCGCAATGTCGCTTGCGCAACTGCCGTTGGAACGTCCGGCTCAGTCTGCCGCCGCCGACGTCGTGCGCACCGGTCTGGTGCTGACCGTTATCGCTTTCGCTCTGGTGATGCTGCTCGGCGCGACCTATTGGCGCTGGCTCGGCTATATGTGATCCCGTGCTTGAACACGGGCATTCAGCGGATGAGATCGCGCAGCGCCTCGCCGGCAAACCGCGCGTGAGTTATCTGCGCGACTGGGTCTATGGCGGGATCGACGGCGCGGTGACGACCTTCGCGGTCGCCGCCGGCGTTGCCGGCGCGAATTTGTCGCCCGGCATCGTCCTCATCCTCGGCTGCGCCAATCTCCTGGCCGACGGCTTCTCGATGGCCGCCGCCAATTATTCCGGCACCAAGAGCGAGCGAGAGGAATTCGATCGTTTGCTGGAGGTCGAGCGCAAGCACATCGCGCTGGTGCCGGACGGCGAACGCGAGGAAATCCGCCAGGCCTTCGCCAAGAAGGGATTTTCCGGCGAGGAGCTGGAGCGCATCGTGGCGACGATTTCCTCGAATGAGAGCGGTTGGGCGCTGACCATGATGCTCGAGGAATACGGGCTTGCGCCGGTCCTGCGCTCGCCAATGGTCGCAGCGCTCAGCACCTTCGCATCGTTCGCCATCTTTGGCGCCATTCCGTTGGTCCCGTATCTGTTCGGCGCCGGATTCCTGTGGTCCGCGATCGCGACGGGGATCGCGTTCTTCATCATCGGTTCGGCCAAGAGCCGCTGGTCGCTGCGCTCGCCGTTGATGTCGGGCCTTGAAACGTTTCTGATCGGCGGCGCCGCAGCCGTCCTTGCTTATGCGGCCGGCGTGCTGCTCGCCGAAGTCTGGAAATGACGCCGCCTCGATTTGCTGTGGCATTATGCGGCTTTTTCAGCCGTGGCTGAGGGAATCCGATGTTTCCAGTTTATGACGAGAAGGGTCCTCGATATTCGGATTTTCGGCCGTGGGTGACCTGGAGCATCGTCGCGATCAACACGCTGATCGCGATCGTCCTGGAATTGCTTCCGGGTGTCTTTGTCAGTGCCATTGCTTATCAGCTCGGCGTGGTGCCGGTCGTCGTCACCGGGACGGTCAGCGCGGACGAGGCCGGCCTTGTCATCCGGCCGGAATTAACGCTCCTCACCTACGGCTTTATTCACGCCAAATGGTCGCATCTCGCATCCAACATGCTGGTGCTGTGGGTCTTCGGCGACAATATCGAAAGGGCGACCGGGCATCTGCGTTTTCTGCTTTTCTATCTTCTCTGTCAGCTCGCCGGCGTCCTTGCTCATATTCTCAGCGATCCGGGTTCGGTCGCGCCGGCCATCGGCGCTTCGGCGGCGGTGTCGGGTGTCGTGGCGGCGTATCTCCTGGTGCGTCCGCGCGCGAGGGTGGTGATGCTCGTGCTGGGGGTGATGACGGTCAACTTTCCGGCTTACTGGGTGATTGGCGGATGGTTGGCCTGGCAGCTCGCGGAATTTCTGATGTTTCGAAGCGATACCGACATCGCGTATTGGGGCCATTTCGGCGGCTTCGTCACGGGCCTCGTGCTCATCCTGCCGCTGCGCCGCTCCGGCGTCAGAATTCTGGGCGAACGCGGTCCGCGGGCGGCGTTGCAGGCAGGCATGATCGGCGCGCGGCGCGGATGGCGGCATTTGCGTCGGGCGACCGATGTTCTTCTATTACGCCGGCAACGATGAGCGGGCCGCGGGCGCAATCGTCACCAGGCCGGATCGGCCAATCCGTTTCGAGGTCGTAATGCAGCTCAAACCGGTTCTCGGTCCCGTCCAGCTCGTCTTCTACAGCGTCGGCGTCATCATCGGCGCGGGTGTCTATTCGGTCATCGGCGCCGCTGCCGGGCTCGCCGGTGAAAATCTCTGGATCAGCTTTCTCGCGGGCGCGGTGATCGCACTGCTCACGGGCCTGTCTTATGCGGAAATGACGACCTCGTTTCCGACCGCTGGCGCCGAGTATGTCTACATCCGGCGGGCCTTTCCGCGCGCGCCATGGGCGTCTTTCGCCGTCGGCTGGATCATTCTGTTCGGCGGCGCCGCCACGGCCACGACCGTGGCGGTGGCGTTCGGCGGATATCTGCGAAGCTTTGTCGAGGTGCCGGTGGCGGCGTCGGCATTCGGCCTTCTTGCCGTCTGCACGCTGGTGAGCATTTGGGGCCTGCGGGAATCGAGCTGGCTCAACATCGTGTTCACGACCATCGAGGTGTCTGGCTTGCTGCTCGTGATCGCGGCCGGAGCGACCAAGCCGCAGATCGCGCAGCCGCTTCTTCATCCGGATATTCAACCTGGAATGATGGCGGCAGCGGCTATTTTGTTCTTTGTCTATCTCGGCTTTGAGGAGGTCGCCAATCTGGCGGAAGAGGTGCACGAGCCGGCGCGCGACATGCCGCCGGCGATCCTGTGGAGCATCGGCATCACGACGCTGCTTTATATCCTCGTTTCGCTCGCGGCGGTTGCGCTCATCCCGCCATCCGAACTCGCGGCAAGCCAGGCGCCGCTCGCGCTTGCGGTGGATCGTGTCTGGCCGGGGGCCGGCGGGCTGCTCAGCGGCATCGCGTTGTTTGCGACCGCCAACACGGTGCTGATCACCCTGATCGCAACCTCGCGGTTGACGTTTTCGATGGCGCGCGACCGCGATATCCCTGCAATCGCGGCGCAGCTCTTGCCGCAACGCGAAACGCCCTGGATCGCGTCCCTGATCGCCTTCACGCTTTCAGTTATGCTTCTGCCCGTCGGCGATATCGCCATTCTGGCCGGTCTGTCCTCGTTCGCGGCGCTGCTCGCGTTTTTCGCCGTCAATGTGGCGCTGATCGCGCTGCGCTATCGGCACCCCGATCACAAGCGGCCGTTCCGCGCGCCGCTCAATATCGGGCGCCTGCCGGTTTTGCCGGTGCTGGCGATCGGATCGATCCTTCTGCTGCTCGCGTATTTTGACTGGAGAATCTATGTCGCCGGCGGCGGCGCCATCGCGCTCAGCCTGGGCGCCTATCTGGCGCGGGGGTTGTTCAGGAAACGCTGAACTTTGCCCCGCCGGAAAAGCAGCTTCGTCCGGCGCTGTGGCAAAACGACGTTTTATTGATCCAGATCAATGCCGCTGGTTTTTGCCTTATGCAGATGATTTTCAATGTCAAAGTCGCGTCCGACCCTCAAAACCTGCCCGCAATGCCGGCTCGCCATGCAAGCCAGCCGGTCGATACCGCGCGGGCGGTTCGATACCTTCACCTGTTTGCGCTGCGACTTGGTCGTGACCTACAAGTCCGATGAATTGGATACGCCCGATACCGATGCGGAGAGGTGAGGTTGCTGGGCAGCGGCGGGTTCGCTAGAGCGCAATCCGGCGAAGTGGAAACCGGTTCGCCGCAAGATTGCGCGACAAGTAAGGAATCTAGAGGCCGCCCCGCCTGACCGTTCACGAGGCCGGCGCGACCGGGACCTGCGTGTCGAACGATATTCCGATCTCGGTTTCGGTATTCCACACGACGGTTGATGGATGTCGCTGCTGCTGCTCGTCGAAGATCAGGTCGATTTTCTTCCCGGCTTCGATTCGCAGCGGCACAAGAATGCGTGCCCCCAAAAGCGAGAGGTCGAGCAATGTTCCGAGACATACAACACCGCCGTCAACCAGGATGACCTTGACCTTTTTGTCCGCGGCCATCCGCAATTCTGAACGGCGCTCGTGGCGATCATTTTCGCTCATGCCCTATCTCGGCCGGATCGCACGGTCGGTTCCTTGCGAATTGTCAACGATGGCCGACAATCTCTCGGCGCGATTGAGGTAGGCGAGACCCACGATGACGAAGTCCCGCATCGCATGAACGGTTGCCGCCTCCGATGCGTTGCGAAACGCACGGCGGGCATGTTCGAACGCGTCGTCGGCCTCGGTCATAAGCCCCCCCTCTAGTTGTATAAACATGGGAGATTCCATCATTACGCGTATTGATCTGGATCAAAGCAGATCGCGCCATGCGCAGGGTTGCGCAGCGATGAAGGGCTTGATGTGCATCAAACCCGCTTCCGGCAAAGCGGATTATGGTTTGCACCAATGTGAACCGGAGCGTGTCATGCAAGCCAAAGACCTGATGGTTGAAGGGCCCAATGTCGTCACCATCCGCGCGGACGATTCAATCTACACCGCCATCCGTTTGATGCTGAAAAAAGGGATCAGCGGGCTTCCGGTCGTCGAGGGCGGCCCGCTGGAGACGCGCCGGCTCGTCGGCGTCGTGACGGAGGGAGATCTGCTGCGGCGGCGTGAAACCAATACGATGCCCCGATGGCCGCGCTGGCTCGAGTTTCTCGCGGGGCCCGGAAAGCTCGCCGAGGAATATGTGCGCGGGAACAGCCGCAAGATCGGCGACATCATGACCGCGCCCGCGATCAGCGTCACCGAAGACACGCCCATTGAAGACATCGTCGAGCTCATGGAACAACGGCATATCAAGCGCGTGCCGGTCGTGCGGGGCGAAACGCTCATTGGGATCATTACCCGTACGAACATGCTTCGCGCGCTGGTGCGTGAGGCCGGCAAGATGATGGTCGCCACCGCCAGCGACGCGGAAATAAAAGAGCGCCTGCTGAGCGAGCTGAAAAAGCAATCCTGGGGCTCGCCTGCGCGTTTCGAAGTGAATGTGAAAGAGGGTATCGTCGAGTTGACCGGCACGATCATGGACGACCGGCAGCGATCGGCCATTGTCGTCGCGGCGGAAAATGTGCCGGGCGTGCGTGCGATCGACGATCACATGGTCCTGATCGAGCTCGCGGCCGGCGTGGCGATCTGACGGAGGGCGGCAATGTCGACACATTATTGCAAAAGCGCGGACCGCAAGCTGGCCAACATGAGCCTGATGCTGACGCGCCGCGGAATCGATCCAGCGGAATTTGCGCGGGAAGTTCCGGCGGTCGCCGCCCGAGCCATCATGACGTGTCAGCAATGCGCGGCGGGCGATGTCTGCCGCGACTGGCTCGCGCGGACCGGCCCCGGAATCGAGCGCGTACCCGCCTTCTGTCCGAATGCATTGCGCTTCGAGGCAGTGACTTAAGCCGATTGAAATCTGAAAGGTTGAGGAGATGACGCAGACGCCCACGCGGCGCGGAGCTGTCCGGCCATGAATCCGATCCCGCGGCTGCGGACCTATACCGGCCCGGCGCTTCTGTCCTACGGCTTCCGGCCGTTCTTCCTGTTCGGCGCGATCTTCGCCGCCGGCGCCGTCCTCATGTGGCTGCCGATGTCGTTTGGCGAGTTGTCGATCACGACCGCCTTCGCGCCGCGCGACTGGCACGTCCACGAGATGCTGTACGGCTATATCCCGGCGGTGATGACGGGCTTCCTGCTGACCGCCATCCCGAACTGGACCGGCCGCTTGCCGATCCAGGGCAGGGCTTTGCTCGTGCTGGTCGTCGTCTGGTTCGCCGGACGTGCCGCTGTCGCCATATCGGAGGCGATCGGCTGGCTGCCCGCGATGATCATCGATGTCGGCTTCCTCGCGCTCGTCGCAGCAGCGGTGGCGCGCGAAATCATGGCCGGGAAAAACTGGCGCAATCTCAAGATCGTTGTCATGATCGGATTGCTTCTCGCCGGAAACATCGCCTTTCATCTCGAGGCGCATTTTCACGGAACAGCGGATTACGGCATCCGCGTCGGCATCGCGGCCGTGGTCCTGTTGATCACCGTGATCGGCGGCCGCATCATTCCGAGCTTCACCCGCAACTGGCTTGTGCGCGAAAATCCGGGCCGCCTGCCGATCCCATTCGGCCGGTTTGACATGATTGTCGTTCTGGCGAGTGTCGGCGCGCTGGCATCGTGGATCGCGGCGCCGCAATCGCGCTGGACCGCGGCATTGCTTGCGGGCGCGGGTCTGCTGCAGATCGCGCGGCTGTCGCGATGGGCGGGCGATCGCACATTTCGCGATCGCCTCGTCCTCATCCTGCATGTCGGCTACGCCTTCGTGCCGCTCGGCTTTCTGCTTCTCAGCGCGGCGGCATTCGGCGTCGGCACGGCGAGCGCCGGGATTCACGCCTGGGTCGCCGGCGCCGCCGGATTGATGACGCTGGCCGTGATGACACGAGCAAGCCTTGGCCATACCGGCCAGGCTTTGGTGGCGTCCATCGAGACTCAATTGATCTACGTGATGGCGGCGGTTGCCGCCTGCGCCCGTATCGGCGCCGCGCTGATCCAGCAATGGAGCGAGCCGCTTTTATGGCTGTCGGGCTTCGCCTGGGCCGCGGCGTTTATCGGTTTTGCAATCGCGTATGGCCCGGCATTGCTGGCATACCGCAAGCCGATCTGACGGTCGCCATTCCGCGATCGCGCGGCCGGCATCGGGCGTTGCGCTGCAGTCCGCACGAATCCGCTGGCTCCGACGAACTTCAGGCCGGTGGCGCTGCTACCCGTCTGGCACCCGCGATGCCATGCCAGAAGCCGTTCGAAAACGGCGCCGGAATATCGAGTGCGGCAAGCCACGCTTCGGCTTCCGACGCGTCGATCCGGCCCGCGACGCGGTCCGCGAACACCTCCGCGACTGCGACCATGTTGATCGGATGCGGCACCAGGCGCATGTGTGTGACCCTGATGGTTTGCAGGTCTTCGATCTCGCGCTGCAGGCAGACATAGCTGTGCGAGAGCGTCTGGATGCCGTTGATGACCAGAAAATCCTGCCCGGCGATGGTTTTCAGCAGCATGCCGTCGGGATTCTCCTCGCAGACGAACTGGCAATTGTCCTTCGTGCGGCCATGTGCGCGGGCGTGATAGCAGCGCGCGGACAGTGCAAGCGATGCCCGGCCGAACACCTGAACCTCGACGCCTGCGCCGAGGTCGGCCGCCATCGCCGCGAGTCGCGCCACGACATCCTGCGGCAATTCCACCGGCAGCGCGAAATGCGTCGCGCCCTTGTCCGCGAGATAGCGCATCGTGGGCTCATTATACACATTCATCAATTGCCCAATCCGGTGCGCGCGGCCGGAGATATGCTGCAGCCCCGCGGCGTTGTTGATCTCGACTTCGTGGCTGCCAATGTCGCAGAGTGCCGCGGTCATGTCGCGTTCACGTTTGAGCGTCACGTCGGACAGCGACGACAGCACCACATGCTTGCCGCCGCGTTCGAGCCGCTCGATCACGTCCGGGTAGTGCTCTTCGAAAAACGGAGCGCGCTTCGAGCAGATCACCTCGCCGAGATAAACGGTGTCGATCGGGGCCTCGTCGGCAATGCGCGCGTAGAAGTCGAGTTTCTGCTGTACGCTCCAGTGAAAGAGGACCGGGCCCAGTGTCAATTTCGTCGCCACGGTTACCGCCATTTCTTGGTCTTGAAGGCACCTTCAGTCTGCTTCTGCCCTTCGGTCAGCGCGATCAGACTGGCGACGGCAGGTGTCTCGCCGGCGAGCGTCCGGTCGATCGCGGCCCGGAACGTCGAGACCACGCTGTGCACGTAAGCGCGCGACCGTTGCCGGCCCTCAATTTTGAAGGCGTCCACGCCGGCCTCCATGAGCGCGGGCAGAAGCGCTGCGAGGTTGAGGCTGACGGGCTCCTCGAAGGCATAATACGGATCCGGACGCGGCGCCGCGCGATAGCGGCCTTTGCAAATGGTCGGATATCCGGCCTGCTCATCGGGTCCGAAGCGATCGATGGTGAAATCCCCGAGCCGCGTCGCGATTGAATTGTCGTCGGTGCGGTCGTAGTGCACGTCGGCGGCGGGCGAACAGACGCCATCCATGTTGGTCGAAAGTCCGCAGACGTAATTGGTCAGGCTGCATCGACCCTCGATCATCAGCCCGTGATTGCCGAAGATGAAAGTCTCGATCTCGCAGGGAATTTCCGCCGCGAGCGCGCGGATCTCCGGTACCGTCAGGATGCGCGGCAGCACAACGCGCTTGATGCCGAATTCCTGGCAATAATAGCGTATCGCGTCCGCACTCGAAGCCGCGGCCTGGACCGAGAGATGCAGGCGGCGGCCGGGATGGATGCGCGCCGCATAGTCTGCCACGCCGATATCGGCAACGATGAAGGCATCGACGCCCAGTCTGGCGCCAAGGTCGATCGCGTCACTCCAGAGCTCGAATTTGCCCGCCGGCGGAAAGGTGTTGACTGCCAGAAGGACCTTGGTTCTGGCGTCATGCGCATAGGCGATCGAAGCGGCCAGTTCGTCGGGCGTGAAATTCAGTCCCGGAAAATTGCGGGCATTCGTAGCATTCTGCAGACCGCAATAGACCGCGTCGGCGCCGGCATCGACTGCGGTGCGCAATGCGGCCGGGGTTCCCGCCGGGCAGACGAGTTCTGGTCTTTTCATTGCAGGGGCCTTCGTGTCGACCTGGCTCGATCGCCGGCATGCCGAATGGCCGCCAGCGCAATGCGTCCGGGCGGTCCGAACAGGTCCGCCACGCTTTTGGCAATGGAGCCCTCGACATCGTCCAGCGCGTTGCGCAGGCACACAACCGCTTCGGTGTTTCCCGTCACATCGAGATCGCGGGAGAAGAAAAGCGCATCGCCATCCGCGCCACCATCGAGCAGACCGACAAGGTCGAGAAACCGCCCCGCAATGCGCGCATCGTGCTCGGGCGCCGCGTCGCGGGGATAGGCGCGCAAGACCAGATTGTCGGGATCTGGACGCAGCAGCAGCACAAAAGGCAAGCCCAGCGCGTCGATGACGAAACGGGCTGCGCGATGCGGGCCGAGTCTCTGAAACAGAGCGGGATTGCCGGCGGCGACGTGATGCACGATGCGGCGCAGGATCGGCTGCAGCAGGAAAAGCGGTGCCGGCGGCAACAGCCACCAGATACCAGGATTTGCAGGAGTCGCCGTCATCGGAAAACGCCTTGAACGCTCGGTTACGGCTAGCAGGACGGGGAGTCCGGGCACTTGATTCAAATCAAGGACAGCTGCGCGGCCTCCAAGGCAGCAATCTGAGGCCGGAGTCAGACCGCGATCGAGTGCCGCGCCTGCTCGCGCGACAGATAGGTGTCGAACGCCGCCGCGACGAGGCGCACGAACGGCCGGCCTTGCTCGGTGATCGTGACGCGCCGTCCATCGATATGAGCGACGCCATCGTCCGCAAGCGGCTGCAAGGCTGACAACTCAGCGGAGAAATCTGCATCACCGGCGACGGCATCGAGATCGACGCAAAGATCGCACATCAGCCGTTCGATAATGCCCGCCCGCAAGCGGTCATCGGCGGACAGCGCGAGACCCCTTGCCGTTGCAAGTCGTCCGGCGTCGATTGCGCGCGAATAGCCGCCGATGTCGGCCGCGTTCTGCACAAAACCGTGCGGCAGCTTTCCGATCGCCGATGCGCCAAGGCCGATCAACGCATCGGCCTGATCGGTGGTGTAGCCTTGGAAATTCCGGTGCAAACGGCCGCCGCGCGCCGCGATGACGAGTTCGTCGGACGGCCGCGCGAAATGGTCGAGGCCCACGGCCACATATCCAAGTCCGGTGAGCGTTTCGGAAGCGATCCGCGCATGTTCGATTCGTTCCCGGGAGCCAGGCAAGGCCGCTTCATCGATCCGGCGCTGGTTCGCCTTGAGCCAGGGCACATGCGCATAGCCGAAGATCGCGATCCGTTGGGGCGCAAGCGTCGCGGCGAGCTGCGTGTTCTGCCTGACATCATCGGCGGTCTGCCGCGGCAATCCGTACATGAGGTCGACGTTGATCCGGCCGATTCCGGCGTTTCGCAAATGCGCAACCGCCGCGGCGACGACATCGAACGGTTGAATGCGGCCGATCGCCCGCTGAACACGCGGCGAAAAGTCCTGCACGCCGAGACTTGCGCGATTGACGCCGAGATCGGCAAGCGCGCCGGCCAGCGACGCCGTCACATGCCGGGGATCGAGTTCGATCGCGTGTTCGTGCAGGGCAGACAGGTCGAAAATCGATCCGAGCGTGTCGACAAGCCGCCGCAGGCGCTGCTCGCCGAGAATCGAGGGCGTGCCGCCACCCCAGTGCAGATGCACGACCTTGCGCCGTCCGGTTGCGGCGCCAACGAGGTCGATCTCCCTTGCAAGGATGTCCGCGTAACGATCGATCGGATCGCGCCGCTTCGCCGCCTTGGTATGGCAGCCGCAGTACAGGCAGATTTCGGTACAGAAGGGGACATGGAGATAGAGCGACAGCGTCGCGTCCGGCAGGACCGCGGCGAGCCATGATCCGTAAACCTCCGGCCCGACGGCTGCGGAAAAATGCGGCGCCGTGGGATAGGACGTGTAACGCGGAACCTTTTGCTCCGCCCGGATCAGATGACCGTTCATGGCTCCTTGATGACAGGCCTGCCAGTTTATCCTTTGATCGACGTCAAAACGCGCCGGCCACCGCCGAATTTTGCGATAGATCAAGGACAAGTGCGCGGTACGGACGGATTTTCAAGCAAATTCGGGAGCCTTGCCATGTCGGTCTTTGAACGTATCGATCGCAAAATCAGCAATATGACCATGATGCTGAGGCGGTTCGGCATCGATCCGACCGCGTTCGCGCAGCAGCGGCTCGGTACCTGGTTCACCGCGTCGATGCGGGCCTGTCAGGCTTGCCCGAATGGAGACATGTGCCGGGGGTGGCTCGACGCCGCGCCCGAGCGCATCGATCGCATCCCCGAATTCTGTCCCAACGCCTTGCGGTTTGAGCATGCCAAAGCCGCGATGAGCGCCGGCAATGTGCTGAACTGATCCAGGCAGCCGGGCACGCGCAGGGACTTCGGGATGACAAACCCGGCTTCATCCATTCTCGCGGTGGTCTACGCGGACGGAATTGCTGCCGACAGGTTTCTGGCGGACTTGGGCTATTCGCTTCGATCCGAAGGACTGGGCATTGCCGGGCTGGTCCAACTCAATTCTTTCGCGCGCGATCCCGTCAAATGCGACATGGAAGAGCTGTTTTCGGGAAAGATCCTGCAATTGTCGGAAGATCGCGGGCCGCAGGCGCGCGGATGCCGGCTCGATCGCTCGGTGCTTGCGGAAGCGGCCGCCTTGCTGCTTGCCGCGCTGGACGAAAAGCCGGACGTCCTGGTCCTGAACAAGTTCGGAAAAACCGAAGCCGAAGGGGCCGGGCTGCGCGACGTATTGGTGCGAGCAGTCGCGGACGGCGTGCCCGTCGTCGTCGGCGTCCCGTTCCGCAATCTCGATCAATGGCGCGTCTTTGCCGGCGATATGGCGCAAGAATGCCCGGCCGATTTGGCGGTGGTGCGGGGCTGGCTGCTGGCGCGATATATCCGCCAGGCGGACAACATCCGCATCAGCCGTCGATCAGCGCCGTCGGATGAGCGAAGGCAGACAGCGCCGAGCGATCCTCGATAACGATTTCGCGGCCGCCGCTTTTGATGCCATGGTTGGCCAGCAGCGACAGATTGCGCGACAGGTTTTCAGGCGTCATGCCGAGCTGGGAGGCGAGGGTGCGCTTGTCGCAGGCCAGCGCGACGCGTCCCGCGCGCCCTTGCTGCTTTTCCGACATGAGGATCCAGTTTGCCAGCCGCTCCGCGCTCGTGCGCAGCTTCTCGTTCTTGAGCGCGCGCACCACGCCCCGATAACGCAGCGCGAGTTCGTCCACCACGGCGCGCGCGAAAGCGGCGTCCTTGCTGAAGACCTCACGAACCTTCTCTGCCGGCAACATCAGGATATGCGCCTCCGTCAACGACCGTGCCGATTTCAGATAGACGTCGTCGCGAATGACCGCGGCCAGAATGAAGGTGGTCACCGGCTGGATGATGTCGATGGTGGTTTCGCGCCCTTCGTGCGCCGCAAATAATTCGACGCTGCCTTCGACGACGATGTGAAGGAAGTCGGGCAATTGCCCTTCGTTGATCAGCCCGACACCGGGCGGGAATCGCTGAAGCAGCGCCGCCGCCGTCAGATATTCGAAATGCTTCCCGGCCACCTCATGGAAGAGCGGCAGGTTTCGCACGCGTCTGAGTTCTGATGTTCGCATTGCTTATTTTTTACCGTCTGCCACGCGACCGTCGATTGATTTTTATCAATCGACAGCAATAACAATGTCAAGCATCTGATCGGACTACGTAATTCCCCGTTCTTTTGAGCTATCGCAAAGTCGCCGCCGGCTGCTGCTGCTTTCGTGCCCCCGACGAGTTTTGCCGGCACGCAGAGGGGCCCCGATGAACGCGAAAGCGCAGATTGTTTCCGCAAAATCCCAACCTGTTCCCGCGGGCCAGAGCACTGCGCTCTGGATGTCCACCATCGCCTTCACGGTCTGCTTCGCGGTGTGGACGATCTTTTCCATTATCGGAATCCAGATCAAGAAGGATCTGGGACTGAACGAGACGCAGTTCGGGCTTTTGGTCGGCACGCCGATCCTCACCGGTTCATTGATCCGCATCTTCCTCGGCATCTGGACCGATCAATATGGCGGGCGCCTCGTCTACACGCTGACCATGCTGTCGGCCGCGGTTGCGACGTATCTGCTGACTTACGCGACGACCTATCCGCAATTCCTGGTCGCCGCGCTCGGCGTCGGCATCGCCGGCGGTTCGTTCGCGGTCGGCATCGCTTATGTGTCGCGCTGGTATCCGATCGCGAAGCAGGGCACCGCGCTCGGCATTTTCGGCGCCGGCAATGTCGGCGCGGCGGTCACGAAATTCATCGCCCCGTTCATTCTCGTCGCCTATGGCTGGCATGCGGTCGCGCAGATCTGGGCTGCCGGCATTGCAATCATGGGCATCGTGTTCTGGCTGACGACCAGAGACGATCCGGTTCTGGTCGAGCGTCGCGCCAAGCGGCAGCGTCCGAAGAGCACATGGCTGGAGCTGGAATCGCTCAAGAACGTTCAGATCTGGCGCTTCTCGCTTTATTACTTCTTCGTGTTCGGCGCGTTCGTGGCTCTCGCATTGTGGCTGCCGCGCTACCTGATCGGCGTCTACGGTCTCGACATCACCACGGCCGGCATGCTCGGCGCCGCCTATTCCGTTCCCGCCAGCATCTTCCGCGCCTATGGCGGGCATCTGTCGGACAAATATGGCGCGCGCCGCATCATGTACTGGACGTTCATCGTCTCGGTGCTGGTCACGTTCGTGCTGGCCTATCCGCCGACGCAATACACGGTGAAGGGCATCACCGGTCCGATCAGTTTCCACCTCGAGACCGGCGTCGGGACCTTCACGGTGCTGGTGTTCGTGCTCGGATTTTTCATGAGCCTCGGCAAGGCCGCGGTCTACAAGCACATCCCGGTCTATTATCCGGACAATGTCGGCGCCGTCGGCGGTCTTGTCGGCATGATCGGCGGTCTCGGCGGCTTCGTGCTGCCGATCGCGTTCGGCGTGCTCAACGACCTGACCGGCATCTGGACCAGCTGCTTCATGCTGCTGTTCCTGATCTCCGGCGTGGCCCTGTTCTGGATGCATGCGGCCATCCAGCGCATGGAGCATGGCGTGCGGGCGCCGGCCTTGCGCAAACTGCCCGAACTTCCCGAGATGGAAACCATCCACGAAGACAAGCATGTCGGGAAACTCGGACCTGTCACGCTCGAAGACTGGCGGCCTGAGGACAAGGCATTCTGGGACGAGACCGGCCGAGCCGTCGCCCGGCGCAATCTCTGGATCTCGATCCCCGCGCTGCTGCTCGCCTTCGCGGTCTGGATGGTGTGGTCGGTGGTCGTCGCCAAATTGCCGGCGGTCGGATTCAAGTTCACGACCGATCAGCTGTTCTGGCTGGCGGCGATGCCGGGCCTTTCCGGCGCGACCTTGCGCATCTTCTATTCGTTCATGCCGCCGATTTTCGGCGGGCGGCTGTGGACGTCGGTCGCGACCTGGTCGCTGATGATTCCCGCCGTCGGAATCGGGCTGGCCGTGCAGAATCCCGACACGCCCTACATCTTCTTCCTGGCGCTATCGCTCTTGTGCGGCTTCGGTGGCGGCAATTTCGCGTCGTCGATGGCGAATATCAGCTTCTTCTTCCCGAAAGCGGAGAAGGGCAATGCGCTCGCGCTCAATGCCGGCCTCGGCAATCTCGGCGTCAGCGTCGTGCAATTCGTCATTCCGCTGGTGATCACCGCCGGCGTGTTCGGCTGGCTCGGTGGCGATCCGCAGGTCGCGAAGGAAGCGAGCGGCGCCACGAAATTGTGGCTGCAGAACGCCGGCTTCGTGTGGGTCCCGTTCATCGCGGCGTCGGCGACCGCGGCGTGGTTCGGCATGAACGATATCGCCGCGATGCGCGCGACGTTCGCCGATCAGGCCGTGATCTTCCAGCGCAAGCACAATTGGGTCATGTGCTGGCTCTATACCGGCACGTTCGGCTCCTTCATCGGCTATTCGGCGGGCTTCCCGTTGCTCGCCAAGACGCAATTCCCGCAGGTCGATTCGCTCAAGCTCGTCTTCCTCGGGCCGCTTGTGGGCGCGCTGTCGCGCTCGGCCACCGGCTGGCTGTCGGATCGTTACGGCGGCGGGCGCGTGACCTTCTGGGTCTTCCTTCTGATGATCGCGGCGGTCGGCGGCGTTCTCTATTTCCTCGGCATCAAGGACCAGCCGGACGCATTCTGGGGCTTCTTCGCGATGTTCATGATCCTGTTCTTTGCAACCGGCGTGGGCAACGCATCGACCTTCCAGATGATCCCCGCGATCATGCGCGCGGAGATGCCGCGGCTCGAGCCGAAGCTCAGCCCGACGCTGCGCAACAAGCAGGCCGAGATGGAATCGGCGGCGATCATCGGATTCTCCTCCGCGGTCGCAGCCTACGGCGCGTTCTTCATTCCGAAGAGCTACGGCTCGTCGATTGCGCTGACCGGCGGACCGGAAGTGGCGTTGTGGGGCTTCATGGCCTTCTACGTCGCCTGCGTCGCGGTCACCTGGTTCTACTACACACGGCGCGGCGGCCTGCTTCACGATATCGAGCGCGGCGGCAAGTCGCGTGCTGTCGCTGCCACGCAAGCGGCGGAATGAGAGGGATACGATTATGAGTCATTTTCTTGACCGCCTGACCTTCTTCAATCGCGTCGTCGATGACTTTTCCGACGGCCATGGCATCACCACGAATGAGGATCGTCGCTGGGAGGACGGCTACCGCAAGCGCTGGCAGCACGACAAGATCGTGCGCTCGACGCACGGCGCCAACTGCACCGGCTCGTGCTCGTGGAAAATCTACGTCAAGGGCGGCATCGTCACCTGGGAGACGCAGCAGACCGATTATCCGCGCACGCGGCCGGATCTGCCGAATCACGAGCCGCGCGGCTGTGCGCGCGGCGCGAGCTATTCCTGGTATCTGTATTCCGGCAATCGGGTGAAATATCCGCTGGTGCGCTCGCGCCTGCTCAAGCTCTGGCGCGAGGCACGCGTCATGCGCACGCCGGTCGCGGCGTGGGCGTCGATCGTCGAGGACGCGAAGAAGCGCGCCGCCTACACCACCAAGCGCGGTCTCGGCGGCTTCGTGCGCGCGACTTGGGACGAGGTGACGGAAATCATCGCCGCCGCCAACGCCTATACCGCGAAGACCCACGGTCCCGACCGCGTCATCGGCTTCTCTCCGATCCCGGCAATGTCGATGGTGTCGTACGCGGCCGGCTCGCGCTATCTGTCGCTGCTCGGCGGCGTCTGCATGTCGTTCTACGACTGGTATTGCGATTTGCCGCCGTCCTCGCCGCAGACCTGGGGCGAGCAGACCGACGTTCCGGAAAGCGCCGACTGGTACAATTCCGGCTTCCTGATCCTGTGGGGCTCGAACGTGCCGCAGACGCGCACGCCCGACGCGCATTTCTATACCGAAGCGCGCTATCGCGGCGCCAAGAGCGTCGTGATCTGCCCGGATTATTCGGAGGCCTCGAAATTCGCCGATCTGTGGATCTCGGTGAAGCAGGGCACCGACGCCGCACTCGCGATGGCGATGGGTCACGTGATCCTGCGCGAATTCCACATCGACCGGCAGGCGACCTATTTCAACGATTACCTGCGTCAATATACCGACATGCCGATGCTGGTCCGGCTCGAGAAGAAGGACGGCAAGCTCATTCCCGGCCGGCAGCTGCGCGCTTCGGATTTCGCCGATGCGCTCGGCGAAAAGAACAATCCGGAATGGAAGACCGTCGCCTTCGACGAAACCTCAGAAGGCGTCGTGGTTCCGCTCGGCTCGGTCGGCTTCCGCTGGGGCGAGAAGGGCAAGTGGAATCTCGAAGAAAAGGATTCCGACGGCCGCAACACGAACCTGCGACTGACGCTCGAAAGCGCACACGATGAAATCGTCGATGTCGCGTTCCCGTATTTCGGCAACATCGATCACGACCATTTCGTTAGCGACGCGCATCCGAGCGTGCTGCAGCGTCGCGTTCCGGTGAAGAAACTGCAGCTCGCCGACGGCGAGACGCTGGTCGCCACCGTGTTCGATCTGTTCGTCGCCAATTACGGGCTCGATCGCGGCTTCGGCGGCGGCAATGTGGCCACGTCCTACGACGAGAACGTGCCTTACACGCCGGCCTGGGCGGAAAAGATCACCGGCGTGCCGCGCGACCAGATCATCACGGTCGCGCGCGAATTTGCGCTCAACGCGGAGAAGACCAACGGCCGCTCGATGATCATCATCGGCGCAGCGATGAACCATTGGTACCATTCCGACATGAACTACCGCGGCGTCATCAACATGCTGGTGATGTGCGGATGCGTCGGTCAATCGGGCGGCGGCTGGTCGCATTATGTCGGCCAGGAGAAGCTGCGTCCGCAATCGGGCTGGCTGCCGCTCGCGTTCGGGCTCGACTGGAACCGTCCGCCGCGCCAAGTGAATTCCACGTCGTTCTTTTACGCGCATACCGATCAGTGGCGTTACGAGACCGTCGGCATCGAGGAGATTCTATCGCCGACCGCGCCCGCGGGCCCGTGGGACGGCGCGCTGATCGACTTCAACGTGCGCGCCGAGCGCATGGGCTGGCTGCCGTCGGCGCCGCAACTGCGGCAGAACCCGCTCGGCATCGCGAAGAAAGCGGACGCGGCGAAGCTTGAGCCCAAGGATTATGTCGCCAAGGCGCTCAAGTCCGGCGAATTGCAGCTGTCCTGTCACGATCCGGACCATCCGGATAACTGGCCGCGCAACATGTTCGTGTGGCGCTCGAACCTGCTGGGCTCCTCCGGCAAGGGCCACGAATATTTCCTCAAGCATCTGCTTGGCACGACGCACGGCGTGCAGGGCAAGGATCTCGGCGAGACCGGCAAGAAGAAGCCGAAGGACGTGGTCTGGCATGACGACGCGCCGATCGGGAAGCTCGATCTCCTCGTCACGCTCGACTTCCGCATGTCGACGACCTGCGTTTATTCCGACATCGTGCTGCCGACCGCGACCTGGTACGAAAAGAACGATCTCAACACGTCGGACATGCATCCCTTCATCCACCCGCTCACCGCGGCGGTGGACCCGGTCTGGGAAGCGCGCAGCGACTGGGAGATCTACAAGGCGATCGCCAAGGCGTTCTCGCGCGTGGCGCCGGAAGTGCTCGGCGTCGAAAAGGACGTCGTCCTCACCCCGATCATGCACGACA
>CAYJNT010000021.1:24332-26438 GCA_964370945.1 uncultured Hyphomicrobiales bacterium | reverse complement strand
CAACACTTGCTTACCGGCACAGCACTTGCAATTTGCAAGTATGTCTAGCAGCGTAACTTGCAAATTGCAAGTGAAGTCCTACCTTTGTTACAGGCGATTCGATTCAAGGGGGGTCATGGCCGCCACCATCTCGTTTCGATCCGGATGCCCGATCGCATCGGCGCTCGATCTCGTCGGCGACAAGTGGTCGCTGATCGTGGTGCGCGGAATGTTCGTC
This sequence comes from uncultured Hyphomicrobiales bacterium, assembly GCA_964370945.1. Classification (GTDB taxonomy): domain Bacteria; phylum Pseudomonadota; class Alphaproteobacteria; order Rhizobiales; family Xanthobacteraceae; genus Pseudorhodoplanes. Next base: position 26,221 of record CAYJNT010000021.1, on the reverse strand, counting down.
GGGCAGACTCGCTATGGCGATTTTCTGAAGGCGCCGGAGGCGATTTCGACCAACATCTTGGCGGACCGGCTGCGGCTGCTCGAATGCGCCGGTATCATCGAGCGGTTGCCGGGGGAGGGGACCGCGAAGCACTTCCACTACCGGCTGACCCGCAAGGGCGCCGACCTCTTGCCGGCTTTGCAGGCGCTGACACGGTGGGGTTTTGAGCATATTCCAAATCGCTGGAAGCCACCGGCATGGTTCCTGAAGGCCAAGCCCTCGGACTTTTATCCGAAGAACAAATCCGCTTGATGGGTCGGTGACATGCCTGAGCTACCCGAAGTCGAAACGGTCCGCCTTGGCCTGGTGCCGGCGATGGAGGGCGCGCGCTTCGTCAAGGTCGAGGCGCGCCGGCCGGATCTGCGCTGGCCGTTTCCGAAGGATTTCGTGTCGCGCCTCGAAGGCAAGACCGTCACCGGGCTCGGCCGCCGCGCCAAATATCTGTTGGCCGACCTGTCGTCGGGCGACGTGCTGATCATGCATCTCGGCATGTCCGGCTCGTTCCGTGTCGGCAAGGACGGCGAGGGGGCGACGCCGGGTGATTTCCAGTATGAGCGCTCGAAAGCCAAGGCGCATGACCACGTGGTCTTTCACATGTCGTCGGGCGCGAGCGTCACCTTCAACGATCCGCGCCGCTTCGGTTTCATGAAGCTCGTGCCGCGCGTCGATCTCGACCGGGAGCCGATGCTGCGGTCGATCGGACCGGAGCCGCTCGGTAACGAATTCGGCGCGGCTTTGCTCGCGCATGCCTGCCGCGGCAAGAAGACGAGTCTGAAGGCCGCCTTGAGCGATCAGCGCGTGGTCGCCGGGCTTGGAAATATTTATGTCTGCGAGGCGCTCAGCCGCGCGCATCTATCGCCCAGGCGCCGCGCCGCCACCATCGCGTCCAAAAATGGCGAGCCGAACGAGCGTGCTGTCGCGTTGGCCGATGCGATCAAGGCGGTGCTCAACGACGCGATCAAGGCCGGTGGGTCATCGCTGCGCGATCATCGCCGCACCGACGGCGAGCTCGGCGATTTCCAGCACTCGTTTCGCGTTTACGACCGCGCCGGCGAGAAATGCCCGACCCGCGGCTGCAAGGGCAGGATCAAACGGATCGTGCAGACCGGCCGCTCGACGTTTTTCTGTCCGGTCTGCCAGAAATGAGGAGAGGCCCGTGCGGGCCTCTCCTGCATCAATTCGGAAATCGTGATCAATAATAGCAACTGACCCGCCGCAATCCCCAGCGCGTACGCACATAGCAGGGCTCAGGTGGTGCGGTCGCCGCGCCAAGGACGCCGCCGGCCACCGCGCCGATCGCGCCGCCCGCGAGCGCCGCGCCGCCGGTTCCGCCGGCAAGCCCGCCGATCACCGCGCCAGTCGCGCCGCCGAGCACCGCGCCGCCAAGGGCGCGTTCCTGCCGCACGGTCTGGCAGCCGCCGAGCGTCAGGGCCACGGCAACAAGGATCAGAATTTTATGCATGCCTGTCCTCCCATTGACCCCGACGACCAGGCAAATTGATCAAGCGACATTGTGTCTGTTAAGCGGCGCTGCCCTTTGAGTGATTGCGCCGAGGTCGGCGGTGGTGAAGTACCTGCAGCGCCTGTTCGGCGCGCTTGCGATATTCTTCGTGCAGCTTTTCCAAATCGCTGTCGGACATGTTCTCCGCGGCGGCGAGCTGATTTTTGGTGCTGCGGTTCGCGAAAATGAGCGCGTCGAGTTTCACCTGCAGCGCGGTGGTGTCGCGGTTCTGCGTGTTCTGGATCAGGAACACCATCAGGAACGTGATGATCGTGGTCGATGTGTTGATGACGAGCTGCCAGGTATCGCTGAAGCCGAGGAGCGGGCCGCTCAGCGACCACGCGATGAT
>CAYJNT010000021.1:21647-24232 GCA_964370945.1 uncultured Hyphomicrobiales bacterium | reverse complement strand
GTCAGCGGTCGTTTCCCGCGAGCACGGCGCGTGTCGCCTTGTCAGGACCGAAATCGTCGAGATTGTCCACGTGCATCAGCTTGGCGAGGCGCGTGCGTGCGCGATTGACGCGGCTCTTGATCGTGCCGACCGCGCAGCCGCAGATATCGGCGGCCTCCTCATAGGAAAATCCGGAAGCACCCACGAGGATCAACGCTTCACGCTGCTCGTCCGGCAGTTGCGCCAGCGCGGCACGGAATTCCTGGAATTCGACCCGGCCCAATTGGTCCGGCTGCGACTTCAGGCTTTCGGCATAGCCGCCGTCGGCGTCTTCCACTTCGCGTTTGCGTTTGCGGTATTCGGAGCGGAACAGGTTGCGCAGGATCGTGAACAGCCACGCATTCATGTTCGTCCCGGGCTGGAACGAGTGGATGTTCGCAAGCGCCCGCAGCATGGTTTCCTGAACCAGGTCGTCGGCCCGGTCCACATTGCCGCACAGCGAAATCCCGAAGGCGCGCAGACTGGGGACTGCCGCCAGAATCTGATCTCGGAGCTGGGGATCCAGCTTCATCCGGAACGTCCTTCATCTTTCTGGTTTTCAGAAGATTTTTCGGTCGGGGTATCGAGTTGTCGCAAAAGGTCCGCGAAGCGGTCCGGAACGCCTTCCTGGACGACCTCGTCGAACATGGCCCGCAATTGCTGGCCGATCTTGGCTTGAATCTCGCGATTCAAGCCCGAATTGTGCTTTGCGGGAGTGGATTCCGTTTGCATTGGCGGCGACTTGACTGGCTTGTCTTTCATCGTGGTCCTCGCGGCCGCCCCGCCTGCAGACAAGGGCGACTCCCCGTGCGTAAGGCGATAACGTATGGGTTCCCAGAGGGTTCCGGATAATTGGAACTTTTTTTGGAATACTGCGTTGAACGCCAGATTTCAGCCCAAACGGGAGGGTTTTTCGTGTCCACATCACAAACAATCGCCCCCTATCTGCCGTTCCTGCGCCGTTACGCCCGTGCGCTCACCGGCAATCAAACGTCAGGGGATGCCTATGTCGCCGCGGCCCTGGAGGCCCTGATCGAGGACCCAACGGTCCTGGAAGGTCCGGCGTCCCCGCGCGTGGCCCTGTATCGCCTGTTCACGAAAATCTGGAATTCGGTGGTGGTGAACGGCTCCGGCGGCGCCGGCGGCAAAAATCTGCCGGCCGAACAGCGCCTGAGCAACCTGACCCCGAAACCCCGGCAGGCCTTCCTTCTAGTCGCGCTCGAGGGCTTCTCGGAGCAGGACGCCGCCGAGGTCCTGGAATGCGACATCGCGACCTTGCGCAAGCTGGTCGATGAATCCGGCCGCGAGCTCGCCGCCGAGATCGCGACCGATGTGATGATCATCGAGGACGAGCCCTTCATTGCGATGGACCTCGAAGGTCTGGTCGAGACGCTTGGCCATAACGTGCTCGGTGTCGCACGCACGCACTCGGAAGCAGTCGCGCTCGCGAAGGCCAAGCGCCCGGGACTGATCCTGGCCGACATCCAGCTTGCGGACGGGAGCTCCGGTCTCGACGCGGTCAACGAAATGCTGCGCTCGTTCGAGGTGCCGGTGATCTTCATCACCGCCTACCCGGAACGTTTCCTGACCGGCGAACGTCCCGAACCGGCGTTCCTGATCGCCAAGCCGTTCCAGCCGGCGACGGTATCCGCCGTGGTCAGCCAGGCGCTGTTCTTCGAGCGCAAGGCGCGGCGCAGCGAGCGGCGCGCGGTGGGCTGATCGAGACCCGACACAAGGGCGCCGCATGCGGCGCCCTTTTTATTTTGCCCAACTGCTCAGGGCTTGTTGGCCTTGGCGGTCTTCCGGTGTGCGGAGGCGCTGAAGCCGAGCAGAACGGCTTCGATGATCATCGCCAGCCGCGCGTTTTTCGGCATCGCTTTCGCCTCGGCTTGAGCGCGGTGCGTGATGCTCTCGGGCCGCGATAACAGGCGGGGAACCATGATGGCGCCGACCGCCAGCAATGCGAAGGCACCTGCGATGATCAGCCGCCCATAGACCGCGCCCACCTGCGCTTCCAGCGCGAGCGAGGCTGCCGCGGCGGCGTAGAAGATGGCGCCGATCGCGCCGGCGACGCAGAGCCCTATCGCAATAGCTTGCCTGCGCAGCCGGGAGATCGGTGCGTCGAGCACCGAGCTGAAATAGTCGGTCAGCGTTCTGCGCATGGTCCTGCCGTCAGTCACGATGTTGCATCGCCATGCCGGCGAGATAGCCGACGCCGGCCGCGATCGCGAGGGTGAGCAGCGGGCGGCGGTCAATCTCGCGCGAGACGCGCTTGATCGCCTTGTTGCTCATCCGGGTCGCTTCATCGGTGAAATCGGTCACGCGTTCCTGTGCGCCACTGGTGAGCTGCGACACCGCCTTGCTGGTGAGGGAATCGAGCGTATCGGCGATGAAATCCTGCACGCCTTCACCCGCATGAGCGGCGCCCTGCCGGCTGATGGCGTTGAGCCGGTTCAGGCGGTCCTGCAGATCGCTCGCGAGATGGCGGATTTCGCTCTGCATCGCACTGACGTCGCCGGACATGCCGCCACGGACGGCAAGCAAACCGCCTTTCACAAGGGATTGCG
>CAYJNT010000021.1:18255-21547 GCA_964370945.1 uncultured Hyphomicrobiales bacterium | reverse complement strand
CTGATGCCCTGCTGGCTCGTTTGTGCTGCGCCATGACTTCGCGCCTCCCGTTTTTTGTTCTGAATAATCGTGGAAATTGATGGGCTTCCAACGTTCCTGCCGTCGGTAAAGTTCCAATGACGGCGGCGCGCATAAAAAACGGACGTGACCTGCGTTGCAGTGTCACGCCCGATATTTCGGCTTGCCGTGCACGAGGGGGAGGGGTGTCGACAAACCGGTTCATTAACGCAGGGTGGATGCAAAGGTTCCAAGTACGGCATTTTATGCGGCGTTTTTGCTTCACGCGAAACGCCTTGCCGGTGAAACTGATTCAATAACCGTACGTTACCAGTCAGATGAGCAATGTTAGTACTCAGCACACACCGGAGCGGAGCGGAGAAAAAGCCGTCTCCCGAGGCGTTTCTGCGCATCCAGAAGACATCGCAGAGCGGCTTCGTTCCGAGATCGCTGCCCATGAGGCGACGCGCCGGGAGCTTGAGGCGGTCCGTCGCGAAGCGCAGGTGCGAATCTTCGAGCGCACGCGCGAGCGCGATGCCGCGAGAGCCAGGTTCGAAACCGCCCTGCACGGCGCCAAAATCTACGTGTTTTCGCAGGACAGCGAGCTTCGCTACACCTTCGTGTCGAAGCCGCTCTTCGGTCTCGAGGCCGAAGATATGCTCGGCCATACCGACGACGATGTCATTCCCGCTCTCAACCGTCCGGCCATCGTCGCCGCCAAGCGCGACGTGCTCGCGAGCGGCCAGCCGCGCGACGCCGAGTATCGCATCGAAGTCGCTGGCCGCGTGCGCTGGTATGATTTCCACATCCAGGCCCTGCGCGACGCCGAAGGCAATGTCATCGGCCTGACCGGCGCGGCCGTCGACATCACCGAGCGGAAAGAAGGCGAGGCGCATCTGCGCCTCCTCATGCGCGAATTGACGCATCGCTCGAAAAACCTGCTGGCCGTGATCCAGGCGATGGCGCGCCAGACCGCCAAACACGCCGGAAATGTCGAGCGGTTTCTGCAGCGTTTCGGGGAGCGCCTGCAGGCGCTGGCACGCTCGCACGACCTTCTGGTGCAGGAAAGCTGGCATGGCGCCTCGCTCGACGATCTCGTGCGCTCGCAACTCGGCCATTACCTCGACCGCAAGAACAGCCAGGTTTCGATCGAAGGCGAGGACGTCCAGCTCAAGCCCGAAGCGGCTCAGAGTCTCGGCCTCGCGCTGCACGAATTGGCGACCAACGCCGCCAAATACGGCGCACTGTCGCGGATGCGCGGGCGCGTTCATATCGCCTGGAAAAGACTGCCGCCGGAAAAGGGCGGGGCGATCGAATTGCAATGGGCGGAGAGCAAGGGCCCGAAGGTATCGGGCCCGAAGCGGCGTGGCTTCGGCAGCATGGTGATCGAGCACAATCTGACGCGCGCCATTGGCGCCGAGGTGAGCCTGGCCTTCGAGCCGGAGGGCCTGAAATGCCGTCTGATTGTTCCGGCAGCGCACATTCTGGGAGAGCGCGAAGCGGCGGAACGCTAAGGGACCCTGCGCGTTGGTGGGCCGACAATTCAAGAAACTCAACAAGACAGGCGAGTCGTTCCATGCGCCAGAAGGTGCTCAAATTTTCGACCGGTTTCGCCACCGTTTTGGCCGCATTTTCGGCCGGCGAGGGCGTGATCGGCCATTCGTCCGCCCAAGCCGAAACGTTCGCGCTTCGCTGGGTCGCGTTTGCGATCCCGCAAAAGGGTGACCGGCTTGGGACGCCGGCCCGTGCCAGCGAATCCTCGGTGGTTTTCTACAGCGATCCGAAAGCGGCGCTGACCATCGCGACCAAAATCGAGATGGCGGGGAAGAATGAATCGGCCGGCAAGATACGCATCCGTGAAGTCCCGAACGAGAATGCGCGGCAGGACAAAAAGAAGAAATTGCCGGTTGGCTGCGAGCCGTCTTTCAGCCCGGTGACGACACCGTCGATGGCCAATGTGACCGGCCGTTGTCTCGCCGCGCAGGAGCCGGAGACGAAGTTCGCCGGACTTGCGCGTTGATCGCAGCGCTCCTGACAAAAAAAGAGCCGGGTCTCGCGATCCGGCTCTTTTCCTGTCAGGAAAGGGCACGTCCTCGCGATCTCGCTGCCCGGCCGGATGCCGAACTTTGAGTCGCTGTCGAGCAACACGGGGGCGGGAACGGCCGTTCCCGTATTCGCGTCGGTGAAATTGCCGTGTAAGCGTCGCTTCGCTTTCGCAGCACGGGAGCATTGGGATGCGTGCGATCACCATCCTTCCAGGCGCACCGCATTCGGCGCGCCTCGACGATGTCGATGAGCCCGCGAAAACCGCGGGCAGCATTTTGGTGCGCACGCGCGCACTCGGCATTTGCGGCACCGATCACGAAATCTTGTCGGGACTGTACGGGTCGGCGCCGCGCGGCGAGGAGCGCCTGATCCTCGGACATGAGTCGCTTGGGACGGTCGAGGAGGCGCCCCCCGAAAGCGGCTTTCGCCGCGGCGATCATGTGGTCGGGATCGTGCGGCGGCCGGATCCCGTTCCCTGTCCGGCCTGCGGATCGGGCGAATGGGACATGTGCCGCAACGGCCTTTACACCGAACGCGGCATCAAGGATCTGCATGGCTTCGGCGCCGAGCGTTTCCGGATCGAACCGGACTTCGCAGTCAAGGCGGAGCCGGAGCTCGGACTGGCGGCTGTGCTGACCGAGCCGGCGAGCGTGGTTGCGAAAGCCTGGGAGCATGTGTTCCGGATCGGATGCCGCTCGCCGTCCTGGGCGACCGGCAATGTCCTCGTCACCGGCGCCGGGCCGATCGGATTATTGGCGGCCTTGATCGGAGCGCAGCACGGGCTTTCGGTGCATGTCCTCGATCGTCATAAAACCGGGCCGAAACCGAAACTCGTGCGCGATCTGGGCGGCGCCTATCACGACAGCCTGGCTTCACTTCAGCAGCGGCAATTCGACGTGGTGATGGAATGCACCGCGGCGTCGGCGCTGATCGCGGACGCGATTACCCGCTGCGCGCCGTCGGGCATTGTCTGCCTCGTCGGCGTATCGAGCGCCGGGCGCAAGGACGAATTCGATATCGGCGGACTTAACCGCAAGCTCGTGCTCGACAACGGCGTGGTGTTCGGCACAGTGAACGCCAACCGGCGGCATTATGAAAACGCCGCGCGTGCGCTGGCGAAGGCAAACCGCGACTGGCTGGATGGAGTGATTTCGCGCCGCGTGCCGCTCGCACGCTGGCAGGAGGCGTTCATCCCGCAGCCGGACGACATCAAGGTTGTGATCGATTTTTCGAGTTAAGCTTGAATCAG
>CAYJNT010000021.1:14983-18155 GCA_964370945.1 uncultured Hyphomicrobiales bacterium | reverse complement strand
TTTTCGAGTTAAGCTTGAATCAGGTCGTCAGCCAGGCGATGCCGAAGGCCACGCAAACCAGGAACGTACTGACGACCAGCACCATCAGCACCGGCCGGTCCAGGAAGCCCTGCCGCGCCTCGACCGGAGTCAATTCCGGCCGCCGGAATATTCGCCGCCAGACCATGACAAAATCTCCCGTCTTCATGAACCTTCACGGGCGTCAACGCGACATAGACGGGCGGGGTTCCCCGCGCTGGACGGCATCGGCCATTGGACATATCCGCGCCGGAACGTGGTATGAACGCGTGACGGAAGACTTATTGCCGGCCCGGCCTTCCCGCCGTGCCGTTTTTCATGAGGAGCTCGTGGCCATGTCCACCTGGATCGTTCTCGGCATCATTGCAGCCGCCGTTCTTTACATCGTCATGATCTATAACGGTCTGGTCTCGCTGCGGCAGCGCGTCAGCCAGGCCTTCGCCGACATCGACGTGCAGCTCAAGCAGCGGCACGACCTGATCCCGAACCTGATCGAAACCGTGAAGGGCTACGCCTCGCACGAAAAGAGCACGCTCGATGCGGTGATCAAGGCGCGCAATGCCGCGATCGCGGCGCACGGGCCGGCGGCGCAGGCCAATGCCGAAAACGTGTTGACTGGTGCGCTGCGCGGGCTGTTCGCGCTCTCGGAGGCCTATCCGGACCTGAAGGCCAACACCAATTTCCAGCAATTGCAGACTGAATTGTCCGACATCGAGAACAAGATCGCCGCCGCGCGCCGCTTCTTCAACAACGCCGTGCAGGAATACAATACCGGTATCCAGCAAATGCCGGCTGCGCTCTTCGCGGCCTCACTCGGGTTCACGCAAAAAGAATTCTTCGACCTCGGCGAGGCGCGCGGCCAGCTCGAACAGGCGCCGCAGGTCAAGTTCTAAAAGATCGCCTGAACGGAGCGCGGAAAGAAAGTCATGGCCGCCTACGGTCTCTACAGCCACATCGCGTCGAACAAGCGCCGCTCGGTGCTTCTTCTCGTGGGGCTGTTCTTCCTGATCTACCTGATGGTCTTCGCCGGCGCGCTCCTCGGTGAAGGCTTCATCATGGACCATCTGCCGTTCGAGCAGATCGTGGCGCGAGCCTGGCGCGACCTGATCGTGGCGTTGCCTTTTGCCACGATCGGCACGGCGATCTGGATCGCGATCGCCTATAAATTCCACCAGAGCCTGATCGATGCCGTCACCGGCGGGCGCGAGGTGACGCGGGAAGAGGAGCCGCGGCTCTACAATCTTCTTGAAAATCTCTGCATCTCGCGTGGCATCCCGATGCCGAAGCTGAAAGTGATGGAAAGCGACGCGCTCAATGCGTTCGCGACCGGCCTGACCGAGCAGCAGTATTCGATCACGGTCACGACCGGCCTCGTCAAGGCGCTCGACAATGAGGAGATCGAGGCCGTGTTCGGCCATGAGCTGACCCATATCCGCAACGGCGACGTGCGGATGCTGGTCATCGCCGTGATCATTGCAGGTGTCGTGTCGTTCTTCGCGGAATTGTTCTTCCGCATGTTCTTTCGTTCGGGAGGCTCTTACAGGTCGAGCGGATCGTCGAGCGACCGCAAGGGCGGTGGCGCCGGCGCCATCATTCTCGCGATTGCGCTGATCGCGCTCGCGTGGCTCCTTTCAATCGTGGTGCGGCTCGCGCTGTCGCGCTCGCGCGAGTTCCTTGCCGATGCCGGCGCCGTCGAGCTGACCAAGAATCCCGACGCGATGATCTCGGCCTTGCGCAAGATCGAAGGCCGCGGCGAATTGCCGGGCGCGACCTCGGCGGTGATGGAAATGTGCATCGACAACCCGCGCGAGGGATTCGCCGATATTTTCGCGACCCATCCGTCGGTCGATCGCCGTGCGGAAGCACTGGTGAAATTCGCCGGCGGCCGAGATCCCGGGCCGCTCACTCCGCCGTCAATCGAAGAGGAAGAGCCGGGCGTTCAGCCGGAGGCGCAAACGCTGCAGGAGCAGTTGCCGCAGGCTGATGGCGCACCGAAACCAGCCGGCCCCTGGAACATGCCGCTGCCGACCGGCGCGGCGGCCGGTCCCTGGGGCGCGCGGCAGGGCTGACGCTTAGTCCTGTTCGCGGTAGACGCCGGTGCGCGGATCGCGCCGCAGCGTGCGGTATTTCGCCCGCTCTTCCTTCCGGACCGGCGTCGCACGCGCTTGCTCCAGCTCGGCATTGACGCGGCGATGCTCCCTCGCGATCAGCCGCACGAGTGCCGCCGCTCCGAGAGCGCCGAGCGTCCACAACACCAGGGGCGGAATGACCGGCAGGGGCATGTCGCGTCTCCTCATCTCAAAATCCGTAACGCGCCCAGATCGCGCGCGTCTCGAGCGCGGAAATAATGTCGTCCGCCAGGCCAGGCTGTGACAAGAGACTTTCGATTTGTCCCATGCCGACGCCGGGAACCCTGCGGCCGAACCATCCGCGCTCTGCAATCAACGGCGTCACGACCTTCGCTCCGAACTTTTCGCGCAACACCGCGCGGATGTCACCAAGCCGGTCGGCGAGGCCGAGTTCCACGGCTTTCGGTCCCACCCAATATTCGCCGGAAAACAAGGCCGATTCGGGGCCTTTCAATTTTTTGCCGCGCCGCGCTTTCACAAGCGCGATGAAGGCCTCGTGGATTTCCTGCTGGATCGCTTTCAGCCGTTTCACGTCCTCGGGATTCTCGGGCAGGAACGGATCGAGCATGGCCTTGTTCTTGCCGGCCGTGTAGACGCGCCGCTCGACGCCGAGTTTCTTGATCGCCTTCTCCAATCCGAAAGTCGCGCCGACCACGCCGATCGAGCCGAGGATCGAGGACGGATCGCAGACGATTTCATCGGCGGCGCAGGCGATCATGTAGCCGCCGGAGGCGCCGACATCCTCGACGAATGCAATGACCGGCAATTTGCGTTCGGCGGCGAGCGCCCGGATGCGACCGTGGATGAGATGCGACTGCACGGCGGAACCGCCGGGCGAGTTGATCACAAGCGCAATCGCGCGCGCCCTGCGGAAGGTGAAGGCGCGATCGAGAACGCGCGCGACATTGGCGAGCGTGAGACCGGGCCTGAACGGCGTCGAAATGCCGATCACGCCCGTCAGGCGCACGACCGGAACGATCGGCCCGCTTCGAAAGCGTTTCGGGATGATGCGGTCGAGAAATCGC
>CAYJNT010000021.1:11595-14883 GCA_964370945.1 uncultured Hyphomicrobiales bacterium | reverse complement strand
GTCTACGCGGATTTCTTCGTCAAGTGGAACCGCGGCGCGGGTTGAGTCCAGCCAACGCAAGCGGTTCCAAATCCCGCATCACTCTCTCGGCGTCCGCCGTCGGGCGATTGTCCTTGCCGTTGAGAACAAGCGGCGCGACGAGCGAGAGCGGCGCGCGCCCGCCTTTGACCGCGGAAACGATGACGCGGATCGCGGCGCCGCCGTCTTTGCCGTACACGGGCAGGATCGACACCGATCCGTATTGCTTTGAGAGCGCGTCCAGCACTGAAGGCAGGCCATCCGCGCGCCAGATCACGGTGAGGGTTCCATTGGCGGGAAGAAGCCGCGTCGCCGCCACGACCCAATTTGTCAGGAGCCGCTGAGATGCCATGTGCGCGCGGCTCTTCATCCGGTCCGGTGAAGGACGATGCGTGGCGTCGTTGAAGGGCGGGTTCATGAAGACATGATCGGCGCAGCTGGCCGTCAGGCCTCTTGCGGCATATGCGCGTGCCGGGGCGCCGGCATCGAGCACGATCGCGCGCGCCGACGCCGCGAATCCGTTGCGCGCGATGTTCTGCGCCGCGAGGTCTGCGAGCGCCGGATCGATCTCGATCATGGTGACGGTGATGCCGCGAACACGCGCGAGCAAAGCAAGGCCCGCCGCGCCGACGCCTGAGCCGAATTCGACCGCATGCTCTTTTGGTTTCGCCGGCACCGACGCCGCAAGCAGAATCGCGTCATGTCCGAATCGATGCCCGCGCCTGGGTTGCAGAAGATGCAGACGTCCGCCCAGGACGGCGTCGTCGGTCACGGCCGGACGGTCAGCGGGCATCGGGGCGCAGTTCGTGGCCGAGGCCTGCGTCCTGCAGAATTTTCCGCGCCTGATCTTCGTTTTCTTCGGTGACCAAAATGCGTTGCGGCAGGAATCCGAGCGAGCCTTCAATGATGCTCATATTGCGGTCGAGCACCAGATACCGGATGCCGCCGCCGTCGAGCAAAGCGGTGATCGCGGAGATCAACACGGGATCGTTGGTGCGTACGATTTCGCGCATAACATCAGGGTCGCGGCGCGCCGCGCCGGTCCTCGACCGCCTTGTGGCCGAGATAGGCCAGAAGCTTGATCTCGCGCCGGCCGCGCGTGACAGTGTCGAGGATCAGCCCTGCGGCAAACGAAAGCACCGCGACCACCATTAATCCAGTCGAGAGCACGGCGGTCGGCAGCCGCGGCACGGCGCCGGTTTCGAAATAGGTTACGAAGATCGGGATGGCGATGCCGACGGCCGCGATCGCAAGCGCGGCGCCGATCGCGGAGAAAAAATTGAGCGGGCGCTCGGAGCGGTAGAGCCGGAAGATGGTCCACAGGATCCGGAAGCCGTCGCGCCAGGTGTTCAGTTTCGATTCCGATCCTTCCGGGCGCGCGAAATAGGGCGTCTTGATCTCGCCGACCGGCAGGTCGAGCTCGAGTGAATGCACCGTCAGTTCGGTCTCGATCTCGAAGCCGCCGGAGAGGACCGGGAAGGATTTCACGAAACGGCGCGAGAACACGCGATAGCCCGAAAGGATGTCAGTAAATGTCTTTCCGAACACGGTGGTGACGAAACGCGTGAGCAGCCAATTGCCGGTGCGGTGGCCGGGCCGGTAGGCCGCGTCCTCACGTTCGGCGCGCGCACCGACCACCATGTCGCGATGATTCTCGATCAGATCCGAGATCATCGCCGGCGCGCTCGGCGCGTCATAGGTCGCATCGCCATCGACCAGCACATAGATGTCGGCGTCCACATCGGCGAACATGCGCCGCACGACATTGCCCTTACCCTGGCGCGGCTCGCGGCGCACGAATGCGCCGGCCCTGCGGGCGGCCTCCATCGTGCCGTCGGTCGAATTGTTGTCGTAGACGTAGATTGCGGCGTCGGGCAGCGCGCTGCGGAAATCCGCCACGGTTTTGCCGATCGCGGCTTCCTCATTGTAGCAGGGGATGAGCACCGCGACGCGCAATGCGTGCCGTGTCATAAGGCCTTCTCCGCCCGCCTTGCTTTCGATTTCGCCCCGCATCCGCTTCTCTCGCCGTGATGGATTTTTGCCAAACCCTTGCGGCAACCCGTACACTTGCTGCATTACCATAGCGTTTCTATTCTAGTGCCCAGAATCCGAAGTTCGCCTGAATTTGCAGCACGTTCGGAAGCGAACTTCGGATTCTAAAGGGCACTAGGACTTTACAATTCTAGTGTGGTTAGGTTCAGAAGTCCCCTAACGAACTCGCGGACTGAAGGGAGGGGACTTCTGAACCACCACACTAGTCCCGTCCTATCGCGGAGAGTTTCACTTGGCGGTCGTCATACCCTTTGAAAGCGGGCCGCAGGCCTCGATCGAGAGCCTGGTCGCCCAGGTCGCGCCCGACATGGAGCGCGTGAACGGTGCCATTTTGGCGCGTACGGGCTCGCAGGTGACCATGATCCCGGAGGTGGCCAATCACCTCATCTCGTCGGGCGGCAAGAGGCTGCGCCCCATGCTGACCATCGCCATGGCGCAGCTCACCGGTTATGCCGGCGAAGGCCATATCAAGCTCGCCGCCGCGGTCGAGTTCATGCACACCGCGACATTGCTGCATGACGATGTGGTGGACGAAAGCGACATGCGGCGGGGACGCCTTGCCGCCCGCAAGCTTTGGGGCAATGAGGCAAGCGTTCTGGTCGGCGATTTCCTGCTCGGCCAGGCCTTCCGGATGATGGTCGAGGTCGGCAGCCTGCGGGCGCTGGAGATCCTCTCGAACGCCGCGGTGGTGATCGCCGAAGGCGAGGTGATGCAGCTCGCCGCCGCGAAGAACACCGCAACGACCGAAGACGATTATCTCGCCGTCATCCGCGGCAAGACCGCGGAGCTGTTTGCCGCGGCCTGCGAGGTCGGTCCTGTTCTCGCCAGCCGCAGCAAGGACGATCTCGCCGCCTGCCGCTCTTTCGGCATGAATCTCGGCATCGCCTTCCAGCTCGTGGACGACGCGCTCGATTACGGCGGCAAGGCCGCCAAGCTCGGGAAGAATGTCGGCGACGATTTCCGCGAAGGAAAAATCACATTGCCGGTCGTGCTCTCATTCCGGCGCGGCAATGCCGAGGAGCGCTCGTTCTGGACCACGGCGCTGGAAAAAGGCGAGGCGACGCAGGCCGATCTCGAATATGCGATCGCGCTGATGACGCGCCATCGCGCGCTCGAAGACACGATCAAGCGCGCGCAGCATTATGGCGCGATGGCGAAAGACGCGTTGGCGCTGTTTCCGTCCTCCAGCATCAAGCAATCTCTGGAAGAAGCGGTCGA
>CAYJNT010000021.1:6033-11495 GCA_964370945.1 uncultured Hyphomicrobiales bacterium | reverse complement strand
GCCGCCTCGGCGCCGTGCATGTCGAATAGTCCGAAACACGTGGCGCCCGATCCCGACATGCGCGCGAGGGAGCAGCCGGGCAGGGCCCGCATTTCGGCGAGCACCGTGCCAATGAGAGGATGCAGCGAGATTGCTGCGGGTTCCAGATCGTTGCCGTGATCGGCGAGCCACGTGATCAGCGCCGATGCGCCGGCGCTGCCCGGAAAGGCAGTCACAGGCAGATCGACCGGCTGCTTCGGATTCATGGCATCGAAAGCGGCGAACACATCCTTGGTTGCGGTCGTGATGCCAGGATTGACCAGCACCGCATTCAGTGCGGGGAGGGCGAGCGGTTCGGAAAGGATTTCGCCCGTCCCGCGCATGATCCGCGCGCGCGGATCGAGACAGACCGGAACATCCGCGCCGACGGTGCGCGCGGCCGCACGCAACCGCGCGTCACCAGGCGCGATATCGTTGAGCCGTGCCAGCAACCGCAACGCCGCCGCGGCATCGGATGAGCCGCCGCCCAATCCCGCCGCCGCCGGAAGATTCTTTGTCAGTTCGAAATGCCCTGACCTGAGAGCGGGGATGCCGCGTGCGAGCGCCTTCGTGGCCTTGATGACGAGGTTGTCCTCAACCGGGCCCGATTGCACGACGAACGGCCCATCGATCGACAGCGTCGGCGCATCGCCAAGCGTCAGGCGCAACGCGTCGCATTCGCCGGCGAAGACGACAAGGCTGTCGATGTTGTGGTAGCCGTCGACGCGCCTGCCGCCGACGCGCAAAGTCAGATTGACCTTGGCTGGCGCCGTCTCAGCCGCTATCCCGCCCAGTGGATGCAAGGCCGCCGGCTCGTCATCCGCCGTTTCCGGCTTTCTTGTTGGTCTTGTCGGCGGTGGTCGAGGTTTCCTCGGTGAGGCCGACGCGCAGCTTTTCCTCGATCTTCTTCAACTCGTCCGGATCCGGCTTGAGATCGCGTGCATGCGCCCACTGGAATTGCGCTTCGAGAATGCGTCCGATCCTCCAATAGCAATCGCCGAGGTGATCGTTGATAGTCGGGTCTTCCGGCTTGAGCTCGATCGCGCGTTCGAGATGCTTGGTCGCTTCCTCGAAATTGCCGAGCCGGTAATGCGCCCAGCCGAGCGAGTCGACGATGTATCCGTCATCCGGCCGCTGTTCGACCGCGCGGCGGATCATCTTCATGCCCTCGTCGAGATTGATGCCCTGATCGACCCACGAATAGCCGAGATAGTTCAGCACATGCGGCTGATCGGGATAAAGCTCGAGCGCCTTCTTCAGATCGGCCTCGGCCTCGGCCCATTGCTTGGTGCGCTCGCTGCAGATGCCGCGGAAATAGAAGATCAGCCAATTCGCCTTTTCCGGATTGGCGATGGTTGCGATGCCCTTGCCGTAAGACGTCGCGCATTCGGCATATTGCTTGCGGGCGCGCTGGATATTGCCGAGCGCCATGGTGGCTTCGAGGTCCTTCGGCGAATCCACGATCAGCTTTTCGAGGCGCGCCTTGGCTTCCTCGGTGCGATCGACGGTGTCGAGATTGATCGCCAGCTGGATATCGGCATTGCGCCGCAGCGGGGACGTCCCGGGAACCTGCTCATAGATCTTGATCGCGAGCTCGGGTTTTTTGAGCGACTCGTAGAGGTCCGCGAGCGATAACAGCGCGAGCGGATGCTGCGGCTGCAGATACAGAGCGAGCTGAAGATAGACGAGGCCGAGATCCTCGCCGCCGCGCCGGCCGAGCGCGGCGCCGAGACCGTAAAGCGCTTCCGCCGCGCCGGCCTGCGCATTGTCGATCAGCGGCGGCAGTTTTTCACCGTTGCGCACCTTGTCCATTTGGCCGGTGATCAGCGGATGGCGCGGCAGCGCCTTGTCGAAGGTTTCGAGAACCTTGAGGGCCTCGTCCTTCTGGCCCTGACGCAGCAACACGCTTGAATAGGATTGCACGACGCGCAGCGCGCCGTTGTCGAGTTTGTAGGCGCGCTCAAGCCGCTTCTGCGCTTCCTTGCGGTTGCCGGCGACGTCGTAGATCAGTCCGGTATGGAGGTCCTTGAACAGCGCATACCAATCGGCACCGGCGAGCCGGTCGAGGCTGTCGACCGCGCCCTTGGGATCATTGGCGCCGACCTTCGACCAGGCGATCAGCATAGCGGCGGTGAGGTCGGTGACCGGACCGCGCACCGATTGTGCGAGATGCGTATTGGCCGCGCCATATTGCTTCAGCTTGAGCGCGCGCACGCCGGCGACCAGACGCGCAACGCGGTCGGTCTTGTTGGCCGCGAGAACGCGCTCAGCGAGCCGGCCGGCCCCGTCGATGTCGCCGTTCGCGAGCACCGACACGAAAGCGCGGTCGAGCAATTCGGAATTCTTCGGGTCGGCGCGCAAGGCCGCGCGGTAATAGGCTGCCGCGGCGGAGGCGTCGCGCTGGGTCGAGGCGTGGCGCGCGGCGAGATAATTGCCGGAGGTCGAAACGCGCGACAGGTCGCGCAATGAATTCTGCGCGAGCAAGGCGCAGGGCAGGGTCAAAAAGCCCGCGGACACAACGGCAATGGCGGCCACGCGCCGGTACGTCATCGAAACGATCACGAATTTCTCCATTATGCGAGCGGCGAATCGCGCGACGGGCCCGCTGAGCGTGTAAGTTGAGAATGGCCTTTTTGGTCTGGAGCCGCAAGGATGGCCGAAACCGCCTCATCACCCCATGGTCATCCTGGGACCGTACTAGGGCGGTATCGTGACGCCCCGTCACAAACGCAAGTTGCCTACATATTGGGATAATTCGGCCCGCCACCGCCTTCCGGCGGAACCCAGGTGATATTCCGATTGGGGTCCTTGATGTCGCAGGTTTTGCAGTGGACGCAGTTCTGCGCGTTGATGACGTATTTCAGGTCGGCGCCTTCACCCACCCATTCATAGACGCCGGCCGGGCAATAGCGCGCCGACGGCCCGGCATAGACATCGTGTTCCGACGATTTTTGCAGCGCCCGGTCCGCGACCAGAAGATGCGGCGGCTGGTCCTCTTCGTGATTGGTGTTCGACAGAAAGACCGATGACAACCGGTCGAAGGTCACCTTTCCGTCGGGTTTCGGATAAACGATCGGCGTGCATTGCGCCGCGGGTTTCAGCGTTTCGCAATCCGGCTTGCCATGCTTGAGCGTGCCGAACAGCGAAAAGCCGAGCGTATTGGTCCACATGTCGAAGCCGCCGAGCGCGACGCCGAGAATGGTGCCGAATTTGCTCAGCAGCGGCTTGACGTTGCGCACCTTCCACAAATCGCGGCCGACCGGAGAGGAGCGCCAGGCTTGTTCGTAGCCTGTCAGCTCGTCGTTGCTGCGTCCGGCGGCGAGCGCCTTGGCGCATTCCTCCGCCGCAAGCATGCCCGATGCCATTGCGTTATGCGTGCCCTTGATGCGCGGCACGTTGATGAAGCCCGCGGCACAGCCGATCAGCGCGCCGCCGGGGAAAACAAGTTTCGGCACCGACTGATATCCGCCCTGCGCCATCGCGCGCGCGCCGTAAGCGATGCGCTTGCCGCCCTCGAATGTGTCGCGCACGGCGGGATGCGTCTTGAAGCGCTGGAATTCCTCGAACGGCGAGAGATAGGGATTTTCGTAATTGAGCGGCACGACAAAGCCGGCCGAAACCAGGTTGTCGTCATAGTGATAGATAAACGATCCGCCGCTGATCGCGGTCGAGAGCGGCCAGCCGAAAGAGTGCTGCGTGAGGCCCGGCTTGTGTTTTGACGGATCGACTTGCCAGATTTCCTTCAGGCCGATGCCGAATTTCGGATTGTCGCTTTCCTTGCCAAGATCGTATCGCGCGAGCACGAGCTTGGTCAGATTGCCGCGCGCGCCTTCTGCGAACAGTGTGTATTTCGCGCGCAATTCCATGCCGCGCGTATAGCTCGGATTATGCTCGCCGCTTTTGCCGATGCCCATGTCGCCGGTGGCGATGCCTTGCACGTCGCCGTTCGGCCCGTAGAGGACTTCAGCCGCGGCGAAGCCTGGATAGATTTCGATGCCGAGAGCCTCCGCCTTGGCCGCGAGATATTTGCAGACGAGGCCGAGCGAACCGATATAGCAGCCGTGATTGCTCATCAGCGGCGGCGCGAAGATGAGCGGAAAGCGGATCGCGCCTTTTTCCGTCAGCCACATGAATTGGTCGGCGGTGACCTCGGTCTTGAGCGGGCGCTCGGCCTCGCCCCGCCATTCCGGCAACAGGCAATCGAGCGCGGACGGGTCGATCACCGCGCCGGAGAGGATATGCGCGCCGACCTCGGAGCCTTTTTCCACAACCACGACTGAAATATCGGGCGAGATCTGCTTGAGCCGGATCGCCGCCGCGAGCCCGGCCGGCCCGGCGCCGACGATCACGACGTCGAATTCCATGGATTCGCGGGCAGGCAGCGCCGTATCGGACATATCCGGATAATTCCTTGGTCAACGTTTCGACTTGTTCCAAACTTCCACGTTTGCCGCAATGCCTCAATCCGTCAGATGACAGACATGCTAGGGTGCCCGTCATGACCCCCGACCCGGAAAAACCCGCCCGCGATCTCCTGCGTTTCTATGCCGACGCGGGCGTGGACGCACTTGTCGGCGAGGAGCCGGTGAACCGGTTCGCGGAACCGGCCATGGCGCAACCGCAGGCCGTTGCGCCTGCAACCGAGCGGCGCGCGCCGCTCATGCCACCGCTCGGCGCACCGCGGGCGCCGGCTCCCGCCAAAGTTACGGACTTGGCCGCGCCGCCGCCGCCCGAAGAAGCGGTGATGGCCGCGCGCGAGGCTGCAAAAAGCGCGGCGACCCTTGACGATCTGCGCGCGATCCTCGAACGCTTCGAAGGCTGTGCTCTGAAGGCGACCGCCAAGCGGCTCGTTTTCGCCGACGGCAATCCGCAGGCGCAATTGATGTTCGTCGGCGAAGCGCCCGGGCGCGACGAGGACATCGAAGGGCTGCCCTTTGTCGGGCGTTCGGGAAAATTGCTCGACCTGATGCTGAAGGCGATCGGGTTCGACCGCACGCATGTCTATATCGCCAACATTGTCCCGTGGCGTCCGCCGGGAAATCGCGATCCGTCATTGCACGAAACGTCGATCTGCCTGCCGTTCATCCAGCGCCAGATCGAACTCGTGAACCCGAAAATCCTCGTCTGCCTCGGCAAGCCTTCGACCGCGGCGTTGCTCGGCGTCACCGACGGCATCCGCCGGACGCGCGGGCGCTGGCTCGCCTATCGCAATGGCGAGCAGGAAATCCGCGCGATGCCGACCTTCCATCCGGCGTATCTGCTGCGCTCGCCGCTCGAGAAGCGATTTGCCTGGAAGGATTTTCTGGCGATCAAGAAGGCGTTGAGTAGCTAGCGCCGCGAAACTTGCTTCTTTTCCCTTGCGGGGGAGGGTGCCGAGCCCCGATCTCGGGTTTACCCAAGATCGGTTTTCACTTGGCCCAAGTCGGGTGAACCCGACTTGGGCA
>CAYJNT010000021.1:0-5933 GCA_964370945.1 uncultured Hyphomicrobiales bacterium | reverse complement strand
GCACTTAAAATGCTGATCTCGGGTAAACCCGAGATCAGATGCGCGCCACCCTCCGCCTGAAGGGGAGGGAAAAGAAAATTATCCCGACACCGCGAATTTGATCGCGAACAGGACGGCGAGCACGATGATCGCGGGCGACGCTTCCTGCCAGCGGCCGGTGAAGACCTTCATCAGGACGTAAGTGATGAAGCCGAGTCCGATGCCGGTCGCGATCGAATAAGTGAGCGGCATCGAGAAGGCGGCGACGACCGCCGGCGCGGATTCGGTGATGTCCTCCCAATCCATGTCGGCAAGCCCGCGCGCCATTAGACACGCGACGAACAGGAGCGCGGCCGACGTGGCGTAAGCCGGGATCATGCCTGCGAGCGGCGCGAAGAACAGCGCCAGCAGGAACAGGATCGCCACCACGAGCGCAGTCAGGCCCGTGCGCCCGCCGGCGGCGACGCCGGAGGTGCTCTCGATATAGCTCGTGGTCGTGGAGGTGCCGATGGCGGAGCCGAACATGGCGGCGAAGCTGTCCGACACCAGCGCCTCTTTCATGCGCGGCAGATTGCCTTTCTTGTCGAGCATGCCTCCTCTATGGGCTACGCCAATGAGCGTTCCGGCATTGTCGAACACGTCGATCACCAGGATGCTCAGCACCACGATGATGAAGGTCAGTTCGAACGTGCGCGAGAAATCGAGCTGCAGGAAAGTCGGCGCGAGCGAGGGCGGCATCGAGACGATGCCGGTGAATTTCGCCAAGCCCAGCGGCAGGCCGATCAGCGAGACCACCAGAATGCCGATCAGGGTGCCGCCGAGAACTTTCAGATAATTGAGCGCCACGATCAGCACGAAACCGAGCAGGAACAGGATCGCGGCCGGATTTTTCACGTCGCCGAACGTCACCAATGTGACCGGATGGTCGACGACGAGCTTCGCCTGCTGCAAGGCGATGATGCCGAGGAAGAAGCCGACACCGGCCGAGATCGCGAATTTCAGGTTACGCGGGATCGCGTCGATGATGTACTGCCGCAGCTGGAAGATCGAGATCAGAAAGAAGATCACGCCGGACAGGAACACGGCGGCGAGCGCCTGCTGCCACGTGTATTTGTAGCCGATCACCACGGTGAAGGCGAAAAAGGCATTCAGCCCCATGCCGGGCGCGAGCGCGATCGGATAATTCGCATAGAGCGCCATCACCGCGGTCGACACCGCGGCCGCGATGCAGGTCGCCACGAACACCGCGCCCTTGTCCATGCCGGCGGCGCCGAGAATCTGCGGGTTGACGAAGATGATGTAGACCATCGTCAGGAAGGTGGTCAGGCCCGCGATCGTTTCGGTGCGGATATCGGTGCCGTTTTTGGTCAGCCCGAAATAATCATCGAGATAGGTCTCGACGCCGCTCGCCGGGTTGGCGGCAGCCTTCTGCGTCGCGCGCTTGGCCATGATGCCCCTCTTGCCCCAAGGGGTTGCCCCTGGTGTCCCGAATCCGAAGTTCGCTCTACCTTGCAGCGCCCTCAGTAGCGAACTTCCGATTCCAAGGGACACCAGCAATGTATATTTCTGGTGTGGTTTAGGTTCAGAAGTCCCCTTACGAACTGGCCGCGAAAATTAAGGGGACTTCTGAACCATCACACCAGTGGATTTTCCTAAAATACAGCCCTGCCATGGCGCTTTCGCGGGGCTTTGTGAGTTGTCCACCGGATGAATTGAGCGAACAATGCCGGATCGGAATGCGACGCCCGGCGTTATCCGAGCAGCCATTGCGCAACGTTTCATGGTTTTGTTGCCGTCAGCGGTTATCCAAGGCTCCAATTTGAGGGTTTTTCCCGATGGACCTCGATCCCGTTCTTCTCGCCCGCATCCAGTTTGCATTCACCATCGCCTTTCACATCATTTTCCCGAGCTTCACCATCGGGCTGTCGGCTTACATCGCCACGCTCGGCGCCGTGTGGCTGCGCACCGGCGACGAGCGCTTTCACCGCCTGATGCGGTTCTGGACCAAGATTTTTGCGGTGTCGTTCGCGATGGGCGTCGTGTCCGGAATCGTGCTGTCCTATCAATTCGGCACCAACTGGAGCCGCTTCTCGGTCGTGGTCGGCAATGTTGTCGGACCTCTCATCGGTTATGAGGTGCTGACCGCCTTTTTCCTGGAAGCCACGTTCCTCGGCATTCTCCTGTTCGGCTTCAACCGCGTGCCGCCCTGGCTCTATGTGCTCTCGGCCGCAATCGTCGCGACCGGCACCGCCATGTCGGCGTTCTGGATCCTGTCCGCCAATAGCTGGATGCAGACGCCGGCCGGCCACGAGATGCGCGCCGGCATCGCGCATCCCGCGGACTGGATCACCATCGTGTTCAATCCGAGCTTCCCCTACCGCTTCGCGCATATGCTCAACGCGGCCTATCTGACCACCAGCTTCGTCGTGCTCGCGGTCGGCGCGCGCTATCTGCTCGCCGGAAAATTCGTCGAGGATGCCCGCACCATGATGCGGATGGCGATCGGGCTCGTCGTCATCCTGGCGCCGCTGCAGCTTTTCATCGGCGATCAGCACGGGCTCAATACGCTCGAGCACCAGCCGATCAAGATCGCCGCCATGGAAGGCCATTGGGACGGCAGCAAGCCGGGCGATTTCCATATCTTCGCCTGGCCGGACGAAAAGGCCGAGAAAAACCTGTTCGAGATTTCCATTCCACGCGGCTCTTCGCTCATTCTGACGCACGATCCGAACGGTCTGTTTCCCGGCCTGAAAAGCGTGCCGCCGGACGAGCGCCCGCCGGTCGTGTCGGTTTTCTTTGCGTTTCGCATCATGCTCGGAATCGGCTTTTTCATGATCGCGGCGGCCGTGTTCGGCGCTTGGCTGTGGTGGCGCGGGACATTGTTCGAGACGCGCTGGTATCTGCGCATCGTCTCCTTCACCTGGTGGACCGGCTTTGTCGCGGTGATCGCGGGCTGGGTCGTCACCGAAAGCGGACGCCAGCCCTGGCTTGCGCAGGGAATCCTGCGCACCGCCGACGCGACCTCGCCGGTTCCGGCGGCGAGCGTCGCCGGCACGCTCGCGCTGTTCGTCGTCTGCTACGGCATCGTGTTCTCGATGGGCATCTATTACATCAACCGCCTGATCGCGCAGGGGCCGCAGGGCCGCGCGCTGGAGGATCTCGTCGAAGGCCTGCCCAGTCGTCCGATCGCCGCCGCCGGCGCCGCGGCCAGCGACGCCATGTCGAGGAGGCACTGACATGGAATGGTATCTGCCCGTGATCTGGGCCGCGCTGATCGGCACCGCCGTCGCGATGTATGTCATCCTCGACGGCTTCGATCTCGGCATCGGTATCCTGTTTCCGCTCGCAAAGAGCA
This sequence comes from uncultured Hyphomicrobiales bacterium, assembly GCA_964370945.1. Classification (GTDB taxonomy): domain Bacteria; phylum Pseudomonadota; class Alphaproteobacteria; order Rhizobiales; family Xanthobacteraceae; genus Pseudorhodoplanes. Next base: position 2,599 of record CAYJNT010000021.1, on the reverse strand, counting down.
CGAGCGAGCGCGATCAGATGATGCGCTCGATCGCGCCGTTCTGGGACGGCAACGAAACCTGGCTGGTGCTCGGCGGCGGCGGGCTGTGGGTCGCGTTTCCGACGGCCTATGCCGTCATCATGCCCGCCTTCTATCTGCCGGTGATCGTGATGCTGCTCGCGCTCGTATTCCGCGGCGTCGCGTTCGAATTCCGGCTGGTGTCGCGAAGCAAGGTCTGGTGGGACATCGCTTTCGTCGCAGGTTCGACGCTCGCTGCCTTCTCGCAGGGCCTGATCCTCGGCGCACTCGTTCAGGGCGTGACAGTGCAGAACGGCGCCTTCGCCGGCGGACATTTCGACTGGGCGACGCCGTTCGCATTGACGTGCGGGCTTGCGCTGATCGCGGGCTACGCGCTCCTCGGTGCGACCTGGCTTGTGATGAAGACCGAAGGCGCGGTCGCCGAACGCGCGCGGGGTCAGGCGAAAATCTGCCTGCTGCTGGTGCTGGCTTTCATGGGCGCGGTCAGCCTGTGGACACCGCTGTCGATCCCGCGCATCGCCGATCGCTGGTTCTCGTTGCCGAATTTCTTTTTCCTGTGGCCGGTGCCGCTGATCACGGCGCTTCTCGCCGTCGGCTTGTGGCGCTGGATCGAGGCGCGGCGCGACGTGCTGCCGTTCGTCGCCAGCATCGGGCTTTTTCTTCTGGGCTATCTTGGCCTCGTGATCTCGAGCTATCCCTATCTCGTGCCGCCCTCGCTCACGGTCTGGCAAACGGCGGCCGCGCCCGCGAGCCAGATCTTCATGCTGATCGGCACGATCTTTCTGTTACCGATCATTCTGGGCTATGTGATTTTCATCTACTGGCTGTTCCGCGGCAAAGTGCGCGAAGGCGAAAGCTATCACTGAGCCGGCGCCGAAGGCGCCGTCGCGGCCGTCGGCGCCTTCGCACGGATCATGCCCCAGCCGATGCGAAAGAGCGGCAATGCGCCCTGCACCGGGCGTTCGAAGGCGCGCGGCACTTCGGCGACGAGATCGGGAAAGGCCGCGCGGATCGCGGGCGGCGGCGCGCCGGCGGTATCGGTCGCGAGCCAGACGATGACCGCGCCCTTCTCATCGATATCCTTGCGCGTCACCGGCCGGTCCGGCTTGTCGTCGACAAAGATCACCGGGCGGCTCGGCGCCAGCAGCGCCAGCAGCGACGCAAGCCGCGTGTCGCCGCCCACGACCTTCAGCGGCGTTCCGGTGCGGCGCTCGAAACTTTCGGATAGAAACTGCGTCATCGCGACCGACGGCTGGTTGATGCGCAGATCGATGCTGGTCCATGGCACGACAATGATCGCGAGCGCGGCGACGGCCGGCGGCAGCAGCAGAACCGCGGCCCAGGCGGCCGCGATGATGCGCTGGTGATGGATGCGGATGCGGTCGCCGGCCGCCATCACGACGGCCAGGCCTGAGAGCACGATCAGCGGGGCTACGGCGACGGGCGTCGCCTGATTGATCACGACCGCGACACTCGTCACCACCAGCGGCGGAACGATCGCGAAGAAATAGACAAAGCTGCGCGCGAACGGATCGACCGGTGGACGGGCGACGATCGCCGCCGGCGCGTTGCGCACGCGCGTGAGATTGCTCGCGACCGCGACCAGGATAATCAGTCCGGCATGGCCGACGAACAGAATGGCGAGCAGGCGCAGCCAGGAATAGAGATTCTGGTTGATCGATGCGGCGCTGAGCGCCTGCGAGAGCTTCGGCCAGGCGACGCCGCTTGCCTGGTCGATCCAGACGAGATGCGGAAACAGCATCGCGACGACGATGATGCCGGCGATCCAGGGATGCATGGTGCGCAGCTGCACAGTGCCGCGCCCGGTGATGAAAGCGAAGACCAAAAGCAGGAGCGTGAGAACGAGCCCCATGTAAGTCGTCAGCAGCAGAAGCCCGATATCGACCGCGAGCGCGTACCAGTAACCGCGCTGGTCGAGCCCGATCGCGCGCCAGAAATGCAGCAGCGACAGCGCCCAGAGCGGCATCGACAGGATCGCGGGGCCGAAATCCGGGCTCGGCACGCTGAGCGTCGTGACGCCGGCCATCAGAAGGATCGCCAGCGCGGCATGCCGCTCGCCGACCATCATGTTGCCGAGCCGGAACACCGCCCAGAAGGTCACGATCACGCAAAGCTGCGACAGCGCATAGACCCCGGGCAATCCGCCAAGCCGGAACGCGATCTCGGCGAACCAGTAGGCGAGCGGCGGCCCGAGCTCGCTGCCGAACGGAAAGCCGTAGCCAATCGCGATGACGGCGGCGACTTCGCTTGGCGGCGAGGCATAGAAGAGCGAGGGGACGAGCGTCCACACGGCGGCCTGCGCCAGCACGGCCATCCAGAAGATGAGCCGGGGCCGCGTGCGCAGCAATTCGATGAACAGCGAAACGGTAACCATTGGTGCTGAAACGGCTCGGGACGGGATTAACTGATACCCGTTCCGCTGTCAGGCAAGCAACTGCGCTTCTGCCTCGACTTGTTCGGGAAGGATATCGCCATAAGCGAGCGCCACCGGAGAGAACGAGCGCCGGTGGTGGATCGTGGGCCCGAGCTTGCGCAAGGCCTCGAAATGCTCCGGGACCGA
>CAYJNT010000020.1:11513-26488 GCA_964370945.1 uncultured Hyphomicrobiales bacterium | reverse complement strand
AAAATTAATGGCAGCGCGCCGCGAGAGTACCGCGACGTCGCCGCCGCAGCCTCATTGTGCCGCCTTGGTCTGCGGATAGGCTTCCGCAATCATGAAGTTCGACAGGGTCGTGTAGGCCTCTGTCCATGCGGCTGCGAGATCCCTGGTCCATGCCGCTCCCAGCCCTTTTTCGAGCGTCCACAACAGCGCTTCACCGACCACCGGATAATGTTCGGCCTTGGCGCCGTAATCGACATGGCGCTTTGCCAGCACGCTGGCGGCCGGCAAGATCGTCTCGAGTTTGTCCAATCCCATGACCACGGCGCCGAGCATGGCCATCAGCTTTTTCTTCTGCTCCGAAAGGTCGTCCGGAAAGAGCGTACGCGCCTGCGGCGCGATCAGGAAAAGCCGATCATAGAACAGATCGGCCGCGGTGCCGGCAATCGGCGCCACGCTCTTGAAGCTCTCCTGCACGAGCTTGATTTGTTCGGGTGTCATGTTTGCGTCTCCATTGTTGCTTTGAGCGTGTGTCCCGGCACCCGTTCGTGTTGCATGTGCGGATCGATCCTCACTCCATCGGCAGACGGATCACCACGCCGCCCATGGTGTCGCCGAGCTTGAAATCCTTGCGCGGTGTTTCGAGATGTCCGTTGTGGCAGTTCACGCAAGCCGGCGAGCCTGCGACGTCGGCATAGACGGCGGTCAGGTATTTCTTTCCGCCGAGCGCTTCTTCCTTGTAGAAGGGTTTGCTCTTGTCCTTGGCGACGGCCTCGAGGCCTTCCTTTTCCGCCGGCGTGCGCGGATTGTTCTGCTTGTTGATCGGCCAGAGCGAGAGTAGCGAGTAAGAGAAGGCCTTGGTCTTTTCGCCGACGCGTTCGGCGCCGAAGCGGAACATCTGCGCGGGGAGCGGCAGCGCCTTGTTGTCCATGAAGTGTTCGTCGGCCTTGATGACCTTCTCCTCGTTCTGCAGACGATTCACCACACGCGCGGTGTAGACCGAGCGATCCGCCTCCATCACCGCAAACAGCATGTCCGCGACCTTTTCCATCGGGATGCCTTTCGGCTCCGATTTTCCGAACGGCCATTGCGCATAAGCTGCAGTCGCCGCGGTCACGCCGCCGGCGAGCAAGGCCACAGCTCCGATCCTTACGATTGCTTTCATCTGTATGTTCCTTTCTGGTTGCTCTTTTCACTTCTTGATATTGGCGCGTTCACGTACGCGCTTTTGCGCCCACTCGATGCTGTCGATATGGATGCCGGGCTGATCTACGAAATTCCGCAGAATCAATTTCGGATCGGCGAGCGCATCGAGCGTGAATTGCAGTCCGTGGCAGTCGCCGCACACGCTGCGGACCATCTTTTCGTTGGGTCGCAGATTGTCGTTCTGATTGTGGGTGGTGAAATGAATTTTCCTGCCATCGGCGTCGCGCGCCTCGATCACCGGCATGTGGCAGGTGGCACAGGACACGCCGCTGCCGCGGGGCAGGGTTCCGGCCGCTTCCTTCTGGAACAGTTCATAGTGCGGCGACGCGAAATAGGCCTTGGTATGCGCGTCGTTATGGCAACCGGCACAGGCTTCGACTTTGGCGAGCTGCGTCTTGTATTCGTGCGCCGAATGGCATGAATTGCAGCCGATCGCGACATGCGCCGCGTCCGCCTTCATCGGCAATCGCGCTTCGGCGGGCGTCATCGGCGGCAATTTCTCTTCCTGAAAAAGTTCGAACGGGCCTTTACGCGAGGCGAACAGGCCCTCGCGAAGACGCATGCCGTGCTTGCCCTCGACGAATGTCGAGGCCTCGGCGCCATGACAGCCTTTGCAGGTTTCGATGCCGGGCACTTCGATCCATACGGCGGGTTCGGCTTTAACGCCGTGGCAGCCGGAACAATTCATGCCAGCCTTGGAATGCGCGTCTTTCGCCCAGGCTTCGACCAGCGCTTCGCTCTTTCTTTGGGCGGGAGCGTCCGCCTCGGCTGCCGCCGGTGCTTTCGGCAGCGCAATCGCGTTGTCCCGGCTCTGCAGGAACGCGATCAGCCGGGATTTCTGCGTTTCGAGTTGCGCTGGCTTGCCCGCATGCTGGACCAGGAAATCCTGGTAGAGCGCGCGATTGTCATGGAAATTGTGGCATCCGGAGGATGCACAGGTGGTGAAGGCGAGACCGGCGTGGCTCGGCCGGTCCTGCGCGATGTCCTGATGGCATTTGAAGCAGAAATCCTGCGGCAGCGTTACACCCATGGCCTGCGTGATTTTCGACCGGTGTTCTTGATGACAGGTCACGCAATAGCGCGCGTCGAGCGCGGCGGTGCGGTCGGCATTGCGCGGATCGGTGAATTTCGATTTCGGATGGGCGTCGTTCGCAGCTTTCAGCTCTGCGCCGTGACAATTGACGCAAGCGTTCTGCAATACGTCTGCGCTGCCGAACACACTGGTATGGCAGGCATCGCAGGCAAGTTCGATCTGATGATGGCCACTCGTGGTCTTTCCGATCAGCAGAAAGGACCGGTTGCCGCCATAGATGATCGCCGCCAGTCCGAATAGGGTGGCCGAAACCGCAAGGGAGATCCACAACATCCAGAGCATAACAGTTCTCGACATCTCCGGGCTCAGTAGGCGTAAACCGTCACGATGTGCAGCAGCAGCAGGACCGGCAGCGGCCAGAAGGCGATAATGTGCAGCCAGGTCAGCGCGGCTCGCAGCGAATGTCCGCCGCGTGCCAGCACAACATGCTCGCGCGCCGTCACGATGCCGGTCGCGCTTCCGATCACAGCGACAGCCAGGAACGCCGTCATCAGCCATCGATTAAGATTGTTTCCGAGATTGAATCCGGTATGTGCGAACAGCGCGGCAAGCGCCGCGGTTCCGATCAGCACGTGCGCGACGCGCCAGAAGCGATAACTGCCGATCCATTTCAGATTGAATCGCTTGCGGATCGAGAGGAATGCGATCAACGCCGACAGCGTCAGAAGCGTGAATCCTGTGATCTGCTTGACGGTGCCGTCGAGCCACAATGCATCGACGCCAATGCCGGCCTCGACGCTGGGCGAATAAGGCCACGCCGGAAGGAGGAGCGCGGCGCAACCGGCGAGCAACGCGAGCACGGAGCCTGCGGCGATGGCGCGGCTTCCGAAAACCGGGTCGTGCTTTGCCGGCGCGCCGAGCAATTCCTGAAGGAGGGGGCGGCAGGATCCACAGACCGTGCTGGCGCTGGTCTCGCGCATCAGCGTGTCCAGAGTACAGGCGCCGCCGCCGATGGTGCCGCCAAGCTGGCCGCGTGTGACGCCGGTGCAATTGCAGACCGTCGCGGCGTCCGGCCAGAGCGTCACGGATGTCGTGGGAGCGGTCTTGAACAATGTTCCGCTGCGCTTGAAGCGTAGGCTGTCCCAAGGCATCAGCAGCGTGCGGTCGCGCACGGCCTGCTGCATCCTGCCGAGTTCAGGCCATTCGCCCACCGCCAGCGCGCCGACGATCCGGTTGCGACGGACCACCAGCCGGCGATAGAGATCTTTCTCGGTATCGGACCACACAATGGTCCGCACATCGGTGCGCTGGTCGAGCTGTTCGACGTCGCCCATGCTGAACACGTCGGTGCCGACGACCTTCAACTTGGTTGTCGGACTGGAACCCTTGTAGCTCGCCTTTTCGCCGGCGATGTGTGCGGCGGCGATGGCGGCCTGCTCGAGGCCGGGCGCCACCAGTCCATAGATATGTCCGTCATGCTCCGCGCATTCGCCGGCGGAGTAAATGTGCGGATCGGTGGTCTGCATTGTGTCGCTGACGACGATGCCGTGTCCGACTGTGAGACCAGCATTCCGCGCGACATCGATATTGGCCCGGATGCCGGTGCACATGACGACCGAGTCGCAGGGGATGATTTCACCGTTCGAAAGCACGATCCGCTCGACGCGCCCGTGACCCTCAAGCCCGCGCACGGCGCATCCGGTCCGAACCTGCAAGCCCAATCGGGTCACCGCGTCGCAAAGCAACTGACCTCCGGCGCGGTCGAGCTGCCGTGGCATCAGGTGCGGCTCGTGCTCGACCAGGACCGTTCGGACGCCGCGCATCAGGAGCCCGCGCGCGGCTTCCAAGCCCAGCAGCCCGCCGCCGATGATCGCGGTGCAACGCGAACGCATCGATCGTGCGATCAGGATTTCGACATCATCGAAATTCCGGAAGCGCAACACGCCGTCTAGTTTGAATCCGGGTATCGGCGGGATGTGCGGGTGCGAGCCGAGGCAAAGAATGAGTTTGGAATATCGGAAACGCCGTCCGAACTGGTTCTGGACGGTCTTTTCGGCACGATCGATCCGGACGATGGTCTGGCCGCGATATTGGATGATCGGAGAATCGTCGGAGAACACGCCTTCCTGGTAAACACGGCCGATCTGGATTTCGCCGGCAAAGAACGGCGTCAGTTTGAGCCGATTATACGGACGCCAACGTTCGGCGTTGAAAAGGATAACAGAATGGCCGCGCCGGAGAACCTCTTGCGCCGCGCGTAGCCCAGACGGTCCGCCGCCCACGACAATGACAGGATCGCGTTCTGATTCCGGTTTATGCGAAAGCGCATCGGGATCGCGCGCGCGATCCACGGGGATTCGCACGGCGCCTTCGACAATCTTTCTTCTCGGCAATACTTTCATTCGCGGTGTCCAAGCAACGTCAGCGTTGGCGGCGATCGGGTCGGAACCCAAGTCATTGCTGTTCATCGTTTCGGCGGCATTGCCGAATGAGCGCCCGTCGTTGGACCGGCGGTGTCTTTGGGGCACCACCGTCCGAATGCATTTCAAGCTTCGTGCCAGATTTGGAATTCTGAAAAACTTGAAGGATTCAAAAGCGTTACGAAAATCACCGATCAGAGATGTAAGGCCGCGCTGCCGTCGGAAATCGCATCAATAAGTGCCCAATGCGAAATGCTTGTGCAGCGCACAAAAAAGCGGCGATTGCAAGTTGCTGCGTCAGGAGCGCTTGATGGCGAATACCTTGAGATGACTTGCGACGTCGTCGGGATCAAAGGGCGGCCCCGTGAACGCTCCGATTCCGTCCGCTGGCTCGCCTGCCGGCCTTGCATCCGCGGGCCCAACGGTGGCGTCGTAGAGATCCGGACGGAAAACAGCTTTCGCCTCTGACAAGAGCGCCGCCGACATCGGTGCCTGACCCCATCGCACCATCTGCGCATAGATCCACGCGGCTTGTGTCGGATCGGGACGCGCGGCGCCGGCACGGCCAATCAGCAGGTAGCGGTCGCTCGTGCGAGTCGCGCCGTCGAGAGCAACCTTCAAATGGCCATCCAATGTCCGCTGCATCACGTCCAGGCTGACACCGATACGGTTCGGCGCCGCGAGAATGGTTGCTACTTCCTTGCGATTGGCGGCATCCTCGATGAAGAGTGCTGCGCGATGATGGGCGCGGACAAGCCCGGCAAATAGATCGGGATTCTTCTCGATCCATTGCGCACGGGTCGCGAGCACCTTCTCCGCTGCGCGTGCGAAGATCTCCGACGCGAAGTGCAGGATGCGTCCGATGCCGAGATCGACGGCAATCGAGTTCCAGGGTGCGCCAACGCAAAAGCCGTCGACATGTCCTTCGGCGAGGGAATCCACCATATAGGGCGGCGGCAGGACGACCAGGCGGATATCCTGGTCAGGATCGATGCCGCCAGCGGCCATCCAGAAACGCAATTGATAATTGTGGTTGGAGAACGGAAACGTCATCCCGAAGGTGAGCGGATCGTCGCCCTTGACTTTGCGTTCGGCGACGACGCGCGCAAGCGCGCGCGCGGTCACCATCGGATCGGTCATATCGCCGTCGGCAGTATCTTTGAGCGCTGCATAAAGTGCCGGTGAGACCGTAATGGCATTGCCGTTGAGCCCGAGGCCGAACGCCGCAACGATCGGCACCTTCACATGACCAAGGCCAAGACTCGAGGCGATCGCGACCGGCGCGAGTAGATGCGCGGCGTCGAACAGACCGATATTGAGCTTGTCGCGCACATTCGACCACGACACTTCCCGAACCAACTCGACGTCGAGGCCTTCCGCTTTCGCAAATCCCTTGTCCACCGCGACGATGAGCGCGGTCGCGTCGGCGAGGGGAATAAATCCGATCCGCAGCTTGCGCTCGCTCATTTCAGCATCTCCGAGGCGGTAATGATCGATTGCGCGATTTCGACGATCTTTTTCTTTTCGCGCATCGCGGTAGAACGCATCAGCGAGTAGGCATCGTCTTCGCTGAGCTTTTTCATCTTCATGAGGATGCCTTTGGCGCGGTCGATGATCTTGCGGTCTTCGAGCGCGGTCTTGGCCTGATCGAGTTCGGTCTGCAGGCGGGAAAAGGCGTTGAAGCGCGAGATGCAGAGATCGAGGATGTGCTTGACGCGATCCTTCACCAACCCTCCGACGATATAAGCGGATACCCCGGCATCGACCGAAGCCTGAATGGATGCCGTGTCGCTCTGGTCGACGAACATGGCGACCGGCCGTTTCACAACGCGGCTGACCTGGAACATCTGCTCGAGCACGTCGCGGCTCGGATTTTCCAGGTCGATCAGGATGACGTCGGGATCGATCGCATAGATGCGTGCCAGGAGGTTCGCCGTCTCGGAGACGCGCACCACGTCGGAGAAGCCCGCTTCGCGCAGGCCTTCTTCGATGATCGCCGAACGGACCGGGCTCTCATCGACGATCACGATTTTCAGCGTCAGATCCATCGCACCAATTGAATTTCAACGCGTTGCCCAAGCGCTGAGCAATTTGCGTGCCGGAAGGCAGGATGTTAATCGGACGCGCTTTTGGGCTTGATGTGGCGAGAGAAGTAGCTGGTCTGACTAATTTTTGAGCGTTCTGGCCGACGGTTCCGGATCGCCCGCAAAGGAGAAAAGATGGACGTCGATCTCCCGGACGTGGTCGCAGAGGTCCGTGCGGCGCTTCAGCGCTACGAGGCCGCGCTCACCTCGAACGACGTTGCAACGCTCGATGCGCTGTTTCGAGACGATCCGCGAACGGTCCGATATGGCGCGGTGAAAACCTCTATGGCTACGCTGAGATTAAGGCATTTCGCGCGGCACGCTCGCCGGCTGGGCTTGGCAGGACGCTATCGAGGACCGTCATCACCGCCTACGGCCGCGATTTCGCCGTGGCTTCGACCTTATTTGAGCGTTCGTCGGCGCCGGGCCGCGTCGGCCGGCAGATGCCGACCTGGGTCCGTTTCCCGGACGGCTGACGGATCGTTGCGGCGCATGTCAGCGTCATCGAGCGGCCGGGCGCGTGAGGATCTCGCGCTCGCTTCATGCAATCGGCAAATCGAGTAGGCCGTGCAGCCGCGCCAGGAGAAGGGTGCCGAGATGCTGCTGGGAATCGAACTGACCGGCCTTGATGATGCCGGCGAGCTCAGCCGGGCTGACGAGGCGAACCTCGATGCCCGGCTCGGGCGTGTGGTCGGCCGCCTTTTCGCCAGCCTCGATGAAGAAGGAATGCACCTTGTTGGCGAGCCGCCCGGAGCAGGGCGCGAACGTCCCGAGTACATGCACCTTGCGCGACGGATAGCCCGTCTCCTCCATCAATTCGCGGCTGGCGGCTTCGCTTGCGCTTTCGCCGTCATCGACCGTTCCGGCGGGCAATTCCCAGGTGAAGGATTCAAGCGCCGGCCGGTATTGCCGCACGATCGGGACCTTGCCGTCGGGCGTCACCGCGAGCATGGCGATGTAATCCGGCTGTCCGACCGCGTGATAGATCTCGAGCTTTGCGCCGGGCGCGAACTCGATCTCGCGCTCGATGATGTCGGCCCAGGGCGAGAGCTTGGTCGTCCGCCTGCCTTTGATTTTCGGCCACTGGTCGGTCATCTGATCCTTCAGGCCTTTTTCATCGGTACCGTGTCGGCGCCGTGCCGCAGAAATGTGGTCGCGAATGCGTAAAGATACCAGCGCAGATAGGCCGGCAGCCAGCGCAGCACGCGGAAACGGCTTTGTCCGTGCGCGCGCTCGAACCAGCGCGCCGGCACTTCGCCGATCTTCCAGCCCAGCCTGTGTGTCTTCACCAGCAATTCGATACTGTAGCAGAAACCCGCATCGGATTCGACCGCGATGGTGTCGATCGTGCGGCGCGAGAACATGCGAAAGCCGTTGCTCGCGTCATGCGTGGGAATGCGCGCGATGTGGTGCAAGGTGAAATTCGCGCTGCGCACCAGCAGCGCTTTAAGCCAAGGACAGCCGGTCATGCTACCACCCGGCATGAAGCGGCTGGCGCAAACGATGTCGCATCCCTGTTCGGCCTTCTCGACCATCCTGTCGAGCATGCCGGCATTATAATCGTCGTCGGCCGGATACATCAGGATCGCGGGCGCCGTCGAGTGCGCAAAGCCGGTCATCACCGCGGAATGTGCGCCGCGTCCCTTGTTGCGCACGAACTCGACCGGATGCGTCTTGAGCTTCTCGCGACTGCTCTCAATGGCGGGCAGGGTGTCGTCGTCCTCGCGGTCGTAGCAAATGAGCACGCGCGACGGCGTTTTCAGATCGCGACCGAGCGCTTCCAGCGTCCGCAGGATGTTGCCGCCTTCGTTGTAAACCGGAATGACAATGTCGAGGCGGTGGGCCATTCAGCGGATGATATTCGCGCCGTGCAGGAAACCCCAGACATCGACCACAGGCTTGTCCTTAAAATCCGCGTCCTTGTAGCAGGCATGCGGCGTGCACAGGATCATCAGATCACTGGTCGCGATGACATCATTGAGCGGCTTGAGGTCCGGATCTGTGTTCACATAAGGGTCGGTGGTGAGCACTGACTTGGCGTGACTGGTCAGCGCATTCTTGAATTTGTAGCTCAGCGACGCGCGTGTATCGTCGACCTCCGCCTTGAACGCCATGCCGAGGAGTCCGACCGTCATATTGCCGAGCGTGAAGCGGCGCTGCAGGTCGTCGATCACATGCAGCACCAATCCCTCGTTGATCAGCATCGCCGCGTGGCCAAGCCCGAACTGGTTTCGCGCGTAAGCCGCAAGCTGCATTGTGTCCTTCACCAAGCACGGCCCCGCCGCAAAGCCGGGGCGCGGAATATTCCGCGCGCGCGGATAATTGTGCTTCATCGCATTGAGGATGCGCTGATAGTCGAGGCCGGCGGAGCGCGCGATCAGATAGAATTCATTGCTCGCGGCGAACTCGATATAGCGATAGGCATTGTTGAAGAGTTTGGCGAATTCCGCCTCGAGGGGGGAGACCGTCACGATTTCAGGCGCGATCGACTGGAAGAGGGCCGCCGCCTCGCGTTCGGCTTCCGGCGTCGTGCCGCTGACGATCTGCGGCATCTCGCGCAATTCCTTGATACCGTAGCCTTGCACCACGCGTTCCGGACAGAACGCGATTTTCAGCTTGCGGCCTTTTTCCTGAATATAAGTATGCAGCCAGTCGGTGGTGCCCGGAAAGACGGTCGAGCGCAGGATCAGCAACTGGCCGTCGGCGAGATGCGGCAGCAGCGCGTCGATGCAGGCCTGCACCACGCGGCGAACGGGATTGAGGAATTCATCGACCGGCGTTCCGATGGTGACGATGACCGGGCCGCCACGCGAAATCTGCTCCGGCGCGTGCGTGAAGACGAGGCGCTTCTCGGCCAGCGCCTTGGTCAGTAAATCCGCCGCGTCATATTCGATATAGGGCAGGCGGCCGCTTTTGAGGATCTCCAGCGTGTCTTTGTTGATGTCGTTGATATTGACGCGCGCGCCGCCTTCCGCGAGCGCGAGCACCAGCGGCACGCCCACGTGTCCCGCGCCGCCGACAACGGTGACATTGGCGTTCTCAACGGTCGTCGGGCTCGTGGCCGACAGGTCGGGGCGAAGATTCAACGCTTTTCTCCGCTGGTGAGCACAAAGGGGCGGAACGGCTTTAGGAGGCCAAAATTGAAGATCGTCCCGTCGATGAAATTATAGATCGGAAGCAGGATGCGAGTCTTCTCCGAAGCTACATACCGGTAGGCGAGGCCCGCGAGATAATCCGTGGATACGGTGAATCCGGCCTCCCGGAAAATGCGGGCAATCTCGAAGGCCAGCACCGGGCGCTCGTTTTCGGTCACCCCGATCGACGAGTAAAACGGCGAGGAGCGGTCCCGATAAAGGTACATGAACGGGTTCATGCGGTTCGGGTCGAAGGCCATGAACCGCCCGCCGGACTTGAGAATCCGGAAGGTCTCGGCCGCGCATTTGCGCGGATCGGGAAAGTGGTGGACGAGACCGCTCAGCAGCACGCCGTCGTAGCTGCCGGTCTCGAACGGCAGATGCTCGACATCGCCCTCGATCAGATTGAGGCCGGGATATTTGCCCTTTCCGACAGCGACCAACTTTGGCGAGATATCGACGCCGACCGCGTCATAGCCTTCGCGGCGGAGCATTTCGGTGAAGGCGCCGGAGCCGCAGCCGAGATCGGCGACCTTGGCGCCGCGCGGCAATCCGGTCAGGCGTTTGAAGGCATCGATCAGCCGAGCATTGGCCTCCGGCGTGAACACGTCGTATTCGTCGGCGTCCGCATGCGCGTCGAAGAACGCGATTTCCTTTTGCTTGTCCTGGCGTTTCGCGGCGGTCATGGTCATAGCACGCGGGGTACAGGAAGCGGCGTGATGAGCTGGCCCTTGAAGCCGTTGGCGCGCAGCTTCGGCGCGAGCTCCTCGGCGATGTGCCAGGAGAAAATGACGGCGGCGTCGGGCTGGTCTTCGTAGAGCCGGCTTTCGTCAACGATCGGGATCAGCGTGCCCGGCATATACATGCCGATCTTGAGCGAGCCCTTGATCTCGCAAACGTAGTCGATGATTGCCTCGTCGAGCCCGACATAGTTGACCATTGTGGACGCGCGCGACGGCGCGCTGATGCCGGCGATGCGCGCGCCTTTTTCCTTCAGATCGCGCAGGATCGCGTGCAAGCGCAGCTTGGACAGCATCACGTCGCGCCGGAAATCGGCCAGGCGCTTTCGCATCGCATCGCCCTTCGGCTCGGCGGCGAGCATTTGTGCGACGCTCGGCTCGACTTTGTACGTGCCTTTTCGCGCCGCATAAACACGGATCGAGCCGCCGTGCGAGGGGATCGGCCGCGCGTGGAACACTTCGAGGCCGTTCATCTCGAGCAGATATTTCAGGCTGTGCAGCGAATAGTAGCGCAGATGCTCGTGATAGACCGTGTCGTACTGCAGGCGGTCGAGCAGCGGAATAAGATAATGCGATTCTGAGATGAACACGCCCTTGTCGCCGATCAACTCATTGATGCCATCGACAATCGCGTGCACATCCTCGATATGCGCGAAGCAATTGGCGGCAGTGACAACGCGTGCATGGCCATGCTCGCGCTTCACCTCGCGCGCGACATCGACCCCGAAATAGCGCTGGATGGTCGGAATGCCGCGGCTATTGGCGATCTTGCTCACATCGGTCGGCTCGATGCCGAGGATGCGATGCCCGCCATTCTGGAAATTCGAGATCAGTGTGCCGTCATTGGAGCCGATATCGACGATAAAATCGTCGGCCTTAAGCGCCAACATCTTGGACGACTCGGCGTAAAGCTCCGCGAAATTATCGCGCAACAGCTTGGTCATACCGCTGGTGTAGGGATATTCCGGCGGGAAGATGATGACGGGGTCGACCGCGAGACCGAGCTGCACCAGCTCGCATTTCGAACAATAGAAAAGATTGGTCGGAAACCACGGCTGCTGGTGCGGCACGGTGCCGATTTTCACCATCTGGTTGACCGGCGGCATGTAGCTCAGCGAGAGCGCATTCTCGAGCGGAGCGTGGCCGCAGATCTGGCAGCATTCGACCGGCACGCTGGCCCCGGTGCCGGCGGCACGGGCGACTTTGGATGGACGCAAAACGAGAACCCCCAGTTAGGACGTATGAGTTGAGCATGATCTTGTCCGAAAACCGGTCCCCACTTTTCGGGATCATGCTCCGAAGCCCGGTCAGGATTTCGGGGCGAGATGCTCATGTCCCCAATACCAGTCAACGGTCGGGGGCAGGCCCTGCGCCAGCGGGACGGCGGGCTTATAACCCAGGGCCGCCAATTTCGAAATATCCGGACACCGCCGGTTTGTGCTGCCCAAGAGCTTTTCGCTGGTTTTCAGGTCCAGTTCGCGGCCGGCATGGGCGGCGACCCGCCGGGCAAGCTCGCCGATGCTCAACTCCTCGAGCGTCCCGACATGGTAAATGTTGAGATGCTCCCCCTTGGCGCGCATCACCATTACGCCCTCGACCAGGTCATCCACGAAGCAGAAGCTGCGGGTCTCCGCTCCGGTACCCTGAATGGTGAAGGGAACCGGGCCTGATGGATTCTCCGCGACCGCCTTTTTCATCCGCAGGGCGAATTGCGGCAGGACGTGCTCGAAGCCCATGTCCGGCCCATAGACATTGTGCGGCCGGAAGATCAGCACGCGCTCGAAGAATTTTCGGCCATAGTTGATCGCCATCAATTCGCTGATGATCTTGCCGCCTCCATAGGAGAAGCGCGGATTCATCGGATCCGGCACGACGAGCGGCGCCCTCTCGTCCGTCGGAATCTGCGGCGGGGTCTGATAGACCTCCGAACTCGATGCCAGAATGAGCGTGCCAATGCCATGACGGCGGCAGGCATCGATTACATGCATCATGCCTTTCACGCCGACATCGAGCACGAGTTCGGGCTGGCTGTAGAAGAATTCCGTGCCGTTGACGTAGGCGAGGTGGTGCACTTCGTCCATGCCGCGTGCCGCCGCGAGCACAGTATCGAAGTTCCGAACATCGCCGCCGACGAATTCGATGTCGTTCTCCACATCTGCAAGACGCCGCGGCCGTCCGCGCGAATTGTCGTCGAGCACGCGCACCGTCGCGCCATCATGTAAAAGGCGTTTGACAAGGGCGGAGCCGATGAAGCCAGAGCCGCCGGTGACGAGGATCCGTTTTCCGCTCATGTCTCAACCGTCACGGATTCACTGACATCGTGCGAGAGCCGCGCGAACTCGATCAACTGCTGCACGCGATGGCCCTCGCGGATGCCGGGGGTCACGACGCCGCCTTTTTCGATCGCATCGAAGAAGCGGGTCGCGAGGCGGGAAATCGGCGCGATGCGGCCGTCGGGAAAATGTGAATCATCCGGCGCCTTCACGTCGATGCGCGCGAGTTTTTCCGCCGGCCGATGCGCGTAAAAAAGTTCGAAGCCGCGCATATAGTCGGCGGTGGTGTTGATCAGCATCAAGGTGCCGTCCTCTCCATAAAATTCCACGCGATGGCCAGAGCCAAGATAGGAGGCGGCACTCATTGAAAGGTTGAGCGCAGCGCCCGACGCGAACTGGCCCGACAGCGCGACAATGCTTTCGGACGGTTTCTTCTCCCCCGGCAATCCAGACAACTGCGCATAGAGATTGGTGATCGGCCCGCCGAATTGTTCCAGATAATGGAAACAATGGCTGACGAAATTGCCGAGCACACCGCCGCCGTCATCGCCGTTCGTTTTCCAGCTTTTCAGCCGCATGCGTGTCGCGTGATTTTCCACCTGCCATGTCACCACGACATGACGCAGTTTACCGATGGCATTTTTATCCATCAAAGCCTTGGCATGCTGCCAAGCGGGCAGTTCCGGGAATTCGAAATCGATCATCACCGGCCGCTTGCTCTGTCGCGCCTGTTCGAGCAGGGCGTCGGCTTGCGCAATGGTGGCGGCCATCGGTTTTTCCAGAAACACCGCCTTGCCATGCGCAAGCGCCTGGATCGCGATATCGGGCTGCAACGCCGGCGGGGTCGCAATCGCGACCGCGTCGATCGCGTCGTCTTCCACGAGCTCGGCCCAGGTCTTGAACGTGCGCGCGATCTTGGCTTCGCGGGCATGGTCCGCGGCCTTCTGCGCATCACGCCCTGCAAGGGCCGTGACCTCGCAACGCGGATCGGCGCGGAAGGCGGGCAGCAGGACCGTCCGGCCGAAATTGCTCCCAACGATTCCCACGCGGATCACGGCGTCTCCCAGAGCATGATGCCGAAAAGTGTCAAGCGGTTTTCGGACCACATCATGCTCAAACCTGATAAGCCGCGACCTTTGCGCCCGGCCTAGGCAGGCAATAGAGGCAAATTGCATGGCGGCGCAAGGGGATGGCGCTTGCCGGCTGTACTGCGGCCTTCTGTTGCCCTTGTCACGGCGGCAGAATAAACACAGGCCTCATGGGACAAAGCGCCGACGATTCCTCTTACCCGCGGCGGTTCGGTCTGTTGCGCCGCCTGACGTTGCTGGCGCTCCTCCTGGCCATCGTCGGATTACCGCTCAACCACCTGTTCGGCTATTGCATCCTCCTCGGTGCGGCCGTGATCGCGTTCGCCGGCGAGGTGACAGCGCGCAACAAGCCGTGGCTCCTTTCGATCTTGTTGGCCTGCATCGCCGTTGCCGGCCAAGCCGTCCTCAATCCGCCGCCGATCGAGGAGGGTCACAACGTCTTCCTCCCTGAGGGCAAGAACGACACGCTCGTCTCCGGCTTGCCGCCCGATGTCTATCGGTTGCTCGCGACCGAATTCGAAAAAGCCTATCCGCCCGAGAAACGCTGCGATCCCGCGGCCAACGGCTGCTGGCGCGGGCTTGGATTTCCCGATCGCGTCTTTGCGTTTTCCGGCGACGGAATCCTGCGCGGCGCGGAAATGTCCCGCAAGGTCGATCACATCGATTTCTCCGATCCGGTCTGGCTGCGTCTCGGTTTCATCAACGACCTTCGCTACAATTGGTCCGGCTCCAACCACGACCTGGCGCGCGTCAAGCGTGACCGCCGGTTCTGGATGGGGTTGCACCGCTGGCACCTCGGGATTCCATTCTTCGTCGCTTACCGTTTCCCCGCGCAATATGCCGGCAGCGATCTATGCTGGCGGGGCGATGTCATCTGGGAGGAGAGGGCGGAGCAATTCACGCTTCTGTCCAATCCGCTTTGGGCGTGCCGTACGATCGAGCCGGGCGATATCGGGCGGCGCGTCTACGGCGTCGCGGTCAAGCCCGGTCAGCTTGCGATGAGTCTCGATCCGACCGTGAC
>CAYJNT010000020.1:5872-11413 GCA_964370945.1 uncultured Hyphomicrobiales bacterium | reverse complement strand
CAAAGCGCTCGAAGGCGGCGAGGCTGTTTTCTATTACGGCGGTCCGGGCCTTCGCTATTTCCGCGCACTCGAGTTGTTCATCTTCGGCGACAGCAATCTCGGCTACCTCACGCTTGTTCTGTTGCTTCCTTTCATCGTGTTTGCGCTTTATCGTCGCTTCCTGCCGACTCGCTGGGCACTGGCGCTGGTGCTGCTCTTTGTGGCAGTGCCGGTCGGCGCATTGTTCGGCACGTCGTTCTTTCACTATGCGAAATGGGCGGCGCGCGGCTTTGCCGATCCGGCGGCCTGCATCTTCGCCTTCAGCGGGTTGCTCCTGCTGATCGGGTGGAAAGCAGACGGACCCGACCGCGGATTCGGCGTCGCTTGCGGCGCGGCGTTCCTGTTTTTCCTTGCCGTCTTCATGCGCCCGAATATTGTGCCGTTCGTTGCGGTGATGCTGGGCGGGGCCGGCATTGCGGCGCTCCGCCGGCGCGAATGGTTGCGCTTTGTCGGATTGTGCATTGGATTCGTGCCGGTCACATCGATGGCGCTGCACAACTGGTATTTCGGTGGCGTGTTCGTGCCCTTCAGCGGAAACTCCACCCATCCGCTGGTGCTGGTCATGCCGCCCTCGACTTACCTGTCGGCGCTCGTTGACCTCGTTCGTTTCAATTTCGGCAGCGAACATCTCGCGCGCGCCGGCAAGCAAATCCTCAAGTGGCTGAGCGGTCCGTCCGAGCTCGCGGTCATGGCGCCGCTGCACGCGCTTTCGATCGTCTTGCTGGCGCGGGTGATGGTGCGCATGGCCTTCGATCCATGGCTGCGGCTGGTCGCGGGCGCCACGCTCGCGCAACATGCGGTCTCACTCTTCTATATCGCGACCGCGCGCTATCACTTCCTGTCCTGGTTCTGCAGCGGGCTTGTTGCGGTGGTGTGGTTCAAGGTCGAAGGGATCGAACTCCTGCGCCGTTTGCTGCCACTGTGGTGGGACCGCATCTGGAACAACCCGTTCAATCGCTCGATCGAACGGAGTCTGCGGCAATTCGAGATTGTCAGCGGGCTTTTGACATTCCCGAGCCGCCGACGGGTGAGCCCTTAAATTTCAAGCGGCTGCGGGCGCGCCCATGCGCGCGAGCAATGTCAAATGATGGTCCGCATCGCCGAACAGAGTGTCGATCGCGGTCAGGCGCTTGAAATAATGCCCGGCGGAATATTCCATGGTCATGCCGATTCCGCCATGCAACTGGATCGCCTGCTGGCCGATGAAGCGGCCGGAGCGTCCGATCTGCACTTTGGCCGCGGATAACGCCTGCCGCCGCGCGTCCGCGTCCGGGTCGTCGGCCATCATCGCCGCGAACAACGCCATGCTACGGGCTTGCTCAAGCGCGACCAGCATGTCGGCCGCGCGATGCTGCAGTACCTGGAAATTTCCGATCGGCACGCCGAATTGCTTGCGGCTTTTCAAGTATTCGACCGTATTCGCATGCAAGGCGTCCATCGCACCAACGGCCTCGGCGCAAACGGCCGCGATGGCGTGATCCGTGACGTGCTCGATCAAGGCGAAGGCTTTGCCGGGTTCGCCGACAACGGCCTCGGCGGCAACGCGCACGCCGGAGAACGAGATCTCGGCTGCGCGGCGGCCGTCGATGGCCGGATAGCCACGCCGCGTAACGCCTTTCGCTGTCGCATCGACCAGAAACAGGCCGATGCCCGCAGGATCACGCCGCGATCCGGAAAGCCGCGCCGACACGATCAATCGGTCCGCGCTGTCGCCGTTGAGAACGAGCGTCTTCTCGCCGTCGAGGATGAAATCCGATCCATCCTTGCGTGCCATGGTTGCGACGTCGGCGAGATCGTAGCGGGCTTGCCGCTCGGCATGAGCGAAAGCCAGGAGCGTATCACCCGACGCGATTTTCGGCAGGACCGCTGCCTGCAGAGCGTCGCTGCCGCCGAGCCGCACAAGGCCGCCGCCGAGGATCACAGTGGCAAGATAAGGTTCGACCACCAACATGCGGCCGAAACTTTCCATTACGATCATGGTCTCGACTGCGCCGCCACCAATGCCGCCGTACTTTTCCTCGAAGGGCAATCCAAGCAAGCCAAGCTCGGCATATTTCTGCCAAAGCGCGCGACTGAAGCCCGCCGCTTCGCCGGCATATCGCTTGCGCTTTTCGGAATCGTAAGCACCCGCCAGCATGCGGGATACGCTCTCCCGCAGAAGCCGCTGCTCTTCGCTCAGCTCAAAATCCATTACAGCCCCAGGATCGCCTTGGCGATGATGTTCTTCTGGATTTCGTTCGATCCGCCATAGATCGAGGCCTTGCGCCAGTTGAAGTAATGCGGCGCGAGTGTCGCCGCCCAGTCGGGGCCAATGGGCGGCTCGTTCCAGCGCTCGGCATCGTCATGCGGCATTTGGTCGGGCAGCGCGTAGGGGCCGGCGACCTCGAGCAGTAATTCGCTGATCGCCTGCTGCAATTCGGAGCCCTTGATTTTCAGGATCGAGGAGGCCGGATCAGGCTTGTTGCCCTCACCATTGCGTTCGCGCGACAAGACGCGGAGCTGCGTCATCTCCAGCGCTTTCAGCTCCACTTCGACGGCGGCGATCTTCATGCGAAAGCGCTCGTCATTGATCAGCGGCTTGTCGCCGCTCGTCGCCAGCGCGGCCAGTTCCTTCAGCCGCCGCAGCCGCGCTTTGGAAATGCCGATCCGCGCAATGCCGCTGCGCTCATTGCCAAGCAGGAACTTGGCGTAGTCCCAGCCCTTATTCTCTTCACCGACCAGATTTTCGATGGGCACATGCACGTCGTCGAAAAAGACCTCGTTGATCTCATGCCCGCCATCGAAGGTCTGGATCGGTCGCACGGTGATGCCCGGTGTCTTCATCTCGATCAGCAGGAATGAAATGCCTAGCTGCTTCTTCGCCGAAGCGTCGGTGCGCACGAGACAGAAGATCCAGTCGGCATATTGGGCGAGCGTGGTCCAGGTCTTCTGGCCGTTGACGATGTAAGTGTCGCCATCGCGTCGTGCGGTAGCCTTAACCGCGGCGAGATCGGAACCTGCTTCCGGCTCGGAAAAGCCCTGGCACCACCAGTCATCGAGATTGGCGATGCGCGGCAGGAATCGTTTCTTCTGCGCCTCGTTGCCGAATGCAATGATCACAGGGCCGACCATGTTGACCCCGAATTGCAACGGCTCGGGCGCCGGCGCCTGCTGCATCTCGTCACGGAACAGATAGAGCTTCACTGCGCTCCAGCCGGTACCGCCCCATTGCACCGGCCAATGCGGCACCGCCCAGCCCTTGGCGTTCAGAATCCGCTGCCAGGTGACGAGATCGTCTTTCACCAGGCGCCGGCCTTCGATCATTTTCTGGCGGATCGGCGCCGGCAAAGCATCCCGCACAAAGGCGCGCATCTCGTCGCGGAATGCGATCTCCTCTGGCGTAAAGCGGAGATTCATCACGATGCCTCCGGCAATGCTTGGGCCTTTGCGCGTTCTTCCTCGACTAAGTCCCTTTTGGACAGCTTTCCGACGTTGGTGCGCGGGAGCGAATTGCGGATTTCGAGCGCGGCCGGCATTTCATGCCGCCCGATCTTGTCGGTGAGGAACGTGCGCAGCGCCTCGAGCGTGAGGTCCGAAACTCCGGCTTTCAGCTTCACGAAAGCCTTGGCCGCTTCGCCGCGATACTTGTCGGGTACTCCGATGACGATCACCTCCTCGACGTCCGGGTGTTCGTAGATCGCTTCCTCGATCATGCGCGGATAGACATTGAAGCCGCCGGAAATGATCATGTCCTTCTTGCGATCGACGACAAACAAAAAACCGTCTTCGTCCATGTATCCGATATCGCCGGAGAGCCAGAAACCGTCGACAAAGCTCTCGGCCGTATCCTGCGGTCTGTTCCAGTAGCCGGAAACGACATTCGGCCCCTTGATGCGGATTTCGCCGGTCTCTCCAAGCGGCAGCACGCGGCGCGGCTCATCGAGCGCGACGATCTCGATCACGACGCCCGGAAGCGGCACGCCCGACGAACCGATCTTGCCCGGCCGCGTGATCGGCTGTGTCGCCGCGGCCGGCGATGTTTCCGTCATGCCGATGCCGCTGCGCAGGACTTTTCCGGTCAATTGCTGCCAGCGCTCGGCGATCTCGACAGGCAAAGCCGCGCCGCCGGAGCTGCAGGCCGCCAGCGAAGACAGGTCGCGCTTTTCGATTCCGGGACAATTGCAGAGCGCCATCCACATGGTCGGCACGGCGTTGAGATGAGTGGCGCGGCGGACTGCGATATCCTCGAGCGTCGTCTCGACATCGAATTTCTGCCGCAGCAGGACTTCGTTGCCATTCGAGAGATGCCGCAGCATCACCGTCGACAACGCGAAAATGTGAAACAGCGGCAGCGCGCAGATCGCACGTGCCTCGCCCGGCTTGATCGCACTTTGTGGATTGAACCAGGCGTCATAGATCGCGCAGGACGCGCTCAGATTGGCATGCGTCAGCATTGCGCCTTTCGGAATGCCAGTAGTGCCGCCGGTATATTGCAGCACCGCGACATCGCTGGACGCGATCGCAGGCCATTCCGAAGGCAAAGCAACATCGATCAGCCGCGAGAGCGGAACGATGCCGTCGTCCTCCGGGATCGGCAGAAGCGGGTAAGGCGGCGCGCCCCATTCGCCGTCTTCCGCAACGATCAGCGTATCGATATGTCCGGCGGCTTTCAGCTTCAGCGCCATCGGCAACAGCGACGGGACATTGGCAGTCAGCACAATGCGTGCACCCGAATCCGTCAGCTTGTGAATGAGTTCGCGTTCGGCATCGAGCGGGCTGAGTTGCACCAGGCGCGCGCCGGCGCGCGTGGCGCCGAACAGGGCGATGACATGATGCGGGGAATTCGGAAGGTAGCAGCCGATGCCCGCGCCCTTGCCGATGCCTGCTGTCAATAATCCGGCGGCGAATGCGTCAGCGGCGTCCGCGAGCTCGCGATACGTCATCCGCCGTTCGCGAAACGAGATCGCATAGCGCGCGGCATTGCGCGCGACGCTGCGGTCGAGCATCGCCGGAAGCGTCAATGTCTCGATCGGGGTGTCCCAGGAAATGCCCGGCGGGTAGGATTTTTCCCACGGGTACGGCCGGGACATGGCGTCACGCCTTTGCCAGCGAGCCGAAACCGCGGCCCTCGGTGGCGAGCCTGTCGAGCAACGGGGCCGGCTCGTGTCGCCGATCGCCCGTCAGCTTCGCGAACTCACGCAGATGATCGCGGATGTAAGAAAGGCCGACTGTGTCGGCATAGAACATCGGCCCGCCGCGCCAGAGCGGGAAGCCGTAGCCGTAGATCCAGATCACATCGATATCGCCGGGCCGCAGCGCGATGCCTTCTTCCAGGATGCGCGCGCCTTCGTTGATCATCGGCAAAATCAGGCGCTCCACGATGGTCTTGCGATCGAGCGGTTGGCGCGTCGCGCCAAGGCGCTTTGAGGTCGCGACGATCAGGGCTTCGACCTCCGGATCGGGACGCGGCGTGCGCGAACCGCTTTCATAAAGGTAGAATCCCCTGCCGGTCTTCTGGCCGAA
>CAYJNT010000020.1:0-5772 GCA_964370945.1 uncultured Hyphomicrobiales bacterium | reverse complement strand
CCGACCACGACCGGCACCTTTTTGATCGCGCGCGCGACCGAGAGCGCGGTCGTGAGCACGTCCGGTGCCGTGTCCGCCCCGCGCACGATTTCCAGAAGCCGCATGACATTCGCTGGGCTGAAGAAATGCAGACCGAGCACGGACGCCGGCCGGCTGGTGCAGCGCGCGATCTCGTTGACGTCGAGATAAGATGTGTTGGTGGCGAGGATCGCCTGCGCCGGCGTTACCTTGTCGAGCGCGCCGAAAATCTCGCGCTTGACGCCCATATCCTCGAAGGCGGCTTCGACGACAATGTCGGCGTCCTTAGCGGCATTCATGTCGGTGACGCCGTTGAATAGCGACATCCGTGTGCCGACATCGGCCTCGCTCATGCCGCCGCGCGCGGCAGAGGTCTTGTAATTCTTCTCGATGGTGTCGAGGCCGCGTTTGAGCGCCTCGGCGCTGGTCTCGATGATGGTGACCGGAATTCCGGCGTTGGCGAAACACATTGCAATGCCGCCGCCCATGGTGCCGGCGCCGATCACGGCCGCGCGCTTGATCTCGCGTGGCTTCACGTCTTTCGCGAGGCCTGGAATCTTCGTCGCCTCGCGTTCGGCAAAGAAAATATGCCGCTGCGCTTTCGACTGGTCGCCAGCGCGCAGCCGCATGAAGGCCTCGCGCTCCATCTTCAGCGCGTCGTCGAACGGAACATCGATTGCGGCGCGCAGCAGCTCGATCGCGGCGGCCGGCGCGTCGAGGCTGCGCGCGCGTTTGGTGTTGGCGGTCACGATCTCGTCGAACGCCTTCGCGTGTAAACTGGCGAGTTTGTCCTCGCGATCGCGCACCCGCGTAAGTGACCGCTTTTCGCTGACGACCTTGCGAGCAAAGGCAATGCCCGCCGTCGCCGGATCGCCCTCGAAAATCTCGTCGATCAACTCGGCCGCCAGCGCATCCTTCGCCGGGATCGGATCGCCGGAGAGGATCATCGCGGCGGCCTTTTCCATGCCAACGAGGCGCGGCAGGCGCTGCGTGCCGCCGGCGCCGGGAATGAGCCCGAGCTTGATTTCCGGCAGACCGAGCCGCGTGCCGGTCTGCGCGATGCGGAAATGGCAGGCGAGCGTGATTTCAAGCCCGCCGCCGAGCGTGGTGCCGAACACGGCCGCGACGACCGGTTTTTTGATCGCATCGATCAGCGCGATCACGTCGGAAAGGCCCGGCGACATCGGCGGCTTGTCGAATTCGGTGATGTCGGCGCCGGCGACGAAGGTGCGGCCCTGCGCCGTCAGGACGATCGCCTCGGTCTTGGCATCGTCGCGCGCGCGGGTGAAAGCCTCGACAAGAGCCGTCCGCACATCGAGGCTCAATGCGTTGACGGGCGGATTGTCGACCGCAATGACCGCGACCGCGCCGTCCTGGCGCAACGCAACTGTTCCCGGCATTGCTTTGGACCTCTTCCCTGCGACAACGCGATTAAGCGGTGGCCATTTCAGCCGTCAACGGGAAAAACGTCAATTCCGCCCAGCGAAACGGTGTTCTGCAGCATTGACCGCGAGGCCGGCGCCATGATCGCATAGGGGCATGACGGCCCAGACCACGCGACCGCACGATCCCCTGCAATATTCCGCCGGGCGGCTCGCCGACTTCGTTCCGGGCAATGATCGCAAATTCGTGGTCGCGCTGGCCCGCGGGCTCGAGGTGCTGCGCGTGTTCACCCCGAGCGACGGGCTCCTTGGCAACCAGGAGATTTCCGCGCGCACCGGCCTGCCCAAGGCCACGGTCACGCGGCTGACCTACACGCTGACGCTCCTTGGATACCTCTCGCATATCGAGCGTCTTGGAAAATATCAGCTTGCGCCGGCCGCGCTGGCGCTCGGCTATTCCACGCTCGCCAATATGCGCATCCGGCAGATCGCGCGGCCGCATATGCAGGCGCTCGCCAATTATTCCGGCGGCTCGGTTGCACTCGGTAGCCGCGACCGGCTCAACCTCCTCTATGTGGAGCATTGCCGCGCCAAATCTGCGGTCATGCTGCGTCTGGATCTCGGATCACGCATCCCGATCGCGACCACGGCCATGGGCCGGGCGCTGATCGCCGCCGTGCCGGAGAAGGAACGCGAATTCCTGATGCGTCACATCGCCAGACGCGAAGGCAAGGCCTGGCCGAAAGTCCGCGTCGGCCTTGAGCGGGCGGTGAAGGATCTCGCGTCGCGCGGCTTCACGTTATCGGTCGGAGACTGGCAGCGGGATGTGGCCGCCGTCGGCGCCGTCCTGATCCCGTCCGACGGGTCGGGATTATTCGCATTCAATTGCGGGGCGCCGGCGTTTCATTTCAGCCGCGCGCGCCTGGAGAGCGACATCGGCCCGCGGCTTGTCAACATGGTCCGCAATATCGAAGCCGAGCTTGGCGGGCGCTAGTGTCCCGATTCCGAAGTTCGCTTCATTCTGCGGCACTCTCGTCAGCGAACTTCGGAATCGAAGGACACCAGCAACATTTATGATTCCAGTGTGGTTTTGGTTCAGAAATTCCCCTGACGGACTCGCGGCAAGAATGAAGGGAATTTCTGAACCACCGCACTAGCGGGCGCCGGCGGCGGCAATCGAAGGCGCCTTGTCGCCCGGCACAGATCGCAGTGACGGTTCGGCGCCGGCGAAGCTGTAGCAATTGCGCCCGTTCTTCTTGCCTTCGTAAAGTGCCTGGTCGGCCTTGGTGATGAGCTGATCCTGATCGGAGGCATCGCGCGGCGCGAAGGCGACGCCGATGGTGATGCCGATGTCGATTTTGTGTCCGTCGATGTCGAGCGGGGTCGCGATCGAATCGAGGATGCGCTGGGCGAGACGGCCGACTTCCTCCGGCGTCATCGCCTGCGCCTGCAGGATCGCAAACTCGTCGCCCCCGAGGCGCGCGACGGTGTCGGTCTCGCGCACGCAGAACCGCAGCCGCAGCGCGATCTCCTTGAGAACCTCGTCGCCGACCGGGTGGCCGAGCGTGTCGTTGATCGGCTTGAAACGATCGAGATCGAGCATGAGCAGCGCGAAGGGCTCGCCATAACGCTGCGTGCGGCCGAGTGCCTGCTCGATGCGCTCGCGGAAGAGGGAGCGATTGGCAAGACCGGTCAATTCGTCATGCGTTGCCATCTCGGCGATCCGCGCCTCGGCACGCTTGCGCTCGGTGATATCCGTGAAGGTTCGCACCATGCCGCCGTCGGGCGTCGCCATCGAGCGCACTTCCAGCACGACGCCGTTCGGGCGGGTGCGTTCGTAGGTCCCGATCGTGCTGTCGAGCCCGTCGCCCATCAGCATGGCGCGGACGCGCGGATTGAGATCGTCGTTGGCGAACTCGCCGCGCTGCCGCAGATAGACCAGCATCTCTTTCAGTGGACGGCTTCCGGCGAGCCATTCCTCGGGCAGGTCGAGCAGCTCGATCGCACGGCGGTTGATCACGTTGACCACGCCCTCGGCGTCGACCATGAAGATGCCTTGCTCGATATTCTCCAGCGCCGAGCGCAATTCGGTCCTGCGGGCTTGTGCGACAATCTCGCTTCGCCGCAGCGCCAGGTAAGCCTTGCTCAGCGTTCTGCGGTGCCGAAGGCTCGCGCCCATGACGATGACGACGAGAATTGTGATGGCCACGCCGGCGGCGATGTATTTGAGCGCGTCCTCGTAAAAGGGTGCGAGGATCTCGTCCTCGCCAAGTCCCACCGCCACAGCGAGCGGGAGCCCCGCAACCTGGCGGTAGGACAGAAACCGTCTCACACCGTCAATGGCGCCACCGGTCGTAAACGAATCAACCGCTTTCGATTTTAGCCGGCCAAGTAAAACGCCGCCGGTGTTGTTGAAATTCGTGACCTCTTTCTTGAATCCGCGCGAGGCACGGACAAAGCCGTCAAGGCCGATCAGGTTGATGACGCCGTCGCGACCGATATTGATTGACTGATAGAATCGCGCGAGCTGGTCCGGATCGACCGACGCCACGATCACGCCGGCGAAGGTGCCATCCGCCAGCAGGATGCGGCGGCTGAGCTGGATCGAGCTCTTGCCGGAATTGCGTCCGGCGAGCGGCCTGCTGATGAAGACTTCATCGATCGTGGCTTCGAGGTGTGCCTTGAAATGCTCGCGGTCCTTCAGATCGATTGGCTGAACCGGGCCGAGCGAGGAGGCGCGCAGCCGGCCGTTGTCGTCGATGATCGAATACTGAATGACGACGTCGGTGACGATGCCTGCATGCCAGGTCCATTCCGGCAAATCGAAGTTGTCACGGTTCTTCACATAGATTGCGCGTAGCACCAGCAGCGTGGAATCGATGCCTCGGATGGTGCGGATGATCTGCTCTTCGAAGGAGCGGGCGAGGTTGGCGGATTCATGGAACGCACTCTGGATGGCGGTGCGCTGGTTGACGTGCAGTTGGAATGCGATCGTACCCCATGTCAGCAAGATCATGGCGATGCCGAGCGCGGTTGCGCTCTGCAGCGATGCTCTCAGCCGCGCTCGAAGACGTCCCATCGAGAAGCCCTGTCCTTTAGTCGCTTCTAGACCTGTGGAATTAGGATTCCCTTACGCACTTAGTGAGGATTCAAGGAGCCGTTTATTAAGGATGTTCGCGGCGTGCGGGACCCAGTATGATGCCTGCAAAATAAGGACAACTTGAACGGGAGGATCGATTGCAAAGCATTAACCAGCAACCGACGGCGGCGGGTTCGCGCTGATGGCGGACGTGCTCGACGAGGCGAGAGAACAGGTGGCGCTCGGCAACCGCATTCTCGCGAATGAAGGCGTACTCGACGCGTTCGGTCATGTCTCGATGCGCCATCCGCGCGATCCGCAGCGCTACCTGCTGTCGCGATCGCGCGCGCCGGAACTGGTCGCGCCTGGCGACGTGCTCGAATACGATCTGAATTCCAATCCGGTGACGCCGACGAACGAGAGGCTCTATGCCGAGCGCGTCATTCACGGCGAAATCTACAAGGCGCGGCCGGACGTGATGGCGGTGGTGCACCACCATGCGCCCGCGATGATGCCGTTCGCGATCACCGGTACGCCGCTCGTTCCGGTTTTCCATCTTGGGGCGACGGCGGGCGCGATCGTTCCGTTCTGGGATCAGCACGACGAATTCGGCGACACCAATCTTCTGGTCGTGAAGCCGGAGGAGGGGGCGTCGCTCGCTCGCGCGCTCGGCCAGAATAATCTCGTGCTGATGAACCGGCATGGCGCGACGGCCGTGGCGCCCGATATCCAGGCACTGGTGTTCCGCGCGATCTATTCCTGCCGCAACGCCGAGTTTCAGTTCGCGGCGCAGGCGTTGGGGACAATCGCGCCGCTGCATCCCGGCGAGATCGAGAAGGCCGGCGCGCTCAATGCGATGGCGAATGTGACAACGCGTACCTGGGAATACTGGACCATGCGGCTTGGGCGATCGGGCAACGGTCTTGCACGATCACAAAAGAAAAGTCCGAAAGCCTCGTCCGGCAAATCGGGAAAAACGAAACGGAGGAAGCGATGAAGGGATTTCGATGTGCTGCGGGCGCGGCCGCGCTCGCAGCCGTTGTTGCAGGCGTGCCGGCGCACGCGCAGGATACGCTGAAAATCGCGATCGGCCAGATCAACAACGCCCCGGAATGACGGCTCGTTCCATTTTTGTTCTTGACAACGATTTACCCTTGATATATTTTACGAAGCATCCCCGTTCGCCTGAGGGGCGTTCCTAGGCGCAACGAACGTGAACGGGGAGCGGCGCCTGCGGCCACGATTCGCAATCGTGGTCCCGGGAATCCTTGGATGCGGCCTCCTGGCGTAAGA
>CAYJNT010000019.1:0-27142 GCA_964370945.1 uncultured Hyphomicrobiales bacterium | reverse complement strand
GTGCGCTTGGCGAATTCGATATAGCGGTCCTGCACGCCGTCGATGCGTTTGGCGCGGCCGAGATCGGCGGATTTTGCGAGCTTCTTGGAAACGTCGCTTTCAATGATCGTCTCGATGTTGCGCTCGACCTCGTCGGACAGCTTGTAGCCGTCCGGGCCGAACAGCTTGATGCCGTTGTCGTCGTAGAGATTGTGCGAGGCCGAGATCATCACGCCGATATCGGCGCGCATCGAGCGCGTCAACATCGCGACGGCGGGTGTCGGCATCGGGCCAAGCAACAGCACGTCCATACCGACGGAGGTGAAGCCAGCAACGAGCGCGGTCTCGATCATGTAGCCGGAGAGGCGCGTGTCCTTGCCGATAACAACGCGATGACGGTGATCGCCACGCTGGAACAGAAGTCCCGCCGCCTGGCCGACCTTGAGCGCCAACTCCGGTGTGATCTCGCCATTAGCACGGCCGCGGATGCCGTCGGTGCCGAAATACTTACGAACCATAACGCCGAAAACCCCTGCCGCCCCGTGGGAACTCTTACCCATCATACCCCAAACCACTTACCGAAAGGACCTTTCGAAAATGCCGGGGCGCGGAATATCGTTAAAAATGCTAAACCGCCAGCCTTTTCGGGCCGGCGGTTGCAAGCGGTGCGTTAAGCGCCCGTCTACGAGGCTTTTTTCCGCTCTTTCCTGTCCTGAATGCTCGGCGGTGGCTGGGTCACGTTAATGGGATCGGACGCGGGGAAGGTGTCCTCGAGGCCCTCTTCCAATGACTTTGCAAGGCGCCGGCGCTCTTTTTCCTCGGCCTCGCTCTGGGCCGGGCCTTGATGCCGTCGGGACTTGGTGTCCATTGCGCATCTCCATTGAGTCGAGCGACAACGGATAACGGCGCGAATTTGTTCCCGCCGCTTTTTCGCCACCGTGGAACTATGCTACGCGAAGACCCCAATTTTGAGTTCATTCCATGTCGTCCATGAAGCACATCGCCTGCATCGCCGATCTGCGGGACCTCGCCGAGCGCCGCGTGCCGCGCGCCTTCTTCGATTATGCCGATAGCGGCTCCTACGCGGAGGAAACGCTGCGCGCCAACCGCGCCGACCTTGAAAAGGTCAAGCTGCGCCAGCGCGTCCTGATCGACGTGGACAAGCGCGACCTCTCGACCACGATCGTCGGGCAGAAAGTGTCGCTTCCCCTGGCACTCGCCCCGATCGGGCTCTGCGGCATGCAGCACGGCGACGGCGAAATTCTCGCCGCGCGCGCCGCGAATGAAGCCGGCATTCCCTTCTGCCTCTCCACCATGTCGATCTGCTCGATCGAGGACGTCGCGGAGGCGACCGGCAAGCCGTTCTGGTTTCAGCTCTACGTGATCCGCGACCGCAGCTTCATCAAGGACCTGATCGGACGCGCCAAGAATGCGAAATGCTCCGCGCTCGTTCTCACTGTCGACTTGCAGATCCTCGGACAGCGTCACCGCGACATCAAGAACGGACTGACGGTTCCGCCGGAAATCCGCATCAAAAACATCTTCGATATCGCGACCAAGCCGCGCTGGGCCTTGAGCATCCTGCGCGGCCGTCGAAAGACATTCGGAAATCTCGCCGGCCATGTGCGCGGCATGGAGAATGTGACCTCACTGTCGCAATGGACCGCGAGCCAGTTCGATCCGACCTTGAGCTGGAAAGACGTGGAATGGGTGCGCAAATTGTGGCCCGGTAAACTGATCCTCAAGGGCATTCTCGATCCGGATGATGCAAGACGCGCGGCCAAGACCGGCGCCGACGCCATCATCGTGTCCAATCACGGCGGCCGGCAGCTCGACGGCACGTCGTCGTCGATCTCGATGCTGCCGAAGATTGCCGATGCCGTCGGCTCACAGATCGAAATCATGTTCGACGGCGGCGTGCGCACCGGACCTGACATTCTGCGCGCGCTCGCGCTCGGTGCGAAGAGTTGCATGATCGGCCGCGCTTATGTCTGGGGTCTCGGCGCCGGCGGGCAGGAAGGCGTTGCGAAAGCGATCGACATCCTGCGCAAGGAGCTCGACGTCAACATGGCGCTGTGCGGCGTGAGGAATGTGCGCGACATCGGCCGCGATGTGGTCATGCGCGAGGACGCGCCGGCCAAAGCGAAGACTGTGCGCAGGCGCTAGGGTGAGCACGCCGGCCGAGCGTCCGAAACCCGAACGGCGAAACGCCTACCGCCACTTTGCGGACATCACCACGCGCTGGATGGACAATGACGCCTATGGCCACGTCAACAACGTGGTCTATTACTCCTATTTCGACACGGTGGTGAATTCGTACCTGATCGGGCAAGGCGTGCTGGATATTGCAAGAAGCCCGGTGATCGGTCTCGTCGCCGAGACGCATTGCAATTATTTTTCCGCGCTCGCTTTTCCCGACATCGTGCGTGCCGGATTGCGCGTCGCGCATCTCGGCACCAGCAGCGTGCGCTACGAGATCGGACTCTTCCGCAATGACGAAGAGCTCGCCTCCGCACAGGGTCATTTCGTGCATGTCTATGTCGAGCGCGCGACCGGCAAGCCGGAAAAATTGCCCGACAAGCTGGTCGCGGTACTCAAGCCGCTGCTGGTGCCTTAAGCGCCCCGCCGTCTTTACAAAACTTTACATTGCAGAGAAGCCGCCGAAACGCGCGCTCGCCATGTTGCAGCCGTGGCGATGACGCCACATCTGCCATGGAGACGAACATGACCGAACAAAACCAATCCCCCGAGGCCCCGGAGCCGCGCGCGACGCGGTTGCCGAATGGCCGCAAGCTCACGATCGCAGCCCTTGTTCTCGTCGCCGGCCTGACCGGCGCGGCCGCCACCAAGGCCTTCAGCTCTGGCCCCGGCGGCTGGGGTCCGCCCTTCATGGGCATGCATCACGGCCCCATGAACCAGGCCCAGATCGAGGAGCGCGCCGACAGGATGGTCCGCCATCTCGCGGTCGAGGTCGACGCCACCAACGAGCAGCAGGACAAGCTGCGCGGCATCGTGCGCGCCGCCGTGAAGGACGTCGTTCCGGCCGCCGAGCGTGCGCGTAACGCGCGGCTGCAGGCCCGCGATCTCCTGGCGGCGCCGGCAATCAACCGCGCCGATCTCGAGAAGCTGCGGGCCGAGCAGATCGGCTCAGCCGACGCGGTATCGAAACGCATCGTCCAGGCCATCGCCGATGCCGCCGAGGTGTTGACCCCCGAACAGCGCAAGAAGCTCAATGACCGCTTCCCGGCGCATGGAGGCTTCTGGCGGCCCTGGCATCGCGGCTAGAATGGCCCGTGGCCAACAGGATTCTCCTGATCGAAGACGACAAGCGGCTCGCCGGGATGGTGCAAAGCTATCTCGGCGAAGCCGGCTTTCGCACGACCATTGCGGAGACCGGCGCCGACGGCATCGCGCTGCATGGCCGTGAGACCTTCGATGCGCTCATTCTCGACCTGATGCTGCCGGACATGGACGGACTCGATGTCTGCCGCACCATCCGCGAGCGCGCCCCGACGCCGATCCTGATGCTGACCGCGCGCGGGGACGCGATGGACCGCGTCGTCGGCCTCGAGCTCGGCGCCGACGATTATCTGCCCAAGCCGTTCGAGCCGCGCGAATTGCTGGCGCACCTGAAAGCGATTTTACGCCGCGCCGGCAACACGCCTTCGCAGATGCTGCGCTTCGGCCGGCTCGAGATCGATCTCGACGCGCGCAAGGTTTTGCTTGCAGGCGAAGAGCGCGCGCTGACCAGTCACCAATTCGCGCTGCTCGCCATCCTCGCGCAGCATGCCGGCCGCGTTCTCTCGCGCGACGCGATCATGGACCTTCTCAAAAATGAGCGGCTCGAAGCCTTCGACCGCTCGATCGACGTGCATATTTCGCGCATCCGCGCCGCGATCGAAGACGATCCGAAAAAGCCGCAGCGCGTCATCACCGTGCGCGGCGCCGGATACGTCTTCGCAAAGGTGCAGAACTGATGAAGCGGCTGTATCAGAAAATCTACCTGACGATCGTCGGCACCTTGATCGTCGTCGTCGCGGTCGCGGGAGTGATGTGGCGGCTCGGCACGCATGAGCCGCCATGGACGCCGGGCTTTGAGGTCGCGGGCGAACTCGCCGCCGCCATTCTTCCTTCGCCGGAAGAAGGCGTGGTTGCGCAGCAGGAAATGATCGAGCGCCTGGGCCGGAAGCTGCAGCTCGATCTTGCTCTTTTCGATTCCAACCTGCGCCCGGTCGCGGCCTTTGGTCGGCCGCTGCCGCCGCCGTCCGGGCGCGCCGGATGGCAACCCGGTGCCGGCGGCGCGCGCTGGAGCCTGCCGCTTCCGGATGGACGCTGGATCGTGGCGCGCGCGCCGCCGCGTTTCCGCAATCCACTGATCGGTCTCATCTTCTTTCTCGGCGCGATCGCACTAGTGGTCGCACTTTGCGCCTATCCGGTCGTACGCGGCTTGACGCGGCGACTGGAGCGGCTGCAGGCCGGGGTGGAAACGCTCGGTGCCGGTCAACTTTCGGCGCGCGTGAAGGTGGAAGGCCGCGACGAGGTCGCGCGCCTTGCGACAAGCTTCAATGCCGCCGCCGGCCGCATCGAGGAACTGGTCAATGCGCACCGCATGCTGCTGGCCAACACGTCGCATGAATTGCGCACGCCCTTGGCGCGCATCCGGCTCGGGCTTGAGCTTTTTCGCAAGGATGACGACCCAAGACATAAGCAGGATCTCGAGCGCGATATCGCCGAACTCGACGGCCTGCTCGACGAAATCCTGCTGGCAAGCCGGCTCGAAGTGAATCCGCCACTGCAGCGGGAAGATGTCGACCTGCTCGCACTCGCCGCGGAAGAAGCGGCGCATTACGACCAGAGCGACGTCGAAGGCGATGCCGTCACCATTCGGGGCGATGCGCGGCTTCTGCGCCGCCTGATCCGCAATCTGCTCGAAAATGCGCGTCGCCACGGCAAGCCGCCGGTGCGCGTCGCGGTGCGGCGCGAGGGCTCGCGCGCGCTGATCGACGTGATCGATTGCGGCCCCGGAATTCCGCCGGGCGAACGCGAACAAGTCTTCGTTCCGTTCTATCGCCGCGGCGGCGAATCCGCCGGCGCCGGTCTTGGCCTGTCGCTCTGCCGTCAGATCGCCCGGCTGCACGGCGGCGATGTCGCCGCCGTCGCGCACGCGGACGCGCTCAGTGCGTTCCGCGTGACGCTGCCGGTCAATCTTCCTTGAAGCCGTATTCCGGCACGTTGCCGGAGGCGCCGTAATACTTATACGGCAGGAACTTGCCCGACATCGTGATCTTGACCCGGTCGCCCTTCGGGTTGGCGACGCGCTCGAGCGCGAAGTCGAAATCGATCGCCGACATGATGCCGTCGCCGAATTCCTCCTCGATCAGCGCCTTCCACGCCGGGCCGTTGACCATCACCATCTCGTAGAAGCGGTAGATGAGCGGATCCGTCGGCGGCATCGGCGTGCCGTCGCCGCGCATCGGCACCTCGTTGAGCATTTTCTCTTCGCTCTTCGATAGACCGAACAGCTCCGCGGCTTTGGCGGCTTGCGGCTTGGTCAGCTTGAACTGGCCGAGCAGCGCGCCGACGATCAGCGTGTCGGAAAAGCCGCCAATCGACTGGCAGATATGTTTCCACTTCCAGTCCTTCTCGCGCTTGATGTCGAGAATCTTTTCTGTGAGCTGTGAACGCTTCATCCCTGGTCTCCCTTACGAATTCGAAAGTTACGCCTTGTTCGGGTGCATGAGGTTTTCCGAAAGCCGCATCGCACTTTTCGGCATCATGCACTGGCCGCGCGCGGCGGCTTGTCCGGCTTTGCGGACACCGCGATGGCGGGCTCGACAAAACCCGGCTTGATCACCGGCACATGGCGCGGATCGTAATTCTCGGCGGTGGCCGTGAAATTCCGGCTGCGCGTGATCAGGAAATCGATGATGTGGTTGCGCACGCCGTAATAGAGCGGGTGCTTGTGGAAATCCGTGCGCTTGCGGTCCTTCGGCAGCGGGTTCTCGACGATTTCGGCCAACACGGCATTCGGGCCGTTGGTCATCAGCACGATCTTGTCGGCGAGATAGATCGCCTCATCCACGTCATGCGTGATCATGAACACGGTCTGACCGGTCTCGAGGCAGATGCGGCGAACCTCATCCTGCAATGAACCGCGGGTGAGCGCGTCGAGCGCCGAGAACGGCTCGTCCATCAGCATGATTTTCGGCGTGATCGAGAGCGCGCGGGCGATGCCGACGCGCTGTTTCATGCCGCCCGACAGTTCGGACGGCCGCTTGTGCTCGGAGCCCGTGAGCCCGACGAGATCGATATATTTCTGCGCCTGCGCATGGACCTTTTGCGAGGTCCAGCGCCGCCATCTCGAGGTCACCGCATAGGAGACGTTGCCCATCACCGTCCGCCACGGCAGCAGCGCATGGCTCTGGAAAATCACCGCGCGGTCGAGGCTCGGACCTTCGATCGATTGTCCGTCGACGATCACCGCGCCTTCGCTCGGCTCGTCGAGGCCGGCGAGGATGTTGAGCACCGTGGTTTTGCCGCAGCCCGAATGCCCGATCACGCAGACGAATTCGCCGCGCTGCATGCCAAGCCACAGATTTTCGAAGATCGCGGTCGTGCCGCCACCGGGCGCCGGATAGCGCTTGGAAATGCCTTCGATGGAGATGAACTTGTCGGTCATTCCGTCACCCTGAGGTGCGAGCGCAGCGAGCCTCGAAGGGCGACGGCCCGGGCCGTGCATCCTTCGAGGCCCGCGCTGCGCGCGGGCACCTCAGGATGACGGTTTGATTGCGTTTCTTGCAGCATGACTATTCCGGAAACGTCACGAGGCGGGCGACGCGCGCGAGCATCTGGTCGAGCACCATTCCGACAAGGCCGATCAGAAGGATCGCCGTGATCACATTGGTGATCGAGAGATTATTCCACTCGTTCCAGACGAAGTAGCCGATGCCGGTGCCGCCGACGAGCATTTCGGCCGCGACGATCACAAGCCAGGCGATGCCGATGGAGATGCGCATGCCGGTGAGGATGGTCGGCGCGGCCGCCGGAAGGATGATCGTGAAGGCGCGGCGCACTGGCCCGACTTCCAGCGTGCGCGCGACATTGAGCCATTCCTTGCGCACCGCCGAGACGCCGAACGCGGTGTTGAGCATCATCGGCCAGACCGAGCAGATGAAGATGACGAAGATCGCCGACAGCCCGGAATCCTTGATGGTGTAGAGCGCGAGCGGCATCCAGGCGAGCGGCGAGATCGGCTTGAGCACCTGGATGAACGGATCGAGCGCGCGGCTCATCAAGGGCGACATCCCGACCAGGAAACCGATCGGGATCGCGACAAGGACGGCGAGGAAGTAACCGATGCCGACGCGGGCGATGGAATAGGCGATTTGAATGCCGACGCCCTTGTCATTCGGGCCTTTGTCGTAGAACGGGCTCTTGATGTGCTCCCACACCTTGGCGCCGACATCGAGCGGTCCCGGCATCGCCGACTTGCCCTGGGTCGCGGTCGCGCCCATGAGCTTCGCATATTCCGGATCCATCTGCGCGACCGAGCCGGTGCCGCGCGTGGCGAGATGCCACGCCAGCACGAAGGCAACGAAGATCGCGACCGAAACGATCGCCGCGCGCCAGGTGAGAGATGAGGTCATGATGCCCCCACCGCGCGCCAAACAAACGCTGTCATGGCCGGGCTTGCCATCTCGCTTAAGCAGGCACCTTGCTCATCTAAGCGGGATGCGCGGGTCAAGCCCGCGCATGACAGCATCATTGAGTCGAGCATGATCACGACGCCTTCTTGATCTTGAAGCTCTTGATGTAATCCTCGGGTTTCGACGGATCGAACATCTTGCCCATGACCGAAAAGGATTTCGTCGTCGTCGCAGGCGGCGTCAGCCCGACTTCCTTCATCAGCTTGGTGGTATCGGTCGCAAGGAAGACCTGCTTGGCCACGTTGGCATAGTCGACCTCGCCCTTGATCTGGCCCCAGCGCTTCATCTGCGTGAGGATCCAGACCGCGAACGACTCCCATGGGAACGGATCGAAGGCGATGCGGTTTGGATCTTTCTTGATGTTGCCGAGCCCGTCGGCATAGGTGCCGGTCAGCACCTGCTCGACCACCGTCACCGGCTGGTTGAGATAATTTGCCGGCGCGATGGCTTCGGCGATCTGCTTCCTATTCTCGGCCTTGGTCGCAAATGCGGTCGCGTCGATGATCGCCTTCAGCAACGCCGCATAGGTGTTGGGCGACGATGTGACGAATTCCTTCGACGCGGCGAAGGCGCAGCAGGGATGGCCCTCCCACATCTCCTTCGACAGCATGTGAATGAAACCGACGCCGTCATAGACCGCGCGCTGGTTCACCGGATCGGGCGCGAGGAAGCCGTCGATATTGTCGGCGCGCAGATTGGCGACCATTTCCGGCGGCGGCACCGCGCGGATCTGGATGTCGGTGTCGGGATCGAGACCGTGCTCGGCGACGTAATAGCGCAACAGATAATTGTGCATCGAGTAATCGAACGGCACCGCGAACTTGAAGCCCTTCCAGTCCTTCGGATTGCGCTTGTCTTTGTGTTTGATCGACAGCGTGATCGCCTGGCCGTTGATGTTCTCCACCGCCGGCATCGTATAGGGGATCGGATTCGAACCCGCGCCGAGCGTGATCGCCAGCGGCATCGGCGAAAGCATATGCGCGGCGTCGTATTCCTTGTTGATGGTCTTGTCGCGCACCACCGCCCAGCCGGCGGTCTTGATCACTTCGACGTTGAGACCGTGCTTGGTATAGAAGCCCATCGGATGCGCCATGATGATCGGCGTGGCGCAAGTGATCGGAATAAAGCCGACCTTGAGGTCCTTCTTCTCCAGCGGCCCGCCCTGACCGAAGACTTCGGTTGCGGTGCCGAGCGGGAAGAATTGCGAGACCGCGGCGAGCGCGGTCGAAGCGCCGACGCTTTTCAGGAAGGCGCGGCGCGCGGCGTCCTTCGGAAACATCGCGCGCATCACGGCGGATGCGACCACGCCCTGGTAGCGCTTCTCCTCGCTCGCGGTTTCGATCGGCTCGCATTGCAATTGCCGCACGGCATCGCGCTCGTGCTCAACCTGATTGATATGGCGGCCGCAGGAACAGCCGGACGAGTTCAGCTCACGGGACGTGTCGAAAGGATTGTCGAAGGTGGACATCAAACATCTCCTGTCAGGCAACAGCTTCTCGAGGCGGTTCCTGAAGGAGAGGAGCAACTTCGGTGCCAAGTACTGGGTTGGCTCGCAATCGCCGGTGGACAAAATGATTTTCCCTTGAAAAACAACCGTTTCGTCATTACGAATATTCGTATATTACGTTTATTCGTAGTTTTTCAGACGAAAGGTCGTGCAATGACCGCGACTATTGCCAAACCGGCCTTGCATACAATTCAGGCAAACACCGAGAGCGATGCCGCTTTGGGTCGCATTTTCGAGGCGAGCGTGCAGTCCCTGCTGCTGCTCGATCCGGTCGCGGACCGCATCATCGACGCCAATCCCGCCGCCTGCCGGCTGCTCGGTTACGACCGCGCCTTGCTGCGCAGTCTGAGGATCAGCGCGCTACATCCCGGCCAGTTGCCGGCGCTGATCGTGTTCACCGAAGCCGTCCTGGCCAAAGGCTCGTTCTGGACGCATACGCTATCCGCGCGTCACGCCGCCGGGCACGAACTCTCGCTCGAATATCTCGGCAGCGTCATCCCAAGTGACGACGGCGCACGCGTCCTGCTCACCATCAACGATCTGACCGAACGGCGCCGCCGCTCGGTGGACGCGCAGGCCGACATGTATGTGCGCGGCGGCATCTCGGAGTGGCAGCGCGTGGAGCGCTTCTTCCGCGAGATCGAACGCGAGAATCAGCTGATCCTGCGCGCGGCCGGCGAGGGCATTTACGGCGTGAACGCGGAAGGAAAGACCACCTTCGTCAATCCCGCCGCCGAACGCATGCTCGGCTGGAGCGCGGAAGAGCTCGTCGGGCGCGACATGCATTCCATCGTGCACCACACCCACCCGGACGGTTCGCATTATCACGACGAGGATTGCCCGATCTATGCGGCGTTCCGCGACGGCGCGGTGCACCAGGTCGACACCGAGGTGTTCTGGCGCAAGGACGGCTCCAAATTCTGGGTCGACTACACCTCGACGCCGATCCGCGACCGCGGCAACGTGGTCGGCGCCGTGATCGTGTTCCGCGACATCACGCAGCGCAAGGACGCCGACGAAAAGCTGCATGCCGCACTGGCCGAGGTCGATCGGCTGCGCGAGCGGCTCGAGCTTGAGAACGCCTACCTGCAGGAAGAGATCCGCATCGAGACCAATCATCGCGGCATCATCGGCCGCAGCGCGCCGATCCAGAAAATCCTGCGGCAGATCGATCTGGTCGCCCCGACCGATGCGACGGTGCTCATCACCGGCGAATCCGGCACCGGCAAGGAGCTGATCGCGCGCGCCATCCACGAGGCGAGCGCGCGCAGCAACCGGCCGCTGATCCGCGTCAATTGCGCGGCGATCCCGCGCGAATTATTCGAGAGCGAGTTCTTCGGCCATGTGCGCGGCGCCTTCACCGGCGCGCTCCGCGACCGCGTCGGACGCTTCGAGCTTGCCAATGGCGGCACGCTGTTCCTCGATGAGGTCGGCGAGATTCCACTCGAATTGCAGAGCAAGCTCTTGCGCGTGCTGCAGGAGGGGCATTTCGAGCGCGTCGGCGAAGAACGCACACGCAATACCGACGTGCGGGTGATCGCCGCGACCAACCGCGACCTCAGAAATGCGGTGCGCAACGGACGCTTTCGAGAGGACCTTTATTTCCGCCTCAACGTGTTCCCGACCGAATCTCCGCCGTTGCGCGAACGGCGCGACGACATTCCGTTGCTTGCCGCGCATTTCCTGCGCGGAACCGGCGGCAAGCTCAAGCTCGGCGACTTGCGCCTGACCGAAGGCGACGCACGGCGGCTGTCACAGTATGACTGGCCGGGAAATGTGCGCGAACTGGAAAATGTGATCGAGCGCGCCGCCATCCTCTCGCGCAACGGCCGCCTGCGCATCGATCTGCCGGAGCAAAGCAACGGTGCGAAAACGGGCGGCGCGCATGCGTCGGCCTCCGTGCATCTGACGGTGCTGACCGATGACGAACGGCGTGAACGCGACCGCGCCAACATCCTGGCCGCCCTCGAAGCCTGCGGCGGCAAGGTGTTCGGACGCGGCGGCGCGGCCGAATTGCTGGACGTGAAGCCGACCACGCTCGCCTCGCGCATCAAATCGCTCGGTATCCGCTATCGCGCGCCCCGCGGCGCCGAAGCGCACGGCCTGAACTGAGACGGCACGTAACAGTCCACGGCGGGTCCCTTGCCAAATTCGGGGTCGCATGCGAGGCAGGCCGCATGAGCGCGGATGTCTCCATCGCCAACGGTTCGTCGGCCCGGCTTGCGCCGCACCCGTTGCGGGCAGCGGTGCTTGGTGAAGTGCATGCGCGGCCGTTCACCCCGCTTGCCACACCGGGCCGCGTGCTGCATTTCGCATTCCAGACCGGCGCCGATCAGGCCAAAGCCGACCGCGCAGCGGTGCAGTCCTTCTGCGAAACGCGCGGCCTCACGGCGCCGAAATCCCACGAGAAACATCACCGGGTCTGCATCGGCACCACCATGCTGCGCTGGGAGCAGCATGCGGAATTCACGACCTATACCTGGGAGTTGTCGGCGGAAACGGGCGCAGCGCCGTTTCATCCGAGCGCGTCCTCGCTCGCGTCATTGATGGGTCTCTTGCCGCAGCCCGGCCCGCTGCTCGCGGCCATCGATCTGCACCTCGTCGCGGAAGGCGCTGAACGCATTGCGCCGGAGCGTGTCCTTGATCGCGCAAGCCTCGCGGCTGCGGAGAATTCCGACGGCACCGCGCTCTACGCCACCGATTTCAAGCTCGATCCGGCTGGCTTCGTGCACATCCTCGTCGTCGACCGCGGGCTCGGATCGGAGCGCGCCGGCGCACTGGTGCAACGCCTGCTCGAGCTTGAAACCTATCGCACCTTCGCCTTGCTCGGCCTGCCCGAGGCGCAGAAGCTTGCACCGTCCATCAGCCATATCGAAAAGCGGCTCGCCGAAGTCACCGACGAAATGCGGATGACGCTCGACCTCGCCGACAACCGGCATCTGCTCGAAGAACTGACCGCGCTCGCGGCCGAGCTCGAGGCCGGCGCCACCGGTGCGCTGTATCGCTTCGGCGCGAGCCGCGCTTACTACGAGATCGTCAATTTGCGCCTGCAGACCATCGGCGAACGCAAGGTGGGCGGCTTGCCGACCTGGTCGGCCTTTCTGGCGCGGCGGATGGCGCCGGCGATGCGCACCTGCGTGACCACCGAGGAGCGGCAGGCCAACCTCTCGCGCAAGCTCGCGCGCGCGGCGAATTTGCTGCGCACGCGTGTCGATGTCGCGCTCGAGCAGCAGAACCAGGATCTGTTGCAGACGATGAACACGCGCACGCGCATGCAATTGCGCCTGCAGGCGACAGTGGAAGGTTTATCGGTCGCCGCCATCACCTATTATGTGGTTGGCCTGTTCGGCTATCTGGTGAAGGGCGCGCATGATGCGGGATACCTGCGCGTCGAGCCGAGCTACATCACCGCCGCCTTTGTTCCGTTTGCGCTCGCCGCGATCTGGTTCATCGTGCGGCGCATTCGCAAGCGCCACATAGCAGGCGAGACGGATTAGCGATCACCCGGCGACACGAGCCCGTCGTGCCGTCTCATTCCTTCGGCTTGGTCAGGTCTTCTTCCACCATCGCACGCAGTTCGGGCGTCACCTCGGGCTTGACGCCGAACCAGAGCGAGAAGCCGCGCACCGCCTGATGCAGCAGCATGCCGAGCCCGTCGGCATAACGAAGCCCTAAATCTTTTGCCTCTTGCAGGAGTGGTGTGATCTGCGGCGAATAGACGATATCGGCGACGACCGCGCTCTGTCGCAGATCCTCCAGCCGCAGATCGAATGGCGGCTGACCCTTCATGCCGAGCGATGTGGTGTTCACCAGCAGACCCGCGCCGGCGAGCAGTCCGCCGATTTCGTCCCAGGCGACCGGCCTGACCGTGTCACCGAAACGCTCGCGCAGACTTTGCGCGCGCGCAAAAGTGCGGTTGGCGACACAAATGGTTCT
Source organism: uncultured Hyphomicrobiales bacterium (assembly GCA_964370945.1). Classification (GTDB taxonomy): domain Bacteria; phylum Pseudomonadota; class Alphaproteobacteria; order Rhizobiales; family Xanthobacteraceae; genus Pseudorhodoplanes. The sequence goes on along the minus strand of CAYJNT010000019.1, from coordinate 14,014 downwards.
CACGCCGCGCGACAGCAATCCGTAGACGATCGCACGCGAGGCGCCGCCGGCGCCGAGCACGATGCAGTCTTCGAGGCCCCGGTCCCAGTTCGGCGCCATCTGGTCGAGATTGGCGAGAAACCCTTCGACGTCGGTATTGGTCGAGCGCAGCGTGCCGCCCTCGAACCACAGGGTGTTCGCGGCGCCAACCGCCTGTGCCCGATCGTCGGGTTCCGACAGCGTCATCGCCACTTCCTTGTGCGGGATCGTGACATTGGCGCCGGCGTAGCCGCGCTGCGCGAGCTCCTTGATGAATGCGGGAAACTCCTCCGGCTTCACCGCTTCGCGGCGATATTCGCCCGCGAGCGCATGCTGCCCGATCCAGAAATTATGAATGAGCGGCGAGCGCGAATGTTCGACCGGCCAGCCGATGACGCACACGGCGCGAATGTCGTTGCTCATGCTCTTGTGCTCGCGCTCGTGAGGATCAATAGAAGCCGGGCGTGGCGCCGCCATCGACCGCGATCGCCGTGCCCTGGATGTGCCGCGCCTGCGCGCTGCACAGAAACACCGCAAGCGCCGCGACGTCGTCGGGCTGGCCCATGCCGTCCTTGAGCGCCTGCGCACGCACTTCTTCCGGCGTCTTGCCGGACGCGGCCGCGCGTTGGGCAAAGAGCTGCGTCACGCGGTCCGTCTCGGTCATGCCGGGATGAATGACATTGACGTTGACGCCCTCGCGCTTGCCGAGCTGCGACAATCCCTTGGAAAAATTCGACATCGCCGCATTGACCGAGCCGCCGATCAGGAAATTCGGATCTGGCGTGCGCGCCGCGCCGCCGATGATGTTGACCACATGGCCTTTGGACTCTTTCAGCATCGGCCAGAACAGTCGCGACATCCGCGCGCAGGCGAAATACTTCAGCGCAAAGCCATCGACCCACAGATCGTCCGCGAGGTCGAGAAACGCGCCGGCTTTGGTCGCACCGGCATTGTTGACTAGCACATCGCAGCGGCCGAATTTGTCCCGTACCAGCGCATGCACGGTCTCGCAGGCGGCGAGCGTGCGAAGATCGCCGGCCACGATCATCGGCTCCGGCGCACCGGCTTTCGCGATGGCCTTCGCAGCCGCGGCAAGATTGTCTGCCGACATCGCCGCGAGCACGGCCTGCGCGCCTTTTGCCGCGAAGGCGGCCGCAATCGCGCGGCCAATGCCGCGGCTGCCGCCGGTCACGACCACGACTTTTCCCTTGAATTCCGCGTCCATTCGTCCCCCAGCCGTCTCGCTCCGGCTATGTTATGGAGACAATCCGAGCCTTCGCGCAAGGTGCCCGCCGCCAACGAGAATTCCGCACCTAATGAAATCCCTTTTCATCGATTGCAACCATCAGCTTGCCCCGATCTTTGCTCGCGTTCACCGGCCGGATGACCCGCCGATCACCGTCAATACCAAGCCGTTTGCGAGCGAAGACCTCCCGCGCCTGCTCGACGGCTACGGCATCTGCCTCGACGACCACTCCTACATGCCGACGCCGCTCATTACGCAATGCCGCAACCTCAAGCACATCGTGTTTCTGGGAACCGGCGCCGCGAGCTATATGAATATTGCGGAGCTCGGCGAACTCGGCATCACGGTCCACGTCATCAAGGGCTACGGCGATACCGCGGTCGCCGAACACACCATTGCGCTGATGTTTGCGGCCGCGCGTGACCTCGCCCGCATGGACCGCACGTTGCGCGCCGGAACCTGGAAGCCGCTCGAAGGCATGCAGCTTCTCGGCAAGACTCTCGGCGTCATCGGGCTTGGCGGCATCGGCCGCGAGGTCGTGCGCATTGCCAAAGGCATGGGCATGAATGTCATTGCCTATAACCGCAGCAGAATCGTCGACGCGGCCGTACCGCTCGTCGATATCGACACGCTGTTGGCGCAATCCGACATCGTCTCGATGAATTTGACGCTCAGCGACGCGACGCGCGGCTTTCTCGAAGCGGCCCGCATCGCGCGGATGAAAAAAGGCGTCATCCTGGTCAATACCGCCCGCGCCGCGCTTGTGGATGAGGCCGCGATGATGGCCGCGCTTGCCAGCGGCCAGATCGGACACGCCGCGCTCGACGTCTATCATGCCGAGCCGCTCAAGGCCGACCATCCCCTCACCCGCATGGAAAACGTCACGCTCTCCGCACATGCCGCGTTCCGCACGCAGGAAGCCTCGATGACGCTCCTGCGCCGCGCCATCGATATCGCGAAATCGCTGCAGCCTTGATCTCTCCGGAACCGTTTTCTGGTCGCCGGGTTATCCCGGCCGGAGGGCTACCGATGGCCGAGCAAGCAACGCTTCCCGCCGTCGCCGCGCATGGCTCGCTGCGGCTGCCGGCAGTCGAGATCGACAGCTACAATGTCGAGATCAAGGACGACGAAGGCTTCATCGGCGACCGCGCCAGCAAGGGCGCGTTCCGCGACATTATCGAGAATTGGCGAAAACCCCTGCGCAAGGCCGGAGCCGATCCCTTCGGTGAAAAATCAAGCGAGGATCTCAGCAAGAAACTGCTCGACGAACTCCTCGCCAAAGGCGACAGCGAGGCCGCCGGCATCGTGCATGGCGCGGTTGAGGATTTCTCGCAGGAACTGGCGATCGTCATCCGCCGGTTCCTGAAGCTGAAAGGCTGGAAGAACACCGAACGCATCGTGGTCGGCGGTGGATTTCGCGCCAGCCGCGTCGGCGAACTCGTGATCGGCCGAACTTCCGTGATCCCGAAGGCCGACGGGATCAAGATCGATCTCGTTCCGATCCGCAACGATCCGGACGAGGCCGGCTTGATCGGCGCCGTGCATCTCGCGCCGAAATGGATGTTCAAGGCGCATGAGGCGATTCTCGGTGTCGATATCGGCGGCACCAATTTTCGCGCCGGCATCGTGCATCTCAACATGAAAAAGGCGGAGGACCTGTCCAAGGCCTATGTCTGGAAATACGAACTCTGGCGTCATTCCGACGACGAAGGCCTCGACCGCGAAAGCGCCGTCGATAATCTCGCGGGCATGCTCAAGCGGCTGGCCGCCGTGGCCCGGAAAGACAATCTCAAGCTCGCACCCTTCATCGGCATCGGCTGTCCGGGTTTGATCAGCGAAGACGGCTCGATTGACCGCGGTGCGCAAAATCTGCCCGGCAACTGGACATCCAGCCGCTTCCATCTTCCAGTCAGCCTGCACAAGGCGATCCCGAAAATCGGCGACGACGAGACTTCGATTCTCCTGCATAACGATGCGGTCGTGCAGGGCCTGAGCGAGGTCCCCTTCATGCAGGACGTGGAGCGGTGGGGCGCGATCACGATCGGAACCGGACTCGGCAACGTCCGCTTCACCAACCGCCATCCCGACTAACGGAGCGCAATCCGGTAGATTCCGGACAGATCGATTCGGCCGGGGCGACACATGGCGCGTAAAGGTTTGGCAAAGCGCAGGAAAGGCCGCGTCGGCATTGTCGGCCTCGGCATCATGGGCGGCGCGTTTGCGAAAAATCTCGTCGATGCCGGCTGGCATGTCACGGGCTTCGATATCGATCCGGCGCAGTGCAAGAAAGCCGCACGCAGCGGCGTCGAAATCGTCCCCGACAGCGCGGCGCTCGCGCAATCCGTTCCCGTCATCATCACGAGCCTCGCGGAACCGCAATCGCTGCACGAAACGGTGCGACGGATCGTGAAAGCGAATTCTCCGCGCCGGGTGATCGTGGAAACGTCGACCTTCGCGCTGAAAGACAAGGAGAAGGCCGAGCGCGCCTTGCGGGACGCCGGCCATGTCATGCTCGATTGCCCGATCAGCGGAACCGGCGCGCAAGCGACAAAGAAAGACATTGCGATCTATGCCAGCGGCGATCGCGCTGCGATCCGCAAGCTCGACGCCTTGTTCACGGACCTTTCCCGTGTCGCGCACGATCTCGGCGCCTTCGGCAACGGCAGCCGGATGAAATATGTCGCGAACCTTCTGGTCGCGATCCACAATGTGGCGACCGCCGAAGCGATGGTGCTCGGCATGAAAGCCGGCCTGCACCCCGAGCAGATTTTGCGTCTGGTTTCGAGCGGGGTCGGAAATTCGCGAATCTTTGAATTACGCGCGCCGATGATCGCCCGAAACCGCTATGCCCCGGCGATGATGAAGCTCTCGGTTTGGCGCAAGGACATGGCGCTGATCGCCGCCTTCGCGAAGGCGACCGGCAGCCCGACACCGCTTTTCAACGTCACCGGCCCCTTCTACAACCGCGCATTGGCCGCCGGACACGGTACAGAGGATACCGCCGTGGTCTCGACCGTGCTGGAACAAATGGCCGGTTTGAAGCGGTCCAAGCCCGGTCAGGCAAAACGGCCGCCTGCACCTGTGAAGAAAATTGGACGCAGCGGGCGACGCGCTCATAGCCGCTAGCCAACGCCACCGCCGTCCTGCACACTCCGACTCAACAAGGGACGCATGGTTTAACGCGTCGATATTCTGGGGGGATGCACGATGCCGCCGGCATGCCGGACAGCGCGACGTTCACGCCCCGAATTTTCGCCCACCGCCTCCCCCACCCGCGAACCCGCGAGGCGCGCATGAGCGCCGATCTTCTGATCAACGCGCTGATCGCCGGAATCCTGCTCGGCGGATTTTACGCGGCGGTGACGGTCGGCATCTCAATCTCGTTCGGTATTCTCGACATCGTCAATATCGCGCATCCGGCTTTTGTCATCCTCGGCTCCTACATCGCCTATATCGTGAATCAGCGGCTGGGCATCGACCCGATCCTGACCGCAATCCTGGTGCTGCCGGCTTTCTACGCACTCGGCGCCGCCGTCTATCAGGTCTATTACGTCTCGTTCGAAAAGCGCGGACAGGAAGCGCTACGCGGGCTCGCGTTCTTTTTCGGCTTGCTCTTCGTCACCGAAGTGCTGCTCGTTCTCGTGTTCGGCGTCGATTACCGTTACGTGCAGGCGGACTATATCGACACCACCTTGCGCTTTGCGGGATTCAGCGTTCCGCTGCGCATGCTCGTGCCTTGCGCCATTTCCCTTGTCATGCTCGGCGGGCTGCAACTCTTTTTGACCAAGACATTCCTTGGCCGCGCGATCATGGCGGTATCGCAGGATCAACTCGCGCTGCAATTGATGGCCGCCGACCCGATCCGCATCAAGCGCATCGCTTTCGCAATCTCGATCGCGACCGCCTCGATCGCCGGCGCCTTGCTGATCGTCATCCAGCCGGTCGAGCCCTCGGTCGGCCGCGAATATATCGGCCGCGTCTTTGCGATCTGCGTGCTCGGCGGATTGGGAAGTCTTCCCGGCACCGTGATCGGCGCCATGCTGCTCGGCATCATCGAAAGCCTGACCGCGACATTCTACGGCCCGTCCTGGGCGCCGGCTGTGGCATTCGGATTTCTGTTGCTGACGCTCGCGGTTCGCCCGTCCGGATTGATGGGGCGGTGACCATGCGCAATTGGCGGTTCATCGTTCTTGCAATTCTTGCGGCGATCGCGGTCCACGCAATCTCCCGCGTCGTGAATAACGACTATCTGTTCTTTGCCGGTTACGTCGTGCTGCAATTCGTGGTGCTAGCGACCGCCTGGAACATCCTCGGCGGCTATTGCGGCTATGTGAATTTCGGCTCGGCCGCCTTTTTCGCGCTTGGCGCCTACACCACCGTCGCGATGGTGAAGTTTCCCGCGCTCGCGGCGAAATATTTTCCGGAATGGCTCGCGGGGCTCGTCACGCTGATTTTCCCGTTGCCGATTCCGGTCCTGATCCTGTTCGGCGGCGTGACCGCGGGTCTTGTCGGTCTCGGCACCGGCTATCTTACCTTGCGGCTGCGCGGGGTCTATTTTTCCATCGCGACACTCGCGCTCGCCGTCGTGCTGCAGACCCTGGTGGTGAACTGGGACTATGTCGGCGGTTCGCGCGGCGCTTATGTGGTGCGGCCGGCCACAATGCCGCTCCTGGGCATCAATTACATCGAGTATCTGTTCCTCCTGATGCTGGCGCTCTCGGTCGTCGCACTCGTCACCGCGCGCGCTATCGAGCGTTCGCGGCTCGGCTTCGGTTTCGCGGCCATCCGTGACGACGAACTCGCCGCCGAATCCTGCGGCGTTCCGACCTTGCGGTTGAAGCTGATCGCGACCGCGTTGTCGGGCGCGTTCATGGGCATGGCGGGGGCGCCGTTTCCCTATTACATCGGGTATCTTGAACCATCCTCGGCCTTCGGCCTCGCCTATGCGGTGAATGCGATCGCCATGCCGATGATCGGCGGCACCACGAGCTGGGTCGGACCGCTGATCGGCGCCGTGCTGCTCGGCACCTTGCAGCAGCTTGCCACCGTCACGATTTCGTCGGCCGTGAGCCTGCTGATCGTTGGCCTCCTCCTGATCGGCTTCGTCATCATCGCGCCGAACGGCATTGTCGGCCTGTTCGAGAACCTGTTGCGCCGCGAGCGGCCTGAACCGCCGCGTCCGCTCGATGCCGGGAGCAAGGCATGACCGCGCCGCTCCTTCGCGTCGAGAATATCAGCAAGCGCTTCGGCGGCTTCGTCGCACTCGATCACATCGATCTCGATGTCGCGCCCGGCGAGCGGCTCGGCCTGATCGGCCCGAACGGATCGGGCAAGAGCACGCTGGTCAATTGCATGTGCGGCACGCTGATCAACGACACCGGCGACGTGTCCTTCGACGGCCATTCCCTCAATGGCCTGCTTGCCCATGAGCGCACGCGTCTCGGCATGGCGCGCAGCTTCCAGTTGCCGCGGCCGTTCACAACCCTGTCGGTCGCCGACAATCTGCGTGTACCGCTCCTCTATACCGGGCTGGCGCGATCGGGTGCTGAGTCGTCGTCGGATGAGCTCGACGTGCGTTGTCACGATCTGCTCGGCCTCGTCTCACTCTCGCACAAGGCGCGTAAATTGCCGCGCGATCTCACCCAGGTCGAAATGCGAAAGCTCGAGCTCGCGCGCGCCATGGCCGCCGATCCGAAACTCCTGATCGCCGACGAGGCGATGGCCGGTTTGTCGCAATCGGAAGTGAAAGACATCGTCTCGCTGCTGATCCGCCTGAACGAGCGCGGCGTCACCATTATCCTGATCGAACACATCATGAGCGCGGTGATGAGCTTCTCGCAGCGCCTCGTCGTCCTCGTTTCCGGCAAGAAGATCGGCGACGGCAGGCCGGACGACGTGATCCGCGATCCCGAAGTCGAAAGAGCGTATCTTGGGCAATAGCCTCACCATCGAGGGCATCCATGCCGGCTATGGCGCGGTGCGCGTCATTGAGAACGTGTCGATGAATGTCGACTCGGGAGCGACCGTCGTGCTGCTCGGCACCAACGGAAACGGCAAGAGCACGTTGATCAAATGCATCATGGGCATTTGCCGTCCCACCGCCGGGCGCATTGTGGCGGAGATCGACGGCGAGAAACACGATCTTGTCGGCATGCGGCCGGAAGCGATTGTCGATCTCGGCATCGCACTGGTGCCGGAAGGCCGCAGGCTCTTTCCGCGTCTCACGGTCGAGGAAAATCTCCTGCTCGGTGCTTTCCGGCCGCTCGCGCGCAAGCAGCGCAAGAAAAATCTCGATTTCTGCTTCGAGACGTTCCCGCGCCTCGCCGAGCGCAGGAAACAACTCGCGGGCTCGATGAGCGGCGGCGAGCAGCAAATGCTCGCGCTCGGCCGAGCGCTGATGCTGGCGCCGAAGATCCTTTTGGTCGACGAGCCGTCGGTCGGCCTCGCGCCGCTGCTCGTGAGCCGCACCATCGACACGATCCGCGACCTGAAAACGAAGTATCAGCTCACCGTGCTGATGGCCGAGCAGAATTTCAATCAGGCGATCCGCATCGCGGATTCAGGTTACGTCATCGTCCATGGCAAGATCGCATTCGAGGGCAAATCCGCGGACGCGCTCAATAACAACGACCTGATCCGGAAATTCTATCTGGGTTTGTAAGTCATGCGCCGGATCATCGATCTTTCGGTTCCGCTCGAGAATAACCCGTTCGCCGATCCGCCGGGCTATGGACCGGCGATCGAGTATCAGACCCACAGGCAGACCGCCGCCGATGTGGTGAAGTTCTTTCAGGGAATGAAGGAAAGCGATCTGCCGGACGGCGAAGGCTGGGCGATCGAATGGATCAAGCTCTCTACTCACAACACCACGCATCTCGATGCGCCCTATCATTTCGCCTCCACCATGGACGGCGGCAAGCGCGCGATCGCCATCGACGAGGTGCCGCTGGAATGGTGTCTCAATCCCGGCGTGAAGCTCGACTTCCGGCATTTCGAAGATGGCTATGTTGCCACGGCCGCAGATGTCGAAGCCGAACTCAGGCGCATCGGCCACACGCTCTCGCCATTCGAGATCGTGGTGGTCAACACAGCGGCGGGCGTGGCTTACGGCCGGCCGGATTATGTCGCCAAAGGCTGCGGCATGGGCCGCGAGGCCACGCTCTATCTTCTGGAGCGCGGGGTACGCATCACCGGCACCGACGGCTGGAGCTGGGACGCGCCCTTCGTCCACACCGCCAGGAAGTACGCCGCGACCGGCGATGCGAGCCTGATCTGGGAAGGCCACAAGGCCGGGCGCAAGATCGGCTATTGCCACCTCGAGAAACTGCACAATCTCGAGCAATTGCCCGCGACCGGCTTTGTGGTGAGCTGCTTTCCGGTCAAGGTCAAAGGCGGCTCGGCCGGCTGGACCCGCGCCGTCGCGATCATCGAATAAAAGCGCAATCCGGCGAAGTGGGTCTAGTGTCCCAAATCCGAAGTTCGCCTGATTTCGCAGCGCCCTCTGTAGCGAACTTCGGATTTCAAGGAACACTGGCAACGTACGATTCTAGTGTGGTTTTGGTTCAGAAGTCCCCTTACGACCTCGCCGCAGAGACCCAGGGGACTTCTGAACCACCACACTAGTTTCGCCGCGAGATTGCGCGACAACTAAAATAAATGCCCACCAACGGTGGGCAGCAAGCCGAATTGCCCGCTCGACGCCTCCGCATCAGGCCGCTATTTTTCGTCCCAGCAATGTCTGCGTGGATATTCCGGGAGAACGCCATGCCTCAAAAAACGCCTTTTGTGACCGAATCCAACCTGACAGATCTCGCCATCGAGCGCTGGGGCAACATTCCCGATCCGCGCCTGCGGCAGGTGATGATGGCCGCGATCAAGCATCTGCACGGCTTCGTGCGCGAGGTCGAGCCAACGCCGCAGGAATGGTTCGCCGCGATCGACTGGCTCACCCGCACCGGCAAGATGTGCGACGACAAGCGGCAGGAATTCATCCTCGCCTCCGACGTGTTCGGCGTCAGCATGCTGATGGACGCGATCAACAACCGCGCGCCGGGCGCCGCCACGCCCTCCACAGTCGAAGGACCGTTCCACATTCCCGGCTCCGACACGTTCGATGCCGGGGCCAACATGGCCGACGGCGCGCCCGGCATCGCCTGCTTCGTGACGGGCGTCGTGCGCGATCTCGACGGCAAGCCGATCGGCGGCGCGATGCTCGATCTGTGGCAGACCGACGGCGAAGGGCTTTACGAGGCGCAGCGCGGCAAGGACAAATACATGCGCGGCATCTATTACGCCAAGCCCGACGGCAGCTACATCGTGCGCACGGTCGCGCCGATCGGCTACACCATTCCGATGGACGGCCCGGTTGGCGAGCTCATGGGCAAGACCAGGATCAGCCACATGCGGCCCGCGCATATCCACTTCGCGGTGTCGGCGCCCGGCTACAAGCCGGTAATCACGCATCTCTTCCAGCGTGGCGATCAATATATCGAAACGGATGTGGTGTTCGGCGTGAAGGAGCCGCTGATCGTCGACTTCAACAAGAAAGCACCCGGCAAGGCACCGAATGGCGAGACGCTGTCGGAGCCGTTCTATGAGGTGACTTACGACTTCGTGCTGCAGAAGGCCGCGGAGGCGGTGAAGGCGGCGTAAGATTTAAGGATTGGTACAGCTGGGTGGACTTGAACCACCGACCTCCGGTTCCACAGACCGGCGCTCTAACCAACTGAGCTACAGCTGCATAAGCCAAGCAGCGATGGGCTGAAATCGGGCGGACCCTAATTTCAATGGCCTCCTTTGGCAAGCAAGCCGGCACGCTTGCTGCATGGCCGGCGTCTCCCTTAAGTCGATCCGGCCGCGATTGCGTTCAAGGCCGCAGAGCCGCCCAGATGACAGGAAAGCCCGGACCGCGAGGTCCGGGCTTTCCTAAAGGCAAAATCGGTCGAGCCGGATCGTAAGATCAGGCGACCTTCTTGAAGGCGCTGGTGAAGCCGGTCTTGAGCGGCTCGACGGTATCGGCGGTGACCTTCTGGGCCAGCGAGGTCAGTTCCTTGGTCTGCGCGGTGACCGTGTCGAACTGCTTGCGGGCATGGGTGGACGAGATTTCGACGAACTCGGAGAGCGTCTTCGCGGTGGCCAGATTGGTCGCGAAATCGAAAGCCGCGTTGGTGTTCGTGCGCGCAGCATCGATCACCTTGAGGCCGTATTCAGACGTGCCCTTGGCGGCGGTCGCGTAGCTCTCTTCGAGAACTTCGGTCGCCTCTTCGGTCGCCGACTTCATCTTTTCCCAGCCTTCCTTGGCCTGGGCGACGCCCTTTTCAGCGGCCTCGCGGAAAGCGGCGGGAACCTCGAACTTCGGCATGTCGAAGCTCGGGATTTCGAATTTGGGCATTTCGAATTTGGTGTCGAAAGGCGCGAAAACGGACTTGGTGGTGGTTTCGGTCATGGCATCCTCGGCTGCATCTAGCTGTGGGACCGGCCCATCACCGGTCGGGGGCGGATGCGTATTTATTAACACAAGACATGGTGCACCGCAACAGAAATATTGCGATGCACCATCAATGCTGACCTATTTCCGGTACCCGACTTATCTCAGAAATTATGCTTTCTTTTCAGCGACTTCGCGGAAAGATCGCGGCGTCACATTTTCGGTTGGGCGCTGTCCATCGCGGCCTTGGAGGCGCTTTGACCCAATTCTTTGGCCTGCTCGTTCAACATCTGCATTTGCGCCTGGATATACTCGGCCTGCAGTTTCATCACCTCCTGCACGTCCCTCGCCCGCAGCAATTTCTGGGCGAATTCGAACGACGCCATGATGTTCTGCTGGGCGAAAGTCATGGCCTTTTCGCCAACATCCTTGGCGCCGGCGCGGGCGGTGCTGGCGCGGTCTTCCATGTCATGGACCGCCTGCTGCGCCGCATTAATGAAGCCACCGAAGGCCTGACGCGCCTGCTCGACGCTCTGCTCGGCAAACTTGCGCATATCGGAAGGAATCTCAAAATTCTTCATCGGATCCATGATCGTCTCCTTGGGAGTTCGAGGCCGCCGGCGGGTTATTGTCATGGGTTCATGACGGCCGCGTCAATGTTCAAACCACGGCCGCGGCATCCGGTTTCATCGCACCGCGCCGGGGTTAAGGTTATCGGCAGTGATGGCTGGCCGGGCGTGGACGGCATCGGACCCGAAGACTATTAAGACTTCAGTAAATTCAATTGGTTCGGCGATATCGCGCGTTGCGTAAACGAGTCTGGGTTTGATGGATCGAGCGGAATCTTTTTTTTCTTGCCTGCACGACGCGCGGATCGCTCCGCACGCCGCGGGCAATCTGCCGGTCTGGCTCTGGGGCACGGACGGCGGGCAAATTTTGTTTGCCAATGCCGTGGGCGCTGCGATTTTCGGCGGCGACAATGTCGCGGCCGTGCTGGACAAGCGTTTTGAGTCTTCACAGGCCGCCGCGACCTCGATCGCCCGTCTCAATCCGACGCTGACGCACGGCGCCGCGCCGCGGCTCGAAAAATTGCGCGGTTTCGGCGCGGGCTTCGGCCGCGCGCTGTTGTGCATGTGCTCGCGCGTTTCGATCGGTACACAATATGCTGTGCTGGTCATCGCCGCCGAGGCTGCCGGACCTAATCTGTCATTTGACGAGCGCATCCGCCGGCTGATCGCCGGACTGGACACACCGCTCGCGGCCTTCGCCGCCGACGGTACGCTGATCCATGCGAATGAAAGCGCCGCCCCGCTTCTGGCGGAGCGCAAGACGCTGAACGAGTTGCCCGGATCGGGCGATGCGGCGATCGAAACCATCGGCGAAGGCGGCAACGCCTTCACCCTCGCGCGCTTCACGCCCTTAAAGCCCGCGCCCTCGCTCACGCCGGAACCCGAGCCCGTCGATCTCACGCCGATCGCGCAAGCGATGGCGAAAACCGTCGAAGCCATCGCCGATGGCACGCCGACCGAGCCGGCGCCGAAGCCCGAAGCGGGCGAACCGGCGCCGCAGCCCGTCGGCGAAGACGCACAGCAACACCTCACCGAGCCGGCCTTGGAAGAAGTGCGGCCGCAGTTGCAAAATCCTGCGCCCGCGACCGCTCCGGCCGAGACACCCGCGCTCGAACGGCGGCATCCTTTGCGCTTCGTCTGGCAGATGGATGCGGATGGCCGCTTCAGCCTCGCCTCCGGTGAATTCGTCGAAGTGATCGGGCCATCGGTCGCGGCCGCCTTCGGCCGGCCCTGGACGGAAGTTGCCAAAGAACTCGCGCTCGATCCGGATGACGAAATCCGCCGCGCCATCGCGACCCGCAACACCTGGAGCGGGATCACGCTCGACTGGCCGGTGGAAGGCTCAGACGAGCGCTTGCCGGTAGAATTGTCCGGCCTGCCGATCTACGACCGTGACCGGCTGTTCCGCGGCTATCGCGGCTTCGGCGTGTGCCGCGACATCGCCCGCATCGACAGCCTGACGACCAGGCGCTTCGTGCGCGACCCGGACGTGGATGCCGCGCCCGAGGCCAAGCCCGAAAATATCCTTCCGTTCCGCAATGGCCAAGAAAGCGGCCAGGACAACGATCCAGCCAGCAACGGCGCGACGCTGACGCAAGGCGAGCGAACCGCGTTCCGTGAACTCTCCTCACGCCTGACGGCGCGCTTGCGGGATGCCGACAAACTTGCCCGCGCGCCGGTGAAAGAGGACGAGACGATTTCCGCCGGTATTCCGGTTGCGGATCTCGGTGTCGCCGCCGCGATCGCGGCCGAGCCGAAACCGCAGCAAGATCAGCTCGACGCGGAGCGCCCCTTGCTCGACCGGCTTCCGGTCGGCGTTCTCATCTACCGGCACAGCCAGTTCATCTACGCCAATCCGTCGTTCCTCGAATGGACCGGACACAAGACGCTATCGGATTTCTCGCAAGCCGGCGGCCTCGATACGCTGTTCATCGAGACGCATGCAGAGAGCGGCGAAGCGGCGAGCGGGCAGTCGCTGCGCATCGCCAATCCCGCCGACGAGCGCACGCCGGTCGAGGCACGGCTGTTCACGATCCCCTATGACGGTACGACCGCGATGGCGCTGATGCTCGTTCCGGTCGCCGAGAATGTTGCGGCGGCTGAGGCCGCCAGGGCGGCGGAAACCGAGCTCGCCGAGCTCAAAAGCATTCTCGATATCGCAGCCGACGGGGTGCTGATCCTCGACCGAGGCGGCACCATCCTGCAGGCCAACAACCGCGTGCGCACGATTTTCGCGGCCGACGCCGGCACGCTCGAAGGAACATCGTTCTTCGACCTGTTCGCGCCTGACAGCGCGCGCATCGCGCGCGATTGCTTCGACTGGCTCGCGCGTTCCGGCGCGCCGAAAACGTTGAGCGAAGGCCGCGACGTGATCGGCAAGTTGCAAAAGGGCGGCTTGATTTCGCTGCACATGACCATGGGCCGCATCGGGGAGAGCGAACCGAAATTCTGCGCGCTCATTCGCGACATCACGGCCTGGAAGAAATCGCAGGAAGACCTGCTCAGCGCCAAGCGCGCGGCCGAGAAGGCCTCAACGGCGAAATCCGAATTCCTCGCCAAGGTCAGCCACGAGATGCGCACGCCGCTCAACGCGATCATCGGCTTCTCGGAGGTGATGATGAGCGAGCGCTTCGGCCCCGTCGGCAATGATCGTTACCGCGATTACCTGCACGACATCCATCATTCCGGCGAGCATCTCGTCTCGCTGCTCAACGACCTGCTCGATCTGTCCAAGATCGAGGCCGGCAAGCTCGA
>CAYJNT010000018.1:22512-27242 GCA_964370945.1 uncultured Hyphomicrobiales bacterium | reverse complement strand
CGCCAAGCCCGATGCAGAGGGAGGCGTCGCCGACTGCCCGGCGACGACGGAGAACGGTGCGGCGAAAACAAGGAGAAGCTAACAGGGCGGCGGACGGTCTTCTCGCGCGCAGCAACGGTTTCCGGCGCCGGCGCGTCCGCGCCGAGGCGCAGCCCGGTTAAGCCGCGCGCACGGTCGTGAGGAATTTCTCGACTTCGGATTTCAGCCGGTGGCTTTCGCTCGACAGCGATTGCGCGGAGGTCAGAAGATTTCCGGACGCCGCACCGGTCTCGCTCGCGCCGCGATTGACTTCGCCGATATGGGAGACGACCTGCGAGGCGCCGGCCGCGGCCTGCTGCACATTGCGCGCGATATCCTTGGTCACCGAGTCCTGCTCTTCGACCGCGGCGGCGATTGCGGTTGCGATTTCCGAAATGCGGCCGATGGTGCCGCCGATCTCCTTGATCGCGGCAACCGATTCGTTGGTTGCGGCCTGCATGCCGGCGACCTGGGTTCCGATTTCTTCCGTGGCCTTTGCGGTTTGCGAGGCAAGTTGTTTGACCTCGGACGCCACGACCGCGAAGCCACGGCCAGCGTCGCCCGCGCGCGCCGCCTCGATCGTGGCGTTGAGCGCGAGCAGGTTGGTCTGCTCCGCGATCGCGGTGATCAGCGCCACCACATCGCCGATGCGCGTCGCGGCTTGCGTCAGTTCGGCGATCCGACGGTCGGTCTTGCTTGCCTGCTGGACGGCCTCGCTGGCGATCCGGCTCGATTCATGCACCTGCCGGGAAATCTCGTTGACCGAACTCGACATCTCCTCAGTCGCGCCGGCCACCGCCTCGACATTGGCGGAAGCCTGCTCGGAGGCCGCAGTGACGGTCATGGTGAGCTGCTGTGTCGTTTGCGCGGTCTGGCTCAGCGTTCCCGAACACGCCTCGAGTTCGGCTGAAGCCTGCGACACGCGTTCGACGATGCTGCCGACCGCGCCTTCGAACTGATCGGCCAACGCGACCATCGCGGCCCTGTGTCCGGCGGCCAGACGTTCATCTTCCTTGCGCTTGTCCTCGGCGCGCTGTTGCGCCCGCTCAGCCGCCCTGATCCTGAACCGGTCGACCGCGACAGCCATCGCGCCGATCTCGTCCTTGCGGTCGAGCCCCGGCAAAGCGATGTCGAGATTGCCGTTGGCAAGTTCGCCCATCGCGCTCGTCATCGCCTTGAGCGGCCGCGAGACCGACCGACCGACGAAGAAGGCGATCACCGACAAGAGGAGAATAATGAGGGCGATCGAGATCTGCATGCGCAGGGCGGTGGCTTCACCCGCCTTCTCGTTCAGCGCAGACATCTCGTTGAAGCTCGCTTCCACCTGTTTGATCATCGCCTCGATCATGGGTTCGATCGCGGTGTAAGCTCGTTGCGTCGCGCGCTGCGCACGGCCGAGGCTGTTCGCTGCTTCCATCCAGGCGTTGAAATTGCGTTCGTAATCGGAGAGCTTGCTGTTGATGTCGGTCCGGTCGGCCGGCGACAGCAGCGGATTCGCGGCCACGGCCTTGGAAAATTCATTGGCGCGCTTGGCGAGCTCCGCGCCGTATTTCGGGTCGCGCCGCAACATAAAGTCTTTCTCATGCCGGCGCATCATCAGCATCGTGACAGTGAGCGGCGCGTCGTCGAAGTCCTTCAGCCGGGTTTCGATCGACTGCACGGCCTTGCGCAGCGCGCCCTCGAGCCCCTCGCTTTCCTTTAAGCCAAGGCGCTGCCTGATCTCGATCACGCTCGCAAATTGCATGGCGTAGTCGTGGAATCCGTCGGCGATCTGTTCGACCGCTTTCGCGATCTCGACCTTGCCGGCGGCCGAGGCTTCCTTGCGTAAGGTTTCGATCTCGCTTTCGATCGTCTTCGCGAGCTCGCGCTGCTTGTCGGCGTGCTGCATCTCGTTCGTGAGCAGGAAATCCTTTTCCGCGCGCCGGCTTTCGAGGAGAAGGCCGGACAAGCTGCTGGCGCGCACATAGATCGCCTGCGCGTCGCGCGCGCCGGCGGAGAAGCTTTCCTGCGAGGAGGCGCCGACGAGATAGATCGCGCCGAGCAGGGCTGCGCCCAGAATGCCGGCGAGGCCGATGGCTGCGATTTTGTGTGCGAGACGCAGATGCGGACGCGCGAAATGCAGGCCGCGGATTCCCAGATCGATGCCGGCCATAATCCCCCCCGAACGGTACGACGGCGCGATGGACGCAACTACCAGCGCACAACGTTTAGGCAGGCGGCATTACTGATTTGTTAACGATATTGGCGCTGGCCGGAATTTTTGCGCCTGAAACGCGCGGCGGCTAGAGCGGCACCAGCGCATGCCGCAGCGCCGTGCTCGAAATCCCCATGATGCCCGCAAAAGGCCGATCCATTTCCATGATCAGAAGCAGTGCGCAGGCGGAGGATAGCGAGCAGACGAACAGCGCCACGACCACGACCGGCTCGGCGCGACTGAACAGGCTGAAACTCGCAAAGATCATCGCTAGCCAGAAGACAAGAATGGCGAGGAAGGGCAGCGCTTCGGCGCC
The DNA here is from genome assembly GCA_964370945.1 of uncultured Hyphomicrobiales bacterium. Lineage (GTDB taxonomy): Bacteria > Pseudomonadota > Alphaproteobacteria > Rhizobiales > Xanthobacteraceae > Pseudorhodoplanes. Next base: position 24,714 of record CAYJNT010000018.1, on the reverse strand, counting down.
ATACTGCTCAAGAAGATTGTCACTCAGGATCACATTGACGGCGATTTCCCGCAGCCTTGTGACCTTCCCCTCATAGGAGGTTTTGGCGGAGGCGATCAGCAGGCCGAGCACCAGCGCCGCGATTGTGCCGATCAGTCCCATGCTGAGCCGCACCGCGTCCTTCGCGTCACTGGAGAGCTTCTCAGCCAGTACGCCGCGCAACGCTATACCGCGAAGTGCGCCGCCGAAAATGAAAACGAATGCGATGGCTGAAATGGCGAGCGGGCTCAACACTTGGCTTTCTCCTGCCTTCTCCTAATAGGCAAGTCCAAGGACAATGTATCCGGCGTGGCGTTCTAGCCCCAGCCGGTCAGCGCGTAGAAAAGCGCCGCGATCAAGGCAGCGGCGGGAAGCGTGATGATCCAGGCGAACACGATGTTGCTCGCCACATTCCAGCGCACGGCAGAGACCTTGCGCGCGGCGCCGACGCCGATAATGGCACCCGTGATCGTATGCGTGGTCGATACCGGAATGCCAAGCCAGGTTGCGGCAAACAATGTAATGGCGCCGCCTGTTTCCGCGCAGAAACCCTGCATCGGCGTCAGCCGTGTGATCTTCGAGCCCATGGTGTGCACGATGCGCCAGCCTCCAACCAACGTGCCGAATCCCATCGCTGCCTGACATGAGAGCACAACCCAGAACGGCACATAGAATTCGCGGCCGATCTGTCCCTGCGAAAATAACAACACAGCAATGATACCCATGGTCTTCTGCGCATCGTTGCCGCCATGCCCGAGCGAATAAAACGAGGCCGATACGAATTGCGCAATGCGAAACGTGCCGTCGACCGCGCGCGGCGTTGCGCGCACGAAGAGCCACGACACGGTGAGTACGAGTAGCAGCGCGAGGAGGAAGCCGGTGAGGGGTGACAGCACGATCGCGGACGTCGTCTTGATCAATCCCGACCAGACGATCGCGGCGGACCCCGCCTTGCTCACGCCGGCGCCGACGAGCCCACCGATCAAAGCATGCGAGGAGCTGGACGGGATACCCGCCCACCACGTGATCAGATTCCAGGAGATCGCACCCATCAACGCGGCGAAGATCACGCGCGCGTCCACGATGCCTGCGCTCACAATGCCGGTGCCGACCGTCTGGGCGACGTGCAGCCCGAAAAACAGAAACGCGATGAAGTTGAAGAACGCCGCCCACATCACCGCATAGCGCGGACGCAGCACGCGTGTCGATACGATCGTGGCGATCGAATTCGCCGCATCATGCAGTCCATTGAGAAAATCGAAGGCGAGCGCGACAAAGATCAGGCCGATCAGTACGGGAAGGCTTAAGACCGCGTCCATGCGCCGTCACAGATGATCGGTGACGAGGGCGTTGATCTCGTTGGAGACGTCCTCGATGCGATCGACGACCTTCTCCAGATGATCGTAGAGATCGGCCTTGATGATGAAATTCATCGTCGCCTGGGCGTCGCCTTTCAGGCTCGCAAGATAAAGCGCCTTGCGCCCTCTGTCGTAAATCTGATCGGCGCGCTCCTCGATGCGGATGATCTTCTCGGTCAGCGTGTGCAGGGTGTCGGCATTGCTGCCGATATTGGCGAGCAAGGGCATGGCCTCGAGCACAAGCTTCGAGCCTTCGACGATACAATCGCCCATCTCCTGCATCTGCGGCTCGAAATGCTTGATCTCGAACAAGGCGGTGGTCTTGGCGGTCTTGTTCATCTGGTCGATGGAATCGTCGAGCTTGCTGATCAGGCCCTGGATGTCGCTGCGGTCGAACGGCGTGATGAAGGTACGGCGGACGGCGGTGAGCACGGTGCGCGTCACCTCGTCGGCTTCCGTTTCCCGATCGAAGATGACCTTGCAATAATGAGGAATGCTGTCGCCGCCCTTGAGCAGATCACGCAGCGCCTCGGCGCCGGCGACGACAAGCGTGGCATGCCGAACGAACAGCTCGAAGAAGCGCTCCTCCTTCGGCATCAGCGCCTGGAACCAGCCGAGCATAAGGCCTCGCAATGTCCGGAGAATCGCTGTCGGCCAAACTCTAGAGCGCGGAGCGGCCGACCTCAAACGGCTTGCGGACGCCCTGCGCGCCGTTAACCAAAAATTGCACGAGAAAATCGTTTCAACCGGTTCTCGAACGATGCTAGCGTTCCGCTACGTCTGGAGGCACGGGGAATCGGGGGAGCCAAGGAAATGGCGTTGCGTG
>CAYJNT010000018.1:10000-22412 GCA_964370945.1 uncultured Hyphomicrobiales bacterium | reverse complement strand
CCGTGCCGAGCGGCGCGGAAGTCCGGGTGGTCATTCCGTCGCTCGCTGGCCCGCAGGACCAGCAGGGTCTTGCGATTGCGCCCGCAACCATGGCCTGCGTCACGCCGTGCGTCTTGCAGGTGAGGCGCGTAGACAAGATGGCAGTCACAATCGCGAAACCGGGTTTTGAAAACGAAAGTTTTGCGCTCAATCCGGAGGCGTCCGGCGCGGGTGTCGGCACGGCGGTGCTTGGGAATGCGTTGCTGGGCGGCTTGGTCGGCGCAGCGGTGGATGGCGTGAGCGGCGCCATGCTCGATCATTGTCCGAATCCGGTGCGGATCGCATTGCGGCCGCTGTCGGCTGCCGCGCGCGGGCGGCCTGCGCCAGCGGCGGGTGAATTCACCTACGATCCGATCGCAGCCTGCAAGGCGCAGACCGAAGCGAAATACGCCAGCAACCAACCTCCGGGCGATAACTCGGCGCGGTAGTCGATGTGCGCGATTCTTGATGCAATCGACTCCGCGCTTCATCAAGGATCGTCGGCCCGGGAAGCGTCAAATCGTCTCACACCAATTCTCGTGCCCCGAGCCGGTGCTCCGCATTCCCGTCCGCAATCGAGATTCCGTCTTCTGCTAGCGCGCGGTTGACCGCATCCTGGATGTGATCGCGTGCGAAGGTGTCGAGGGATTCGCAAAGCGCTTCCCACAAGGGGCCTTGATAGGCGTGCGAGAGTGGAATCGTTTTTCCACGCGCCGCCGCCCCGCATTTGCCATTATGGCATTCGAGCGCGATCGCGCGCACGAGCCATTCGCCCGCCTCCGAATAGGAAATCTCCGCGCAACCGTTATACGCGCCTGAGCGGAATTCGCCGTCCCAGAAGCCGGGCAATTCCTCGAACGGATAGGAGAGGGAATTCATGCGCGCCTCGCACATGGCGAGGGCCCATTCGGGCGGCACGATAGCTTGTGTTCACTCATCATCGTTTTCTCCGTGTGCCGCCGGAGAACGATTATAGCGAAATTGAAGATTTAAACAAGGTAAAAATCACGAGGCCGCTATTTGCTTGCGCAAGGCGGAGATACGGGCGTCGCGTTTCAATTCCGACACACGCTATCGGGCTGCGGCCTAGAATCGCAGATAGCCGGTGGCCGACGCGATCATGAGCAGGACGATCGCCGCCGTCAGCAAGATGGCCGCGGCCGTTTTCCATTCGAAGGCAGGATGGGTCATGGGCACTTCCTTCGCCAGTGGAAAGACAATGCGCCATTCGACCGAAAGTTGCATCGTGACAAAATGCCCGTTCGATGCCAAAAAAGCCTAAGCATGCATAATAACAAAAAAATAATGTAATTTATTGCGTTGCTCAGAAGGGCTTGTCGCCGGCCCGATCAGAATCGCCGCGATCTCGATCGCCGCAGCGACTTGGGCACGGAATCGCGCGGACCGCGCCGGTCTTGTTACAGATGGAATCATGTCCTTCATTCCCGCATTCGGCGCGCAGCCGCCGGCGGAGGAAGAAATGCCCCCTTGTGACCGAGCCGTTGGTGCTCGATTTCCTGGAATGGCTCGCGGCCAAGCCGCGGGCGTATCGCGAGGTCATGGACGCATGGCGCACGTCCTGCCCGCGGTTGACCGTCTGGGAAGACGCGGTCGACGCGGGTTATGTCGAGCGTATACAGGCGGACGGCCAGCCGGCGATCCGTCTCACACCGCACGGCCTTGATGCGCTCAAGACCGTCGGCCGGATGTGAGCGCGCTCACTTCTTCCCGCGCACCAGGCCCCTGGCATAGTCGATGATTCGCTGGCGCTCGGCCGCGTCGGCCTCGTTCCAGATCGGCCACAGCTGTTCGCCGCCCTTCCGGTTGTCGTAGTCGAACAAGGCGCCAACCGTGGTCTTGAAGGCCTTGGCGAGCTTCATGAGGGTCTCGGGCGAATAGCCTCCGCCATTCTCGATATTGGAGATGGTGCCGGGCGACAGGCCCGTCCGCTCGGCCGTGACCTCCAGCGTCCAGCCCTTGGATAGCCGGAACTGGCGCAACCGGATGCCGCCACCGCCGAGGAGGTCCGGATCCTCCACGTCGCTTTTATAGGGCCCCCGCGGGCCGGGCTTTCTTCCGCGTCTAGGCATGCTGAAATTTCCCCGTATCCAACGACGCTGAAAATTCAGCAGGATTCGCATGTGAATACCATAGACCCATAATGAAAATTAGTTGCTTCGAATATTTATTTGTGGCATAGGTAGGCTATGCCAACGATTCCCTCAACCGCGCGCCGTCGCTCACAGCCGCCCTGACGGCGCGCCCGCGGGCAGGCCGGCTCCATCCCCGGCCTGTCCGCTCTCATTCAAACAAATCTCGCGCCGTGACGGACGCCACGCTTTCGCTTGTCCGCCGCCCGCAGAACAAAACGGGATCAAACAAGATCGGGAAGATGCCTATGAAATTCTGGACGCCGGAGAAAGTCGGCATTCTCAAAAGCCAGTGGAAAGCGGGGGCGAGCGCGCGCGCGATCGCCGCCATGCTCGGCGGCGGCCGCAATGCAGTGATCGGCAAGGCGAATCGCTTCGGCCTGCCGCCGCATGCAGCGAGCCGGCGCCCCCTCGATGCAACCGCGAAGCGCGCGCTGAAAAAGCTCACGACCAAACCGCGCACGGCGCGAAGCCGGCGGGGCCGCCCGCGCACCACGCCGCAAGGCGCGCCGCTTCCGCCCCCACCACCGCCGCCGCCCGAGGCACGGCCCATCCGGTTCGTCGATCTTGTTCACGATCATTGCCGCTACCCGGTGACCGAGGAGCCGCCGTTTCTGTTCTGTGGGCAGATCCGGCAGGTGAAGAGTGTCTACTGCGCCGCCCATCATGCGCTCTGCTACGTGACGCCGCGCTACCACGAGGCGCGGCAGCGGGAGCGGCGTCCGCGCAGTCGTTTCGATTTCATCATCATGCGCGCGGGAGCGGCATGATGACGGATCGGCTTACATCCGACGAAATCCGCACCGCGCGGCTGATGCGGCGCGAAGGCAGGACGATCGAGTATATCGCGCGGCATCTTGGCCGGAGCCGCGGACTGATCGGCGAGGTGTGTCAGGGCCATGCGCGCGCGATCCATCATAACGCGCAGGCGGTGCATATCCCTGCGCCGGTCCTTGCCGCGCGCGATGAGCGGCTCGCCTTGTCGCCGCGCGATCTCACCGCGGCGATTGCCGGCGATCCATTGCCGGGACTGAGCGCGCTGGACCGTCGCAAACCAAAGAACGGAGGGTGATATGAGAACCGGTCGCAGGCGAAAGCCGAATGTGCGGCGCGATGCGCGCGGAAAATCGCGCGGATTGCCCGACGCCATCGATCCGGAGACACTCGCGGTACGAGCGCGCGAATTGCGCGCGGCGGGCTTCGAGCCGCGTTTTGCCGGCAAGTATGCAAGCGACGCGCTCGCGGGCTTCACGCTCGGTGTGCTGCATCTGCGCTGGCAGGCGAACAAGGACGATCCGGGCGGCATCTCGCCCGAGCAGTTCAACGCGGCGCAGGCCTGGACACGGCTCGTGCATCGCCATGCCGCGATCATGGGTTACTCACTCAATATCCGCACGCCGAGCTTCATCATGGTCGGCGGCGGCATGACCTGCCTGGCCGAGCCGGAGGAAAAGGAAATCGTCGCGGTGCGGCGCACGTGGAGCGATTGCTACAATGCGCTGATGGCGGCAGCGCGCGACCACGGCTTGCGGGTCTCGATCGTTACCTACGGTGTCTGCGTCGAAAACTGGCCGATCGGTGCGCTATCCTATGAGGATCTCGGCTTGCTGCGGATCGGGCTCAACGCGCTCGGGAAGGTGGTGTGATGGCGCAAGTCGCGTTCACAACACCCCGATCCTTGCAAACACATCGGCGAGCTTCTCGCCGCGGCGCAAAGCCGCTTCGGTCTCGTGTTCCTTCGCGACCTTCTCGAACGCGCGCGCGAGCACCTCGTCCTCAATCGCGCGCGGGATCACGACCGCGCCGTCCGCATCGCCGACGATCAGGTCGCCCGGATGCACGCGCACGTGGCCGCATTCGACCGGAATATCGATCGCCGCCACTACACCGCGGCCCTTGGAATCGAGCGGGCCGATGCCGCCGTGATAAACCGGGAAGGACAATTTCCGGATTGCCTTGATGTCGCGCACGAGGCCGTCGGTGATGCAGCCGCTTGCGCCGCGCGCAATGCTCGCGGTGGTGAGAAGCGAGCCCCAGGGCGCGATGCGGCCAGACTTGCCGCAGGCCAGCACGGGCACTTCGCCGGGCTTGAGATCGTCGATCAGCGCGATTTCGAGCTCGTACGGGTTCTCGCCCTCGGCGATATGGAAGACGTCGCGATAAAGCCCGGTGCGCGCGCGCCCGACGAGGATCAGCTCCTCGTCGAGCGGGCGGATCTGCGGTGCGAAGGCCTGGTCGCGAAAGCCCAGCGCGTCAAGCGTATCGGAAAAGAGTGCGACAAAAAGCTGCTCACGGATTTTCTGCGCGGTTGCGGCAAAATCGCCGGACGGCCCTGATTGATGTGCGGACATGAGGTTCCCCGGATGGCGACGGCGCACTTTATCGCAGGCGCTCTCCCTGAACATCCGTTTCGTTAATGGAATCCGAACGCAACCCCCGGCCTTTATGGCATCGATTCATATCGGATTCATGCGCGCGCACTAGTGTCTTCGTAACGATGCGGCGCAGAAGCGCCGAAAACCGCCTCCGACAGAATGTTGCAAGGACGCGTTGCCGCGAGGACGCCGTGTCGAACAGCGATCAGGAAGCCGCCGATCTGCGCAAGTCAGTGCGCACCTGGATGCGCAAGAAAGCCGCGATCCGCACGCGTAACGGCTCGCTCATGCATTGTCTTGTGATGGATTTGTCGCGCGACGGCGCCTGCCTGCAGATCGCCTCGACCCTCGGCGTCGAAGGCGATATCGAACTCTCGTTCGACAATTTCCATTCGCGCCGGTCCTGCAAGGTGATCTGGCGCAAGGCCAACCGCTTGGGTGTGGCGTTTATTGCGGATTGAGCGGCGCGCTCGAAATCGTGCAGTAGAAGTGCTTCCGTCCGCGTTTGACCAACCAGGGAAGCGCGGGAAATCCTGAGCGGGGATGGTGGCATCGAAAACGAAATTCAACCCTAGGCGGTAGCGCCGCGACCGATTATAATTGCCGCCGGGCGAACCACGGGCGGGGACGTGTTGTGGCAAAACGTATCGTTCTGCTCTCGGACGGCACGGGAAACTCGGCGGGAAAGGTCTGGCGCACCAACGTCTGGCGGTTGTTTGGGTCGCTGGAGCTGAAATCGCCGGAGCAAATTGTCATCTACGACGACGGTGTCGGCTCGTCGTCCTTCAAGCCTCTGGCCATTCTCGGCGGTGTGTTCGGGTGGGGGCTGAAGCGAAACGTCCTCGAACTTTATAAATTTCTGTGTCGCAACCACATGTCGCGTGCCGAGTATGCGGCGCATGGCAGTTCGTCCGAAGGCGACAAGATTTACGCATTCGGATTCAGCCGCGGCGCTTTCACGATCAGGGTGCTGATCGGGCTCGTTCTCAATCAGGGTCTCGTCGTCTTTGCTGACGAGAAGGAACTCGATTCCAAAGCGAAGGCGGCTTATCGCGCGTATCGCCATGAAAAATACGCGGTCTGGAATCTTCAATTTCTGTACCGGTGGATCCGGGTTCAGATTGACAAGCTGTCCTACAAGCCGAAACAGCGGCCGATCGAGGAAATCGAGTTCGTCGGCGCCTGGGACACGGTCGCCGCCTATGGCTTGCCGATCGATGAAATGACCCGCGGCGTCAATAACTGGATCTGGCCGCTCGAATTGCCCAATCAAGAATTCAACCGCGGCATCAAACGGGCGCGCCACGCTTTGGCGATCGACGACGAGCGCGCGACATTCCATCCGGTTTTGTGGCACGAAAATTCCCTCAATACACAGTCCGCCGGCAAGGTCCGCCCGACCAAGGACGAACAGCTGCTGCAGGTCTGGTTTGCCGGCGTTCACTCCAATGTCGGCGGCGGCTATCCCGACGATTCACTCGCCCATGTCTCGCTCGCCTGGATGCTGGCCGAGGCCGAGGCGGCCGGACTGAAGTTCAAGAAATTTCCCGACGCCGATCCCGACGCGCTCATCTATACCGACTCGGCGAAGAACAAGGACGGACGGCTCTACGATTCAAGAAGCGGGCTTGGCGGCTATTATCGCTACAGCCCGCGCAAGATCCACGATTTCTACCGGGCGATGCCCAAGGACACCAAGAGGGCTGATTTTGCGCCGCTTCCCAAGATTCATGAAAGCGTGTTCGGCCGCATCAAGATCGGAGCGCATCACTATGCACCCATTGGTCTGCCGAAAGATTACGAGGTAGTGACCTCGGACGGCATCACCGTCGATCCGAAAAATTTCAGCGTCGGTCTGGTGCCGCCGGCAGTCAATCCGAACGTCGCGGCGCTCGCAGAGGGTGCCGCTTCGGGCACCCGGCATGCGGAGCAGGAGGGCGTGTGGAACCAGGTTTGGCGACGGCGCGCTCTGTATTTCCTGACCGTTTTTGCCTCCCTCCATCTCGCTCTTTATCCGCTCTATCGCGATAGCTACGCCTTCGAAGAACTGAGAACACGGCTTCGCATCGTGTCGGATACGATCCGGCTCGTCGGCGGGGTATTGCCTGGGCTTATGTCGCGCTGGCTCGACGCCTACGCGCGCGATCCGGCCTGGTTCCTGGTCTCCGCCGCGCTTGTCGCGTTCCTCATCTGGATCAGCGCCCAACTCGGAGGGGCGATGACCGACCTCATGCGGCAGATCTGGACCATATCGCTGCCCGGGACAAGGATTGCGCCGAAAGCGCCAGCCACGACCAATGGGGTCAGACGCATTCTGAAGGCGCTGTTCATTGCAATCCTAATTTATCTCGCCTGCTATCCGCTCTTCGAGCACCCAACGCTTTCGTGGTTACAGCTTCCCGGCGCGGACGCTCCGCCTGACGCGCTCACGGCGCATAATCTCGTGACGGCCTACACCATGCAGCCGGTCCGTTTCGTCATCTGGGCGTTTCTCGTCGCTTATTACGCGCCGGAGGCGCTCATCCAGAAATTACGGCAGAGTCGGCCTTATCAAGCGGCGTTGCATGGTTTCAAATATCGGCTGGCGCCCGCACTCTCGGCCATCGTCATTCTGTTTTTCGCGATCGCGTTGGCCAACCACTACCTTTTCAATATCCGAGACGGTTTCGGGAGTTTCTGCAAGCCCACGGGGCTCAGCCTGAAAAATCCTGGCTTTGACAGAGGCTGGAAAAGGGAAGTTAGGATCGATACGTCGCCCGGTCAGAACGGTCTCTGTATTCCGCTCGGTGTCTTCGTCAAAACCGGAGATCGCTATCGGATCGTCGTGAACCGCAAGCCGTACGACGAGAACGATCCGCGCGTCGGACGATGGACGTTCTGGGGTGAGGAATCCTATATGGGCGCACAACCCGTATCCAATCTTTCGCCGGCGAAGGCGGCAGCGATGGGTCTTCTCTTCCCGTTGCGGAGAACCTTCGACCGGCCTTGGGGAGCCATCATCCTTCGGATCGGGTCGACCGGTTTGGAAGAAGACTTCCTGGATCGCAGCCCGCCGCCGCAGACGGATCTTTTGGTGGCCGACCGCCACCGGTATCCGATCCCGGACAAGGAACAGCTCGCGGAGATATTGAAACCGAAGCGGGATGGGGAGTTATACGTCTATCTCAACAAGCCGGTGCTCGGCCTTTGGGGCTACGAGTCCTGGCTCAGTCAGACGCTCATCGGTAACTCCGGCGAGGCCGAGATCAGAATCGAGGCACTGGACTGAACCGGATTGCCATGCAGCACGGGCTGAGCGGGACGAATGAAATGCGAATCTGGATTCTGCTCGGCCTGCTGGCGCTGACCGCGGCCGTTTACACAACACAGCAATTCGTCGCGCCGCGCTACGGAGCGGCCGTCGAGAACCGTTTCCTGGAGCGCCTCAAAGACATCTCGCCCTCGAAACCACTGACGGCCGCCAACCTCAGAGAATGGGCGCAGGACAACGCAAATGTGAAAGCCGTGCGAGGTTATGTCATGCCGGTGATTATTCCACTCGATGTCCTGTTCTTGCTGGCTTTCGGCAGCTTTCTCGGATTTGCGTCATGTGCGTTGGCAGGCCGTATCGAAGGGCTGTCAATCATGCCGATGTGGGTGTGGTGGGTTTTCCCCGGGCTATACATCGTTGCGGACGCGTGCGAGGGCGTGGCAATCGCGTCGCTTCTATCGTGGCCGGAGACAATTACGCGCCATAGCTTCGCAGCGCTCAGCGCATTGACGTTCGCAAAGATCGCAACGGTCTGGTTTGCGATCATTCAATTCCTCGGACTCGCCGCTTTGGCCCTTGGATTTTATCTCTTTTCATTCGCGAAGGCGTGACAGATCGAGAGCGCGTCCCGGCATCGCCAATGGCGGCCGCGTCATTGAGGCCGGGAACCCCTTTGCGCGCCCGTTCGTTATCGTGAGGCATGACGATCGGAGGCAACCGTGTCCGACCTCAATCCTTATCGCGATTACGAGCCGGAACGCGCCCGATGGCAGGCGATCTATCTGGCGGCTTTTGTCGGTCTGATCGTCGTCCTGGCCGGGCTCGTCTATCTCGGCGCACAGCGTGCCAATGTCGCGTCCGATACCGCGATCGAGGTGCCGAAGATTTCGATGCCGAGCGCGGCGGCGCGACGTACGACCGGCAGCGGTCCGTCATCGCGCTGACATCGTATTGACATAGAGAGCGCTGGGCTGCGGAAGCATTGGGATCGCCCCGTGGGGCTGCTTCTCTTTTACCTCCGGGGTCCTTAAGCTCCTGATTCTTGAGAAGAGGCCGCTGCCGGAGCCGCCGCATGCTGCAACGCGATCCCGCCCCCAAAGTCGAACCCGGCATTGTCGCCTCGAACGCCTACGCGCATGGCAAGCGCGTCGCCAACGTCCCGCTCGACGAGGCCGGGGCCTGGGCGGCCCGCCCCGGGCATGTGGTGTGGATCGGCCTGTTCGAGCCGGACGAGGAATTGCTTGCGCGCGCGCAGGCGCAATTCAACCTGCATCCGCTCGCGATCGAGGATGCCGGCACCGCGCATCAGCAGCCCAAGATCGAGCAATATGGCGAGTCTCTCTTCATCGTCGCTCGCACCGCGCAGATGCTGGAAGGCCGCATCGCCTTCGGCGAAACGCACATCTTCGTCGGCAAGGGCTATGTCGTCTCGGTGCGGCATGGCGCGTCGGTGTCCTACGCCAAGGTGCGCGAGCGCTGTGAATCCTGCCCGACCTTGCTCTCGCATGGCGAGGACTACATCCTCTACGCGATCCTCGATTTCATCGTCGACAATTACGCTCCGGTGCTGGAAGCGATCAACGAGGAGGTCGAGACGATCGAGGATTCGATCCTCAACAAGACACTCGACCACGAGAATATCGACCGGCTCTATCTCCTTCGCCGCGACCTCCTGCGGCTTCGCAACGCGGCCTGGCCGCTGCTCGATGTGTGCCAGCGCCTCGCGCATGCGGAGGCTTTCGCGATCGATGCCGCGATGCAGCCGAATTTCCGCGACGTCACCGATCACGTGCGCCGGATCAAGGAAGAGATCGACACCTTGCGCGAAGTTCTCGCCTTCGCCTTCGAGGCAAGCCTGATGACCGGACAGATGAGCCAGACCGGCATCACCCGCAAGCTCGCATCCTGGGCCGCGATCCTCGCTGTGCCGACCGCGATCGCGGGTATCTACGGCATGAACTTCAAGCACATGCCCGAGCTCAACTCGGAATACGGCTATTTCGTCGTGATCGCGGTGATCATCGTGATCTGCTTCACACTGTTCACGCGCTTCCGGAAAAATCGCTGGATTTGAAAGCGAGCGCAGGACGCAAAGCGGCCCCGGCGCATGTCCGGGCCGCTTTTGCGGCCTCAGCGGGCGGGCGCCGATCCGGTCGTTGTCATCGGTGACGGATTGGGCCGGTCGGCGACCGCCGGGACCCGGTCTTTTGAGAAATACATCAACGCGCCGATCAGCAGCACGGCGAGCAACACAAAGCCGGCCCGCATGGTGGTTGCGCCATCGGCGTGAGGGCGTACAAAGTTCGGTTCACGGATCGGCCTTTGCGCCTTTTGCATGAGACGTCCTCCGGCATTTCCCTAACGCCAATAACGCAGCCGGTCGCGGCACTGTTCCGAGCCGCCGAATATCGCAGTTGCGACCGGACGTTAGCGCGGCCCCGAGCGCAGAACGGCCCCGGCGAATGGGATCTCCGGGGCCGCCTCCTGCGTCCGGTCAACGAGATGGTGCGCTGCCGGTCGTAGACGGTGTGGTTGACGTATTGCTCCCGCCGCTGCCGGTCGTGCCGGTGGGCGGCGTGCCTGGCGCAGCCGAGGGCATGGTCGCGCGCGACGATGTGCCCGGCGCGTTCGCAGCCAGATTGTCGGAGCGGTCATACGAGAAATAGAGGAAGCCGCCGACGATCAGCAGCGCGGCGACAGCGATGCCGGCCCACAACGCGGTGGCGCCGCTGTCATCGACATTCGGGTCATAACGCGGGTCGGTATTCCTGTCGTAACCATAGGGGTCGGACATGGGGATTGCTCCTTCGGGAAACATTTCCGTGCGTAATAACGAAGACGCTGCCGCCCCTGTTCCGCCGCATGTTGCGGGCTGAATGGAACCTTGCCGGTCGCACTGGCAAATAGGCCAGACGGGCGGAATCGGATTAGATTTGATCCGCCTGTCTTCAACAGAGGAGATCCTCATGGCCAAGCGCAGAAAAAAAGCCGCGGCGAAGAAGACGACAAAGAAACGCAAAGTCACGCGCGCCGCCACGAAGCGCAAAAAAACAGCGAAGAAAACTTCGATGATGAAACGCGCACGGCGCCGTGTGAAACGCGCCGTCACTTCCATGATGCCTTGATTTGACACTTCACCATGGGAGCGCCTCGGGCAGGGTGCTCCCATGGAACTGCCTCTGGTCCTCAATCGTTATTTTGATGAGGGCAACGATCGGAGGCGATCATGTCGATGCCCGATCCCTACAATGAATACGATCCCGAACGCGCCAAATATCAGGGCGCATGGTTCATTGCTTCGCTGGTGGTGCTCGTCGTGCTGAGCGGGCTGATTTACGGCGCCACATACCGCGAGGACAAGATTGCGTCGGCGCCACGCTCGATCCCGGAGTCCGGCACGACAGGCAGCGGCTCGTCCGTCCGCTAAGGGATACGCGGTCCAATCTTGAACGAATGCGTCCGCGCGGCCCAAAGCGGGAGCCGCGCGGACGTGTGCTATTGCGGCGGTGCCTGGCCGCCGGCGAGCAGCGGCGTGATCCGGCGCACAGTGACGCGCCGGTTCGCCTGCTCGGGCCCTTCCGTCGGCACCTTCAGATATTGCTCACCATAGCCCTGCGTCGACAGGTTTTCCGCCGGCACGTTGAATTGCTGCGTCAGCGCGATGGCGACCGATTCCGCGCGGCGATCTGACAGTGACAGATTATCCACGTCCGGGCCGACCGCGTCGGTATGGCCTTCGATCAGGAAGGCTTCGCGTGGATTCTGCTGGATGACGCGGTTCAATCCGTCGGCAATCGCTGCGAGCTTCTGGACCTGATCCGGTGAAAGCTCCCACGAGCCGAATTCGAAGGTAACGGTATTGAGATCGATGCGCGGCATGCGGTCGCGCAGCGGTGCCGAGTAGCGGATCTCATCGAGGGTATAGGGCCGCTCGATCGCATCGACGGGCGGCGCGACAAGCGTCTGGTAGATCAGCGCTTCGTCCGCGTAAGTGTCGTCCACGATATAGCGTTCGCGCGGAATGCGGATCACCGGCGGCGGCAGATTCACGAAGAAACCGCCATAGCCGGCACCGCGCGCGAAGCCGCGGCGCGGACGATTGTCAATGATGATGATCTCCGTGCCGTCGGGGAGGATGCGCGAGCGACGGAGGAGGAAACCGTTTTTGTCAACGACCGTGACGACGCGCGCGCCGTCCGGCCGCATGATGACGGTGACGTTGTCGTTGCCACGTCGTTCCATGCGCACATCGCGCGCACCATAGCGGAAGCGGTCGATCTCGCTGTGGCGGATGATGGTCTGGTTGCCTTCGCGGATGATGGTGCGGTCCGGTTCGCGGATGAAGGTTCGTCCGCCTTCGCGCGATTCGCGGCGCTCGGTGCGCAAGTCCTGCATCCGGCGCAGCGGCTGTCCTTGCGCGGATTGCGGCGCGAGGCCGGCGCCGCTCGCAGCCGGCGCGATCGGTGCCGCCTGTTGCTGGGTCGGTGCCGCGACGCCGGAGCGCGTCAGCGGCGCACTTTGCATATTGGGTGCGATACCCGCCGCGGTGGGTGCAGCGGGAGCGGGCGGCGTTGCCGGTGCGGCGGTGGCCGGCGGCGCAGATGCCGGCGGCGTGGCAG
>CAYJNT010000018.1:0-9900 GCA_964370945.1 uncultured Hyphomicrobiales bacterium | reverse complement strand
GGCGGCGTTGCCGGTGCGGCGGTGGCCGGCGGCGCAGATGCCGGCGGCGTGGCAGATGGTGGTGTTTGCGCGGCAGGTGGCGCGACCGGACGGCCGGGGACGACAGGCGGCTGTCCTTGCGCGGCGGGCGGCGTTGCTTGCGGGGCCGTCTGTGGCGTTGTTTGCGCGGGCTGTTGTGGGGCGACCGGGCGGCCGGGAACGGCAGGCGGCCGATCCTGCGCCGCCGGGGGCGTCGTTTGCGGCGCGGTGCGCGCGGTCGGTGGCGTTGTCTGTGGGGTCTGTGCAGCGGGCGGTACGACCGGTTTGCCCGGAACAGCCGGCGGCTGACCTTGCGCAGCCGGTGGCGTCACCGGACGGCCGGGACGCGCGGGTGGCTGATCCTGTGCCGTCGGTTTTTGCGGCGGCGTCTGCGCCGAAGGCGGCGGCGCGCTCTGCGCGGCGGGCGGTGGCGCGCTGCGTGTGGCCGCAGGCGGTGGTGGCGGCGTTGGACGTGTTGCAGCGGGTGGCGGGGGCGGTGCCGGACGAGATGCCGCCGGAGGCGGAGGTGCAGCCGGCGGTTTTGCCGCGGCCGGCGGCGGCGGTGCAGGTTTGGCGGCCGGCGGCGGTGCAGGCGCCGCAGCCGGCGGTTTTGGCGCGGGCTTTGCGGCAGGCGGCGCACCGTCCTTTTTCTTCTCTTCGGGCGCCGGTGCTTGCGCGAGCATCATTCCGGACAGACCGGATTGCGGTGATTGCGCGGCTAAAGGCGACGTGATTCCGGACAGAATTGTGCCGGCCATCAGCAGGCGATGCAGCTTGTTCATTTAGCAAACCCTTTGGACGATTGCTGTTGCTTGGTCCGCACGAGGCCCGTCCGCTTGCGAACCCAAAAAAACGCGCAACGGCGGGTTTGGTTCCACCCGCCCTTGTTCAATCAAGGAAATGATTTCGTCAACAGCTGCGAGGGCCACGTGCGCTTCGGAGCGGGCAACCTATGTCGCCGGCTTGGTTTCGCGCGTGAGCGGAATGGCGCCGTTTTCCAGGATCGCCTTCTTGCCTGCGGGCGTAAAAATGAAGTCGACGAAAGCGAGCGCTGACTTGGTGACAGTCGTGTCGCGATAGATCAGCGACAATGTCACCGCGCTCGGATATCGCAGGTCGGTGGGCGCGATGCCGTTGACCGCAATCACCTTCAGTCTGGATCCGACAAGATCGGCGGTGTAGGGACCAAAACCAATTGCCCCTGCGACCGCGCGCACCGAAGCAAAGGCGTCTTGTGTCGATGTCGCAAGTTTGGAACGGTCCGGATTGAATCGCAGCTCCTTCCAGCCCGGCAAGGTGTCGCGCAGAACGGCGAGCGTGGAATCGATTTCCTCCCGCCGCACGACCTTGATGCGAAGGTCGGCACCGCCGACCTCGCGCCAGTTCGACACGGCGCCGCTGAAAATGCCGACCAGCTGTTCGGTCGACAGACTTTTGATGCCGGCCGACGGATGCGTGTAGAAGATCACGGGAACGCGGAAGACCGGCACCGTCCGCAACTGCAAGGTCTCTTCGTCTTTTTTCAGCGGACGGGCGATCCGTCCGAGGATCGCGCGGTCGGTGCCGACTTCGCGGATGCCGCCGCTTGAATGAATGCTCGGTGGCACGACAATGGTGATTTCGGGATGCTTCGCCGTAAAGGCTGCACTCAATGCCTTGAAGACCGGAATGCCGTCACCAGTGCCCACCACCTCGACATTTTCCGCGGACGCCGCAGGCGCGAATGCCAAGAGCGAGGCTAAAAGGCTGGACAATGCGAGAAACGCTGAACGTTTCATGTGATCCTCCTTCCGTTGACGCGCGGGCGCCGGCAACCGAACGGCCGAAAGCAATGCCGATTGTCGGGCGGGATCAGCGCGACACCCGATTCGATACATGTTAGCAAAGAATGGTTCGCCTTTTCTGAATATATCTTTGAAACTGCGCGGAATCGCCTTAACGGGTGCCCAACGCGGCACCTGATCATGTCCCCGATTCCATCCAGCCTGTCCGTTCTGGTATGAAGGGATATGACCAACAAAGACGCCCCCACGACCGATCAGCCTCCGGCGCGTCCGGCCTCGTACGCCAAGAAGGTCGGACTCGTCTTGCAGGGCGGCGGCGCACTCGGGAGCTATCAAGCCGGCGTCTACGAAGCGCTCGCATCTTCGGAGTATCTGCCTGACTGGGTGGCCGGCATCTCGATCGGTGCGATCAATGCTGCGATCATCGCCGGCAATGCGCCGGGAAACCGTGTCAAGCGTTTGCGCGAGTTCTGGGAAGGGATCACGGCGACCAGCGCGTCATGGCCGACGGGCTTCGGCGGCCCCTGGGGCTCGTGGCAGCAACAGACGAGTGCGCTGACCGCCTTGATGTTCGGTCAGCCCGGATTTTTCAGCCCCCGCAAGGCGCATGAATGGTTTTTGCCGCACAAGGCGATCAGCTATTACGACACTGCCGCTTTGAAGGAGACGCTTGAGCGTCTCGTCGATTTCGATCGCATCAATATGGACAAGGACATTCGTCTCAGCGTCGGCGCGGTCAATGTGCGCACCGGCCATTTCGCCTATTTCGATTCAGAGACAACCGTGCTCGCGCCCGAGCATGTGATGGCGTCGGGTGCCCTGCCGCCGGGCTTTCCGCCAGTCGAAATCGAAGGTGAGTATTACTGGGACGGCGGGCTGTTCTCGAACACGCCGCTGCAATATGTGCTGGACTATTATCCGCGCAGGAGCCGGCTCCTGTTTCAGGTCGATGTGTTCGACGCGCAGGGGCGCCTGCCGCGCAATCTCGACGAGGTCAACGAGCGCGACAAGGATATCCGTTACGCCAGCCGCACCGCGACCTCGACGGAAGCGTTTCGCTACCGCCACGATGTCCGCCACGCCATCAACGAATTGCATAAGCTGCTGCCGCCCGAACTCGCCAACACCGAACAGGCCAAGCGGCTTTACGAGCATGGCTGCGTCACCGAGATGGACATCGTGCAGCTTATCTTCCATCCGCACCAGCCGCTCGGCGCATCGAAGGATTATCAGTTCGGCCGCGCCGCCATGAACACACATTGGCAGCAGGGGCTGGTTGACGCCCGGAAGATGCTCGCGGCTTCGCCCTGGCTCGCGCCGATGCCGAAGGAGCTGGGTGTGCGGGTGTTTGGGTGAGGGGCCGCGGAGCCCGTGATCTTTCAGTGAACCAAGTCGCCGGAACGGCGTTCTGCTGTTGAGCCATGCCGGCCCTCGAGCGCCGGTATGGGGCTTTCTCTGCCCTGTGACAGGAGGCTCAACATGCGGGAAATGGAGATTCAAAGCTACGCCCAGCAATTGCTGGAGGCGCATGGCGACAAGGCTGTCGTTGAGGCGGCACAAAAGACCCGTACATTGGAAGAACAGGGCCAGTACGATGACGCCAGGACCTGGAAGCGTGTGGAAGCCGCGCTTCGTATCATGCGTGGGCCGAATCAGAGTTGACGCGAGTCGTCGCGCCCTTGCGATGGACTGGACAATGATCGCTATCCCGGTAACGACCGTGGCCTGCGCACTGGTGGTCTGTGTGGTCGCGGCCTCTCCGCTCAAAGCGGAGTCGGCACGCTTTACAGGCATGGCGTCTGTCTATGCCTACACGGGGGAAAAAACCGCGAGTGGGCAACGGGCGCATCCGCACGGACTAACCGCCGCGCATCGCACGTTGGCGTTTGGGACACAGGTGCGCGTCACCAACAGGCGCAATGGAAAATCCGTTCTCGTCCGCATCAATGATCGCGGACCTTTTATCAAGGGCCGTGTCATCGATGTCTCGCCGCGCGCCGCCGCCATTCTTGGCTTCTCAGGCGTCGCACCGGTGACACTTGCGGTGGTCGGAAAGGGCGGTTGACCGCGCGGACTTGACGCGTCGATGCGTTAACGCCGTCGCCGCGGCAAAGGCCGCAGCATGTAATATCCTCGAATGATTCTATGATGAACCGCCTGCAGATCTGGCCCAATGAAGGAGAGACTGATGTCATGCAACGGCTTGCGCATTGTATATTCACTTGTATGCGCGGCTTCGGTTCTCGCGCTTCTGCTTACATCTTCTGGCGAAGCGCTGGCGCAGGGCGCGCAAACGCAGATCGAGCGCGGAAAATATCTTGTCGCATTCGGGGGCTGCAACGATTGCCACACGCCGGGGTATTTCTTCGGCAAGCCGGACATGGCGCGGTATCTTGCCGGCTCGGAGGTCGGATTCGAAATGCCGGGTCTCGGCGTCTTCCATGGTCCCAATCTCACCCCGGATGAAGAAACCGGTCTCGGCAAATGGTCGACCGATCAGATCATAGCCGCAATCACCAAGGGCCAGCGCCCTGATGGCCGCATGCTGGCGCCGATCATGCCCTGGCGCGCCTTCGCAAAACTCACGCCCGAGGATGTGCGCGCGATGACGGCGTTCCTGAAGAGTCTGCCTCCGGTGAAGAACAAGGTGCCGGGCCCATTCGGCCCGACCGAGAAGCCGACATCATTCGTGATGAAGATCGTGCCGCCTGCGGCCGCGACACCGGCAGGCCCGGCGCCAAAATAATGCCGGATGAGTGAACAGAAATTCATGGCTCGAAAGACACAACGTTGCTTTGAAGACACATCGTGAATGCGCGCTTGCCGGTATACAGACTGGCGTTGCGTGAAATTTCGAAGCAGAGCTCTGAAAGTCAGGTTTGAAAATCCGGACTGTTGCGGCGCACAAGGTTTTGGAGAAACGGGTTTGAGGAAAATTGTCGAGTTATTCGTCATAGTCACTCACTGAAAACCATGCTAAGAATCTCGATATCTCGACCGGCTGAAATTTCCAAATGCCGGAGCGATTTAGCGTTCCAAGAGGGACCGGGAGATCTGAAATGTCTCAGAATACCGCTGTCATCCATCGCACGATTCTGACGCGCTGCGCGGCCGTACTGGCGTTGCTCTTCGTCTATGGCGCTTACCTTGTCGGCGCGACAGTGCTCATGACGTCGGCGTCCACGCCGGCACAGGCGCGGCGGCATTGGCGAGGCGGCCGGCGTGGAGTCGGCATCTATTTGGGCGCCCCGGCTTATGGATATGGGTATGGGTATTCTCCATATTACGTGGCGCCGGCGCCGGCACCACGTTGCTATTGGAGCCGCCGCTGGCGCCGGACGATCTGCCGCTGGTGATCGTCACCGGCTGCGCATTCGACGCGCAAGCGACACAATAATTACGAGGTGCGCCGGCTCGCCGACGCGCCTCGTTTTTTTGAATCAGGCGCCTCACCACCAGTAACGGCGGCGGCGACGACGGCGGCGCACATAACGGTGGCGGCGATAGCGGCGGCGGCGCCAATGATAGGCATCCGCCGTTGTGGCCGACGACGCCACCATAAGACTGGATAATCCGACCGTGCTGAGAACCTGCGTTCCCACGCCGCTCAGGACGTATGTCCCGATCAATGCCAACACCGCCAGTCCGCGGATCAGGAAGGACCTGATCCTAGCGACGACGATCTCTGTCATGGTGTCACCTGTCGTGCTAAAGCTGGCACGCCCAAAAATTTCAGGCATGATGCCAGCCCGGGCTCACCGCCCCGCATAGTCGCCCCACCGATCAACACCGATCGGCGCAAAGCGTTCCCCGTCACAGGAAATTGCACGGAGTCCAATGTCCAAAAAGCCCGTTTATGTGCTCGGGATCAACGCTTATGACCACGATACCAGCGCGTGCCTGCTCCGCGATGGCGAAATCGCTTACGCGATCAACAAGGAGCGGATCACGCGGCAAAAGCATGACACCGGGTTTTTCAAGGATGTCGTTGATTATTGCCTGAAGGCGGAGGGCATTTCGCTCGATGACGTCGATCTCGTCGTTCGCAATTGCTACGTACTACCGGTCGAGGATCTGGAAAAGCGGCTTGTTTCCGAAGACGTGCCTGAGGTCCTGAACGATGCCGAGCGGGCCGCGGCGAAAGACCATCCGCTTTATCTTTCGAAATCGGACAAGGTCGTCACCGTTTCACATCATCTTGCGCACGCCTACAGCGCCTTTGCCGCCTCGCCCTTCAAAGACGGTGCGATCATGGTGGTCGACGGCGTCGGCAATTACTGTACGGATGTAAAGGAGCCAGGTCAGCCGACCAACGGGGTCAATCCGCTCGCGCGCGAATCGGAGAGCTATTACAAATTCGACGGCTCGAAAATGGAAGCGCTGAAGAAAGTCTGGCTCAAGCCGACCCGCGGATTTTTGAGCGACGAATTTTACTACATGCCGGGCCTTGGCGCGCTCTATAGCCGTGTGTCGAGCTATATTTTCGCCGACTGGAATAAATGCGGCGAGGTGATGGGGCTGGCGCCGTATGGCAGCCCGAACGCGGTCAGGTCGCTCCTCAAATTCAAGGACGAGGCCGATAAGGATACGGACTTGGCGATCCCTGACTGGGGCGTGGATTTCGACAAGCCGTGGCTCGTGATGCGCGAACAGAACTGGGAAGCGAGTCCGTCGATGCAGCATTGGAAGGATATCGCCTGGCGCATCCAGGACGACACCGAGCACATTTTGCTTGAACGGGCCAAATGGCTGCGCGAGGCGACCGGCGCGCAGAATCTGTGCATGGCAGGCGGCGTAGCGCTCAATTGCGTGGCCAATGGTCGGCTCGCGCGCGAGGCGGGATATGACAATATCTGGATTCAGCCTGCCGCCGGCGACGACGGCATCGCGATCGGTTGTGCCTATTACGGCTATCTTGAAATTCTCAAGAAACCGCGTTCGTTCGTCATGGATCACGCCTTTCTCGGCGTCGCTTACAAGGAGGAGGAAGCACGCGCGGCAGCGAACAAGACGCTGGTGCGCATTCAGACGATCAATAAGGTCAGCGATAATATCTGCCGCGACACCGCGAAGTTGTTGGCCGAGGGCAACATATTCGGCTGGTTTCAAGGCCGATCCGAATTCGGACCACGCGCGCTCGGCGGCCGCTCGATCCTCGCCGACCCGCGCAAACCCGAGATGAAGGATATTCTGAACAAGCGCGTCAAGTTCAGGCAAGCCTTCCGACCCTTCGCGCCGATCGTGCTGGCCGAGCGATCAGCCGAGATTTTTGAAGGCGATGAAGAGTCGCCGTTTATGCTGCTGGCCAAGCGCGTGCGCCCGGAATGGCGCGACAGAATCCCGGCGATCGTCCATGTCGACGGCACCGCGCGCGTGCAGACGATTCGGGAGAACCAAAATGAACGCCTTTACCGCCTGCTCAAGGAATTCGACGCGCTGACGGGCGTTCCGGTGCTGATCAACACGTCGTTCAATGTGAAAGGCGAGCCGATCGTGGAAACACCGGAGGACGCGCTGGCATGCTTTCTGTCAACCGGAATGGACTATCTTGCGCTGCATGACATGCTGATCTCCAAACATCGTTTCAACCGGGTCATGTTCCCGGTCATCAAGGCCTGGTCGGAAATCGGCGCGCTCGTCCGTACGGCCTGGATGGCCGAGATCCGGGGCTGACACGATGGCGGCAAAGCGCATTGTCGCCAGCCGCTGCTGCGGCGCGATCGTCGACGTCCAGGCGTTTTTCATCTCGCAGGCGGAAAAGAGTCGCCGCCCTAAAATCAGAACCAACACCAAGAATTTTGCCCGGCTGCTCGATTATTTCAGAATTCCGATGGTTGTTACGCTTGAGCGCCCGATCGCGCGCAAGGGAGGCGTGCCGCCCGAGATCAAGCGCGATCTTGGTCCTTTCGCGAGCATATTCGAAAAGGATTTCTTCGACCTGACCAAGGAGAGCAGGATCAGGAAGCATCTTTCGGGGCTGAAAAAGAAGCAGGTCGTCATCATCGGATGCGAAACCGATGTTTGCGTTCTTCAATCCTGTCTCGGACTTCTTGACCTTGGCTATGAAGTCTTCGTCGTCGACGACCTGATATTTTCGTCATCGCGGAACGTCGATACTGCGATCGCGCGTATGAAGGCTGAAGGTGCAATTTTCCTGACCTACAAGAGCCTCTATTACGAGTTGATCGAAGCGGTGGGCGGTGGCGCACACGACCGGAAATTGGTCAAGGCATTCGGATACATGCCGGACGATATCCCTGACGCCGCCGCGGGATGATGAGAGAGCGGGATGATGAGAGAGATGGCCCCCGAATGCAACTCCAGGGGCCATCTCTCGAAAATCGTCAGCGAGATGGCGCGCTGCCGGTCGTGCCCGCCGGGCTCTGCCCGGTGGCCGCGGGATTCGATGCCACGTCGCCGGGGGGATTGGCGTAGAAGAGCGCTAGTCCGCCGAGAATGACGAGGGCAATGAGTACGATGCTGGCCCACATTCCGACGGAATTGCTGTCGGCCATGTTCTTTGCCATGCGATTGGGGTCATAAGGATCTGACATTTGCCGGCTCCTGCTTGTTTCCGCTCGATATGAATGAGCGGAGACGCCGGGCCGTTCCAAACCGAAAAATCACGCGTCAGCCAGTCGCGCCGCAACATGTCGCGCGACCCAAAGCAACGAGATCAACGGGTCTGGCGTTCCATCCAAAATTTAAATTTGGCGATCAATTGCTTGCCGCGCCCGCCACCCTAATCTCGTGTACTGAGGGGGAGCATCCCAAGGAGTGCTCCATGAAAATCAAGTCCCTGTTGCTCGCTTCGGCCTTTGCTGCTGCCGGCATCTATGCCGCATCGGCGCAGACGTCGTCGCCACCGGCGTCGGGAAGCGGACAAGTGTCCGCCGCAACGCACTGCAAGGACGCCGCCACCGGGCAAGTGAAACTGAAAAGCGCGGCCGCGACACCGAGTCCCGGATCGTCGACATCGGGCAGCGCTCGCACGAGCCCTAGCGGCACCACCACCGGCGCGGCCGGAACATCGCCGTCCGCTGGCGCGCCGTCCGGCGGCGTGAGTTCCGGTTCGTCGGCCGCCGCCACCCTGCCGAATTGCTAGACGCGCGGCGTTCGCGCCGCGTCTGAACGCAGAGGCCACTCCCGCGACGCGATTTCGCGTTGCGGGAGGAACGCCGTCGTGCGGCGTGTGTTAGCTCATTGCGCCGCGCATCTTGCATTTAAAGGGAGGCCCTTTTGACCGAGACCGCGCAGTCGACCGTGGCCCTGATGGCCCTCGGAATTATCGCGCTCGCGCTGCTGGCCGGGATCGTGCTCTATCTCGCAATGTCCGCCAGCCGTCGCCGCAAAGTTCCACCGGCTTTGCTGCAGGATCGTTCGGCAGAAACCGAACGCACGAATGATGGCCTCGCGCATGCTGAGGCGTTGAACGCACGGCGCGCGGGCGAACGCCTGACCGAGGACGATAGGCAGGCTGCGGCGCTCGGTCCGCGCGGGGAGCCGGGCAAGCCGAGCCCGGCTAAAATGACGCCGCAGCGCGCAAAGAAAACGCCCCGGCATCTGGAGCCCGGACATACGTCCTGAATGGACTAAATGGAATTGTCTCGCTTTCGCGGGAACCCGTCCGGGCCGGCGATGACCTCACATCACGGATAGATTCCGCGCCACGCGTCCTTTCCGCAACACTCTCGGATTTTCGCAAGGCTCGGCCCGGCGGGACCAGCGGGATCCGGAACGGCCTACCGGACCTGGCGTTGTCGGCCGTGGGACGTCAGCCAACGGGGCGACACGATATGTTCCGATCGCGAGACGATTATCGGGAAGAGCAGGCGGCGAATCTGATGTTGGTCGGCGTTCTCTGCCTGTTTGCCTTTGTGGTTCTGTTCATTTTCATCGGCATGAATACCGAAATGGCGGCGCGGTCCGATGCGTCCGCGGCGCAGCATAAGGGAGTCGAGACGACCGGAAGTTCCCGCAGCAATTAAGGCAGCCCGTGGACCGCCTTGTGTTTGACGCCGGGGCATTTGCCGCCGTGTCTGTATTGCGCGACAAATAAAGGAATCTAGAGTCTGATCCGATTCAATTGAATCGGATC
>CAYJNT010000017.1:25479-28193 GCA_964370945.1 uncultured Hyphomicrobiales bacterium | reverse complement strand
CGAACAAAAACGCGCAACAGCGCGTAAACGCGGTGAACGGCAAGGCTGGGGACGCCATTACTGAACCTAGATGTCATCACCCCCGTGAGCCGTCTGTGACGACGGATCAGGGCGATAGCGTGGCGGAAATCGGCCGTTGTCGCTGCACGAAATGGAGCAGCAATCCGCGGTCGTTTTGCGGAAGCACGGTTCCTTCTCTATCTTTGGCGAAAGCGCGGTACCTCACCGCGAGCGACGGTTCCCATGTCCGACGGCTTCGCCGGCAACTATCCGATCGAACAGCGCAAGGGCGAGATTGACCGCCTGGAGGCGCAAGGCGTCTCGTTCGCGCCTGATGCGCGGACGATGCTTAAGCTGATCGGCGTTGCGCCGGGCTGGACTTGCCTCGACATGGGCTGCGGGCCGCGCGGCATCACCGACATCATGAGCGAATGCGTCGGCCCGGCCGGGCGCGTTGTCGGTCTCGACAAGGATGATGTGTCGCTTTCGTATGCGAAGGCGCATGCAGCCGGCAATGTCGAATTCCGGCACGGCGATGCCTACGCCTCCGGCTTGCAGGCCGCGACGTTCGACCTCGTCCACATGCGCTTCGTCGCGAGCACCGCCGGCGATCCGGAGCGTCTGCTGCGCGAAGCGATGCGGCTGGCGCGGCCGGGTGGCGTTATCGCGCTGCAGGAGCCCGACGCCGAGACCTACGCTTGTTATCCGCCCCACCCGGCATGGGATCGGTTGATGACGGCCATGCTTGGCGCATTCACGGATTCCGACGTTTATCTGGCGCGCCGTCTTTATCGGATGGCGAGAGAGGTTGGCCTGACCGACGTTCACTACCGTCCGGTTCTGATCGGGATCCGCTCCACCGATCCGATGATCGATCACCTGCCATCCACCGTGGAGTCGTTGCGGCGCACGATCCTGAAACTCGGATTGCTTTCGGAGGCGGAGTTTCCGGTCTTGCTCGAGCAATGCCGGAAACATCTGCGCGATCCGGGAACGGTGCTTCGTTCCTTCACGGTCGCGCAGGTGTGGGGCCGCAAGTCCGTTTAGACAATCCCGGCCGCGTTCAGGCGACCTTGCCGCAGCCTTGCGGCTTGAACACGCGCTGCGTGGACGGCGGATATTTGCCGAGCTTCGATGCCGGCCGGATCGGCCGCGGCGCGAAATTGCCGCCGCAATTGGGACAGCGTCCGCCGAGCTTGTTGTCCACGCAGTCGCGACAGAATGTGCACTCGAACGTGCAGATCATGGCGTCCGCCGCCGCCGGCGGCAGGTCCTTGTCGCAGCATTCGCAATTGGGCCGTAGTGCCAGCATCGTTCGTCTCCGCAATATTGGCCGCATGGAATCTGCCACATCACGGCAATCCGCGCCACGGACTGCAAGCAATCCCGCCCGGCCCGGCGGCCCGAGCGACTAGAGCCTGATCCGATTAAATTGAATCGGATCAGGCTCTGGATTCTTTTAGTTGTCGCGCAATCTTGCGGCGAACCGGCCTCCACTTCGCCGGATTGCGCTCTAGCTGTCGCGATCCTCAACCAGTTTCCTGATATCGAGAAAGTAGATCGCGCCGCCGGCGACCCCGGAGCAGAGGTCGTTGTCTGCCGCCACGACGATTTGCGAACCGCGTTCCGACGGCATGTCATAATGAAAGAACGGCGGAGCCAGATTGCTGACCGGGCGTCCGACAATGCGAATGACGCGCGCATCCGACACGTTCAATTCCGCCGTCCCGCCGATGTCCTTGCCGCGCAAGATGTAAAGAGCGCCGGCCTCGTTCATGTGGATGTGGCCCGAGATCGACAGATCCGGCTTTCCGTCGCGATCGAAGTCGCCGGCCACGGCTGACAATGTGGTCCCGATCCCGTCGTAATCCGTATAGGCCTCCGAGCCGTAAAGCGTGAAGGACGCGATATCTTCCAGGCGCGATGCGCCGGTGTTGAACTTGCGCGACGACAGCAGCGAGGCCCGTCCGACGATCTTGCCGTCCTTGTTTCGCCACCGCGACTCGGTGAGCCAGACGTCGTCGGTGCCGTCGCCGTCGAAATCGCCCCGCGCCCCGACGATGATCGAGTGCGGCGCGGATTCCGGCAGCGACAAGACCCGTTCGGCCTTGCCGTCGCGCAGCGCGTAAAAATCGTAAGTCGAATCCGTGATGACAATCACATCCGCCAAATTCGTGACGGCGCCGCCGAGCGGCAGGATTGTGAACGGCCGGTCTTTGGCGACGGGCGCCGCCAGCGTCATCTCGCCGACCTTGACCAGGTGCTCCTCGTCATACGACCAGCGCTCGATGATGTTGCCCTTCGGCGCAAGAAACTGGTCGCGGGCAAAGATCACCTCACGGCCGTCCAGCGCGTCATCGACGATCGGCTTGTAGTGACCGTTCTCCGACAGATAGAGATGCCCGCCAAAGAAGAAGTCGTCGGTCCCGTCGTCGTCGACGTCAGCGGTGTTGAACGAGAATGGGGTGACATAGCTTCCGGTCCGGGTCAGCGGCTTCGGTGCGGTTGCCAGGAGGTTGGCGGCTTGCAACTGCGTCAGCCGCACGATGCGGCCCGGCCCTGGATTGCCAAGATCGATCAAGCTGTCGAATTCGTCTCGATCCCTGATGAAGCCGTGGTTGCCTTGATACGACATCGAATAGAACAGCGGCAATTGGCCGGTTCGATTGAGAACGATGTTGCGGAATCCGTAAAAAGTGAATCCGTCCGGGAGC
>CAYJNT010000017.1:18558-25379 GCA_964370945.1 uncultured Hyphomicrobiales bacterium | reverse complement strand
CGTGCTCCAGCGCATAAAGTCCGGTCTGCAGCGGCGCGCGACCGAGATCGCATTGTTTCGACAGCGCTGAAACCGCCGTGCGCACCGCCTCATGATCGCAGCCTTCAATCAGGACGACGCCGATCGGCGCCGACACGATATCGGGACGGTTCTCGCTCTCGACCGTCTTGGCGGCGCTGGCGGCGCTGTTCGTCAGGCACAGATGCGCGCCGGTGATGCGCGGCATCTGCGCGGTGTCCGCCAGTGCCGACGCACTGGCTTTGACGCGCTCAAGAGCTGCCGTTCCGTCTCGGCTTCCGTCGAAGCGGATCGTCCCGGCGATTCCACCCGGCCCTTCACCTTCGCTGCGCACGACTTCAGTCAAGGCGCGCGTGGTGTTGCGGAAATGCGCGGTCGCGCGCCTGGTCCAATCGGTCGGATTGTTGAGCCGCGCGAGATAAGGCGCGCTGGTCGCGATCGATGGATCGTCGATCTCGTAGAGCGTCAGGAATTCCGGCTTGGTCTCCGGCGAGATCGCGATGTAGCGGCCGCCGCGGCGAAATCCCGGCACGCTCAGACGTTCGGGAATGTGCTCATGCAGATGCCAGTCATAGAACTGATCGCGCCCTTCGGGCGTGATGTCGTTCCAGATGATGATCGCCCCTCTGCCAGCCAATGCCATAGTCAGTCCCGCTAATAAGTGGCCCGGCCGCCGGACACGTCGAACACGGCGCCGGTCGAAAACGAGCAGTCATCGGACGAAAGAAACGCGACCATCGCCGCTATCTCTTGCGCCTCGACAAAACGCGCCATCGGAATGCGCGCGATAATTTCGGCGCGGCGCTCTGGTGTCAGCTCCTTCGCCATGTCGGTTTCGGCGGCGGCCGGCGTCACGCAATTCACCGTGATGCCGTCCTGCGCCAAGTCCTTGCCGAGCACTTTCGTCAGCCCGATCACGCCGGCTTTGGAAATTCCGTAAGCGCCGGACCGCGCCAGCCCTTCCTTGCCCTGGATCGAGGAGACATTGACGATCCGCCCGCGCGTCGGACCTGCCTGCTTGCGCATACGCGGCACGATCGCGCGGCACACCAGATAGGTGCCGATGAGGTTCACATCGATGACGCGGCGGAACGCGGCCGGCTCCTGCTCCCAGAGCGGCGCGACCGGGCCGAGAATGCCGGCGTTGTTGACCAGAATATCGACGCGGCCAAATTCGCCGTAAACCGCGTCGGCCGCCGCGCCGACTGCTTTGTCGTCGGTGATGTCCACGGCATGAGCGCGATGCGCGGCGCCGAGCGCCGCGGCGCTTTTCTTTGCCGCTGCGCCATCAACATCAAAGAGCGCGACCCGCGCCCCTTCGGACGCGAGCCGCTCTGCGATCGCTAAACCGATACCGCGCGCTCCACCCGTGACAACGGCATTCCGATCGGCGAACCGCCGGCCGCCGTCATTTCGGGAGGTGGGCATTGGTGTAGAACGCGTCCGCTTTCATGTCGGTCTTGAGGTCCTGATATTCCTTCATCAGGCTGAGCGTCATTTCCCAGTCGCCGGCCTGCATCCGGCCGATCGGCGCGGTCGGGGCTGAACGCGAGCGCACGAGCTTCATGCCGGCGTTGAGTTGCTTGAGCGACAGGTCCTTGTCCATGTCCGGCTTGACCTTAAGGCCCGCGGCGATCGCGGCAGCAGGATTCTTCTCGGCTTCCGCGAAGGCTTTCTGCGTGGCGCGGATGAATCCTTCGACCAGCTTCGGCTTGTCCTTCAGCGTATCGTTATGGACGTGGATGGCGAGGCCCATCGTATTCACACCGTAATCGGCATAGTTGATGATGGTGGTCTTCAGCCCCTTCTGCTCGAGGATGAAGGGCTGGTTCTCCGAACCGCCCGACATGGCGTCCGCGCGCTTCTCGAGGATCGCCACGAGTTTCGCGGCGCCGTCGACACGCAGGATGTTGAGCTTTGCTTCATCGAGCTTGTTGGCCTTGATCAGCGCGGGCAAAATCGTGAGACCGGCCTCGCCCGCGGTCGCGGCGATGGTCTTGCCCTCGAGATCCTTGATCGTTTTGACGTTGGCGTCTTCGCGGGCGATGATTGCAAACGGCGTCGTGTTCATGATGCCCATGACGGCCTTGATGGGCGCGCCCTTGCTGATGCCGTTGATGATGCTGGCGCCGTCCGACAGCCCGAATGTGTCGCCCTTGGCGCCGATCACCTGCACCGCCGAGGCCGATCCCTTGCCCTCGCCGACTTCGAGATCGATGCCTTCGGCTTTGTAATAGCCGCGCTCGACGCCGAGATAGAACGGCGTGTGGAAGCCGTAGATCAGCCAGTTGAGCCGGAGCGTCACCTTTTCCTGCGCGGCCGCCGGAAGCGTCAGCGCACACAACAATGCGGATGCCAGTAAGCTTTTCCGTAGCATGATTTTCCTCCCGTGTCTTAGATGGGTTGGTTCGATTCCATGACGCTGCGTTGCGAAACGTGCCAGGGGATCACCCAGCGCTCGACCAGTTCGACCGCGGCGTAAAGCGCAAAGCCGAGCGCGGTCAGAACGAAGACCGCGCCGAACGCCATCGTCGTGTTCAGATTGCCGTTGGCCTCGAGCAGCATGTTGCCGAGACCGCGATCGGACGCCACGAATTCGGCGACCACGGCGGCCGTTGCCGACAAGGCAGCGGCGACCTTGATACCGGTGAACAATGTCGGCATCGCATGCGGCAACTCGACTTTGAAAAATGTCCGCCAGCGGCTGGCGCCGGTCGTCCTGGCCAGATCCATGATGTCTGGATCGACGGAGCGGAAGGCGGTGATCGCCGACACGACGACCGGAAAAAACGACAGCAGAAAAACCAGCAGCACTTTCGGGAACAAGCCGAATCCGAACCAGATGATGAAGAGCGGCGCGACCGCGATCTTCGGCACGATCTGGAAGAAGATCAGCAGCGGATAGAGCGTCTGTTCCATCCGGCGCGAGAACGCGACCATGAGCGCCAGCGCGATGCCGATGACAACCGCCGCTGCAAAGCCAAGCAGCATCGGCCGCAGCGTGTAATCGCTTGCAACCAGATAGCGGCCCTGCCGGCTCCAGATTTCCAGGAAAATGTCCGACGGCGCCGGCAGGATATACGGCTTGATCCCGCTCACGCGCACGACGATTTCCCACAGCGCGAGAAAGCCCGCGAGCGCGGCCGCCGTTCTGGCCGCGGCGCCGAACCGCTTCGCCCGTCCTGCCGTCATTATCCGTCCCTTGCGTTTCCCGTTGACGCTATCCGCGCACCGTCTATAGAGTGCCGCTTGTTGTTAATGGAACAGTGTCCCATCAGCATGCGGGTCGTCAAGTCGCAATTGGCGCATAGCCTGGCCGCCCTCGCCGCTTTGGCCGAGGCCGGCCGCGGCGCGCGGCTGACGGACGTCGTAGCCGCGCTCGACGCCCCGAAAAGCAGTGTGCAGCGGCTTTTGCAGCAACTCGCTGAAGAAGGTTGGGTCGAGCAGGATCCGGAGACCGGCTATTACCGGCTCACGCTCCGCATGGCGGTGCTCGGACAGCGCTATCTATACACGACCGGCATTGTCGATGCGACGCAGGCCATTCTGCAAACGGTCGCCGGTAAAACGCGCGAACTTGCGCGCCTGACCATTGTCGATACCGACCGCCTGGTGTGGATCGGTTCCGCGCAAGGCGCACCATCGGGCCTGATGTATCAACCGGCGGATCCGGCGCGCATCGTGAGTTACGCGACTGCCAACGGAAAAGCCTGGCTCGCTACGCTCTCTGAAAAAGACGCAAGCCGCATCGCGCAACGCGACGGCATCGAAGCGAAAAAGCCGTCTGTCGACGTCGGCCCGAATGCGATGCGGTCCCTCGCCGCGCTCAAGCGCGATCTGGCTCTTGTTCGCACGCGCGGCTATGCGGTGGCGAACGAGGAAGGCGAACGCGGCGTGGCGGCGATTGCCGTCGCCATCCTCGATCCGGAGAGCGGCAAGGCACTCGGCACCACCAGCGTTGCCGGACCGATCGCTCGCCTGACCAAAGACCATCACGCGCGAATCGCCGACGAGCTTCTCGCCGCGGCGCATCAGCTCGCCAGAATCTGGCCGCTGAAGCCGGCTCCGCAAAAAATCGAGCGCCGGGTGACGCGCTCATGACCGCGTCCGGCATCGAAATCCGCGGTGTCAGCAAGATCTACGGCACGAAAACCGGCGGCGTGACCGCGCTGGAATCGTTCGATCTCGATCTGGCGGCCGGCGAATTCATCGCCATCGTCGGCCCGTCCGGCTGCGGCAAGTCGACTTTGTTGCGGCTTGTCGCCGGTCTCATCCCGATGTCGTCCGGGCAGATTTCCGTTTTCGGCAAGGCGGTCAAAGGCCCGCTCTATGATTGCGGCATCGTGTTTCAGCAGCCGATCCTGCTCGAATGGCGCGATGTGCTGCAGAACGTGCTGTTCCAGATCGACATGCGCGGGATGGATGTCGAGAAATACAAGCCACGCGCCCTTGCTTTGCTGCAACAGGTGGGGCTTTCCGATTTCGCGGAAAAGCGCCCCTACGAATTGTCCGGCGGCATGAAGCAGCGCACGGCGATCGCGCGCGCGCTCGTGCACGAACCGCCGCTTCTGATGATGGATGAGCCGTTCGGCGCGCTCGATGCGCTCACCCGCGAGCAGATGCGGCTCGACCTCGAGCAATTATGGATGGCGACCCGCAAGACCGTGATCTTCATCACGCATTCGATCGACGAAGCGGTGCTTCTGGCCGATCGCGTGGTGGTGATGTCGCCACGACCGGGCCGGATCGAGCAGATCATCGAGGTTGGCATGCCCCGCCCGCGCGGCTTCGAGGGGCGCAAGCATCCGCGCTTTCACGAAATCAACGACGCGATCACGAAAATCTTTCTGGCCCGCGGCGTGCTGCAGAACAGCAACGCCTGACATCGGGATCAGAAATTCACCGCCAGCGGTTGCGTGCTCATCATCGCGTCGATGCGCGGTTTGCGGGATGAGCCGTAGAACTCGACCGCGCGCCGCGCGGTCTTGACCTGCAGCCGGTCGAAGCTCGCCTGCGCGCGGTCCATGTCCATCGGCGACAGGCCACGATTGGCGGCCGAGAGCCGCAAGATCGACTTGGTCGTCGCCCAGCAGCAGCCGGCCGCCTTGGCGAGAACCAAAACCGTGTCAAAGCTCTCATCGAGCAGGCCGCGCTCGACAAGGTCGATCGGGAATTGCCCGAATACCGACAGGGCCACGACGGTCCGTTCGAAATTGTCGGCCCGCGCAAAGGCGTGGACTTCGGCTTCGCCGAATTGTCCGGTCGTGCAGAGCCGCTTGACGCGCGCCCTCGCCTTCGAATGCTCGAGCGAGGCGTTGCGCACCTCGTCGTTGATGCCGGTTGCGACGGCCGCGACCGCTTCCGAAACCGTGTTTTCGTCACGCGGAAATTCCAGCGCGATCTTCGCGCGCACGGCCGCGGACGCCGTCTCCAGGAGCTTCAGGAAATGATGCCGCGGCAGATCGCGGCGCGTGCCGACATGCAACTGCAGCGCCTCGTCCGCCCGCGCGCGCACGATCAGCTTGCCGAAGCCGCGCTCCGAGAAGCGCGCGCCCGGATTCTTCGCGGTCGAGCGCACGACGCGGTGATTGCCTCGCTCGACGAGAATATCGGTGACGGATTCGCTCAAGGTCTCACGCTGGCTGATCGCCTGCAAGTGATCCTGACTCTTGGTGCTGGCATTGGCGACGAGATCGGCGTCGTCGAGGACCTCGGACCAGCGCAGCACCGGCTCCGCGACCGCGATCTCGTCATCGAAGGCCAGCGACTTGATGACTGTGGCCGGGGCATGCGCGACTTTTGCGAGCTGGTGCGCGAGCTTGACCCGCGCCTTGGTTTCGATATCGGCGGCGAGCGCCGTCAGCACGTCACCGAACACGGCGATCTGGTCGCCGGAATATTGGGTCGATCCGGCGACGAACAGATTGCTGACCAGCGTCAGCGCCTTCTCGCGTTTTTTGGGGCTGCCGGATGCAATCGCGGCTTCGAGGTCATGGATGAGCGAGGAGTGTTCTGACATGATCGATTCTCGATCTTTATAAGCTTCTGCACTGGGCGATAAGCTTTTCACTGACACCCGGCGATTGCCGAGTGGACCCTTCGTAACAGCCAAGCGTGAAGGTTCCTTTTCGACTTACGATTCAAATCTGAATCATATTTCGCCGGTAGAGTTATGGTCTGTTAACCAGAATGGTCGGGGTTTGCAGGACGGATCAGATCACCGGAACGACAATCGCGGCGCGCGTGCCCGCCGGCAGCGGATTCGGATCGACTTCCACATTTCCGCGATTGATCCGTACTTTGTAGGTCGCAAGCTTTTCTGTGAACGGCGCGGGCGCGCAGCCGTCATCGAGCTTGTATTGATAGCCGTGCCAGGGACAGGTGATGCAGCCGTCGATGATGCGCCCCTCCCCGAGCGGGCCATTCTGATGCGCGCAGAGATTGGTGACGGCGCCGATCTGGTTGCCGTCCCGGAAGACCGCGATGCGTTCACCGCCGGGCGCGGACACAATCGCCGCGCATTTGTCGGGAATGGAGACCGGCGGCCCGACGATCAGCCAGCCGTCCGCACTCGTTTTCGTCCCGCCGTTGCGCCGCTCGCGCCAGCCGGCGGCAAGGTGAAGCGACGTCACCGCGAGCAAGGCGCCGCCAAGCAGCACCGGCACGGCCGGGCTGCGATTGCCTTGCATGGCGCCCAACGCGACATGCATCACGGCGAGACCGTAAGCGGCATAGAGCGCCATGTGCATCGCTTTCCAGACCGGCGGCGTCAGGAAGGCGAGCCAGAAATCGTGGCTGGTCGA
>CAYJNT010000017.1:12171-18458 GCA_964370945.1 uncultured Hyphomicrobiales bacterium | reverse complement strand
ATTCCGGCGCCCACATAGGTCAGGAACAGCCCAAACAGCATCGTAACCCCTCGATCCTTGGACAGGATCGTCCAAGCGCATATGCGAGATCAAGGGCGGCCGGATGTAATCGAGCAAGGAAAAAGCCCCGGCTCGGCCGGGGCTTTTTCCCTTATTTTCTCGGATCGGCGCGTTACTGCTGCGGCGATTGACCGGTCGACGGCGACTGACCCGTGGTCGTCGAGGGCTGCGCCGGAACGCGCGCCGGCGGATTCATGCCGGTCGTAGGCGCAGGCCGTGGCGTCGCCGTGGGCGCGTTCGATGCGGTCTGCGAGTCATTGCGTCCGAACGACAGCGCCACGAGAACAAGCACCACCGCCGCGAGGCCACCCAAAATCCAGCCCCAGGACGCATTCGCATTGCGCTCCGCCTCCCAATTCGGCGTCTGCATCTCATTCAGACGATTGGGATCACGGAAGTCGCGATTAGGATCGTAATCAGCCATTTTGGCCTCCTCTCCTGCTCAAGCTCGTTAACGGCGGGCGTGGCGAGCCGGTTCCCGGCTGGCGATCACGGAATATGACGAAAGAAAACAGTGATAGAACCTTATCGCGGCACCAATTTCACACTGCTCGCGGGGGTAATATTCTTCGCGGAATAGACGATTTGCGGAACGAGCAGCGCCTGGCCCGGCCGCAGCGGCGCATCGTCGGTGATCTTGTTAACCTGCGCGATGATCCAGGCCGGCGTATTCGTCCGCGCGGCGATCGAGTCCAGGGTGTCATCCGGTTTCGCCGTCACCGAAATCGCGCTGTCGAACAACGCAATCGGCTCCCTGGCCGGAACAACATATCGCATCGTCAGCGGCAGGACATAAGCCGGCGGCAACGCGGTTTGCGGCTTCCTTCCCTTTGCCTGCGGTTGTCTGGATTGCGGCGATGACGCCAACGCCATTGCCGCCTGCTTCTGCGCGGCCGCGGCGGCGACGCCGACGACCTTGTCAACGACGAGGGCGTGGATCACGTCGGATTTGTCGAGCGTGATGTGAACGATCTCGCGATGCTCGCGCAGGTCCACATTCACGATCCGCCCGCGAAAATCGGATGCGCCCGCGGCGCTGCCGCCGCCGATGATGTTCGTCGCCTGATAGAGGTTGATGAACACCTCCACATTGGACGGGATCCGTCCCGCGATCGGCGTCGGATCGAAACCGAAAATCAGTCCGACCGGAACATTGGCGGCTTTCAGCCGCTCGGCGATCGCGATGACCACGTCGCCGCCGGATGAATGTCCGAGCAACATCACCGGCGCCGTGGAAGGATCGCGCCGGTAATTGCGAATGATGGTGTCGGTGATGGCGGCGGTCTCGACCATCGAGTGAACCGACGCGGCAACCCCGGCACGCTCGATCTTGGCCGCGAGACCATCGAGGCCGCGCGAGAATATCTCTCCGGCCAGTCCCCACATCAGATAGACATGGCCCGGCAATTTTCCGTTGCCATTGGCCGAAGCGCCCGCGCCGCCATCCAGCGCACCGAGCGACGAACCTGTGCAGCCGCCAAGGCCGGCCGCCAGCACCAATACGGCTGTGAGGCGGGACAGCAACGTCGTCATGTTGGAATAAGCGATGGATACCGCGCGCATGCAGATCGAAACGACGCGATAAGGCGGCAAAGCCCATCCGGCCGGCCGGAATTTCGCAAGCCAACCTGCTCCGCCTTTCGCCAAGGCCAACACGATGACCAACAAAAAAGCTCAGGCTTTTGGCCTGAGCATGGCAACACGGAGGCGCAAGGCAGGCGGCGGCGATCCACGCAAATGCGTGGATCGTCTCCGTTTCCTGGCGAAAGCCGCTTACTTCTTGTTGGCCGTCGCCCTGTCGGCATCCTCACGCTTCGGCTCATTGGATGACGCCACCGAGCGGATGGTGTCGAAAGCGATCGGCGGTGCGCCCACGCGGCCACCGTTGTTGTCGGCCTTCTTCGCGGCGTCGCCGCCCTTTTCGGCGCCCTTGATCGAGGACACTTCGCCCGCGAGGACGCCGCCCTTTTCGATCTCGATGTCACCGTAGACGGCCGAGCCTTCGATCCGGCCGGTCTTGCGCAGCGACAGGCAAACGCGCGCTTCGATGTTCTGGAGAACCTTGCCCTGGATGTCGGCCTGATCGACCTTCACATTGCCCTTGATCGTGCCGGTCGGGCCGACCAAGAGATCGCGCGCTATCAGGTCACCTTCGACAGTGCCGTGAACGACGATCCGCTCAGGCGCAGTGATCGAGCCTTTGAAGGTCACGCCTTCCCCGAAAAATGCGCAGCTGTTCTCCGCGCCTTCGGTCTTACCGGAAACATAATCAGACATAACGCCACCTCACCCCTGTATTGAGAAACCGCCGCAAGCGTAAACTTTGTTGGTTACAGCATGGCAGTATCGTGACACCGTCGCAACTGGCACCAGCTTGCTCGTGCGTGGTTGCCCACATGATCGTTGAAAAATAGCGCTGAGATTGCTGAGGAATTTCCCCGCTACGCCCCAAAAGATCGCCGTTGCGGCGGGCGCCCTTGGCTAGGGAAAAGTTTATATTTTCGCGTTGTGGTTAATCGCGAGCCGCAATCATGGCGGCGGCGTCCCTCGACCAGCGCCGATCGGCGGCAGATGGTCCCCCCGCTCGATCATGCTCAGCACGCCGTAGATTTCGCCAAGCGCCTTCATGAGCCACGACCGGATCGCTTCGCGCGTCTCCGGCGACATTTTCAGCCTCGGATCGCGCATGAAATCCGAAAGCGAAACGTCCGGCTCCTCGATCACCTCCATGAAGAAAGGATCGAGCGCGGGGATCAGCATGCGTGTCGGCAACTGGCTGAGCGCGCGAAATTCCTCGTTGCCGCGGACCGACTGCTTGATCTCACCCATAAACGCGTTCTCGACGAACACGAACGGGCAGTCCCCGATCCGGTATCGCAGGTTGTTCGCCTGCTCGAACGCCTCCTGGTCGGTGCCGGCGATATAGAAGACCACCGGCTCGAGGCCGTTTGCCCTCGCCTCGCGCAGATAGTCGCTCTCAAGCATCAGAGCGAAGAATTTCTTGAACGCTCCGTGCGTCACGTCGACGATCCGCGAATTGGCTGCCGGGGCGGAAATCCCGTCGAACAGCGCCATCTGATCGGTCACGCGGTCGATATCGAGCGCGGACGCATCATTCGGAAAGCGCGCGACGAGCGGCGCCTCGACGGCGTCGGTGTCGAAGATGGCCGGCTGCATTCCGCTCAGAATGAAATTTTCGGCCAACAACCGCGCCAGCAAGGTCTTGCCGCTTCGCGCGCGCGCCGACGCGACGATAATAGCAAAATTCATTCTCAGCCTATCAATTCATGCGGCGCGAAACGCCGAACGAAATCGATTATGCGACGCTGCTGCTCGCGGACCCTTCCGCAGGTATGAGCTTCTTCAAGACGGCCGCGCGCTCGTATTCCGCCGCCACGTGCATCAGCCAGGTGCGGACGTAGCCGCGCAGCACCAGCGAATAATTGCCCGGTCCGCCCTGCGCATTCTTGTTGCTGATGAAGGTCGAGAACGGCACGCCGGCGAGCTCCACCGCTTCGCACGCCATCTCGGTCAGCTTCGGAATGCTGATTTCGGTCGTGTCTTTCGCTTTCTCGAAATACTTGGCCTTCACGGCCGGGTCCCAGTCGAAGAAACTTGTCTCGTTGATGAAGTTCTTCACCGCGAAATAAGCGCCGTTCTCGGCATAGGGCATCACCTCGTTGATCTCGTCGAGCGAGGCGACCGAGGGGCCGAGAATATGAAACAGGCCGAAATTGAAATCGCCGGCACGGACAGCGTCGAAGAAACCAGAGTCCTGGAACGCTTTCAGCGTGCTCGACAGCAATCCGGCGCGGATATCGATCAGCGTCACGCGCGCGTCGTTGCTCGACAGCGTGTCAAGGATCTTCATCTGATCGCCGGTATGGGTGATGTCGACGATCTCGGTCACCGCCGGATGAAATCGCCTGAGCGTGCCGCGCGGCGATTCCGCGTCGAACGCCCGCGAGGGCATGCTTTTGGCACGCAGATAATCGAGCATTGTCCGCGAGATCGTCGTCTTGCCGACCCCGCCCTTGTCGGCGCCGATCATGAGAACCGCTGGCTTCATTTCTCTCGTCCCTTAGATGACACAACTGACGCACATTCCGGCTTGCCCGACCGACCCTTGGCCCCCCGCTCGTCAGGCCGATCCTCACATCTCATCGATCCCCGCCGATTTGTCCCGGAGGCCTAGAGACGTGAAAAATATGGCCCAGAAGCGCAATCCGTGGGCGTTTGCCCGCGCTTAGTCTGGCACGCCTTCCGGCCCGCTCGCTAGAGGTAGAATTAAGCGCCTGCTTCCGGAACCAACTGCTTTCCCTACGCGTTTTGGCCCCAAGTCCTCACGCCACGCAAGCGATATTTCGAAGGGATTGTGTATTGGCTTGGTTTGACCGGAAGCACGAACAAGGGCGGTTTGACCCGACCATTATGCTCACGGTTCTGCTCGGGCTCGTCGCGGCGGCCTTCCTTGCCACCGCACTGTGACACCGGGGACCATGACCAGGCTCTTTTGTTGCCACTAACGGTCGCTTGGCCTTCGGCGTCCGGCCTTCGCGCAAAAGTCGATGCCTGACAGCCTGACCAATTGTCACACGCCGGGTAACGCGGATCGGTCCGGTGCGAAAGAAAACGAAACCACCGGAAAGGCGACCGGTAACACCCAAGACGTTGAGAAAAGCGCCATCCTTCCGGGCGCGGGTGGGAAGGGAAGCTCGGCGGCGCCCCCTCGGTCCAGCGCGACGGCCAATCGGTCGAGGCGCGGACGGATTGCCCCGACGCGCCCAAGGCGCAACAGCCGAAGGGCCAGTTCATCCAAGAGAGTTCACCCAAGAGTAACTATCGCTTCGAAGCCGTGGGCACCGCTCGCGGCTTTCTTGCGTTTATCAGCTTTCGCATCGCCGCCAATCTGGGGTATCCGTGGTCGCGGCTTTGCGCGGAGCGTGTCTTTTGCAATTTCGTCGGCTGATCAATGTGCCGGTCCTTGTCGCGCTGGCGATCCTGTTCGGCGGCCCTGTCGCGTTTGCGAGCGAAGGCGAGGCGTTCAAGGCCCCGTCGATTTCAATCCTGCGTCCCGACTGGGATGCCGTTCGCGCCGAGGCCGCCGAACTCACCGGCGCGGTGGACACGGACGCGGGCGCGCTCGCAAAGCTGAACGAAGAAACCGCAAAAGCCTTCCCGGCGATCGCGACAAGCCCGGCACCGGTCCTCATTCCGCTCGACACCCGCGCCTACCTTGCCGGCCTCGCCGCCGAGCCGGCGAAACCGGCCGCTGAATATCTTACCGGATTTCAGGCGAGCGGATTTTTCCTGTCGGGGCCGGCGGGA
This sequence comes from uncultured Hyphomicrobiales bacterium, assembly GCA_964370945.1. Lineage (GTDB taxonomy): Bacteria > Pseudomonadota > Alphaproteobacteria > Rhizobiales > Xanthobacteraceae > Pseudorhodoplanes. The sequence goes on along the minus strand of CAYJNT010000017.1, from coordinate 13,070 downwards.
TACGATGCGGTGTTTTCCGTGAAGTCCGGCGCGGTGCCGGAGCTTTCCGGCATCGGCGGTTCTGAGCCGGTGCTGGTCGAAATCTCGGCCTCCACGCTCCTTTACGACCTTCCGGCCGCGAACAAGGCAGCCGATTTGCCGGTGCGCGGGCTGGAGAAAACCTTTCCGAATATCCGCCGCTTCGTTCTCGAAAATTATCTGCGTTACGCCTTCGAGAAATACGGCATGACCTATGTGGTCTCGATCTCCTGCTTCGACGGGCGTCCGCGACCGCGCTGGATTTCCTGCGTGCAGGCCGATCGCATTGCGCAAGTATTTCTGAACGCGCTCAATCTCGCCGGCGGGAATCCGGATGCTCCGAGCGCATCGGCCTTCGCGCTGGTTGCGCGGCCCCAGAATGTTTCTTCCGATTTCACTTATTATGCGGCCGGGCGATTGCTCCCCAATACCGGCTTCAAGCGCAATGACGGTGTCGCCGACACAACCGTCTACGCCAATATCCGTTTTCCGTTCGACAAGGCGCCCTCCTTCGCCAATTCGCAATCCTTCATGAATTGGGGCGATTGCGACCAGACCGGCCGGTCGCCGCCGCCACGCGGCCGCAAGGACGCGCCCTATCGCTGCCGGGTCAATCTCAAGCCACTCGTGTTCAATGAATCCGCGCCGGAAAATTATTCGTATCCGTGGCGCGATAACTTTTGCGAACACCGGTATTTCTTTGTCGGCCAATGTCCGGCGGGCCGAGGTCATCAGGGACAGGATTTGCGGCCGGCGACCTGCCAACTGCTCAACGAGCGCGCTGATCGCTGCCAGCCCTACCAAGACGACGTGGTTGCCGCGCGCGACGGCATGATCCTGCGCTCGGCGCGCCAGGAAAGTGTTTACCTCACCACCAATTC
>CAYJNT010000017.1:0-12071 GCA_964370945.1 uncultured Hyphomicrobiales bacterium | reverse complement strand
AAACGCAAGCGCCGCCGTTAGACGGCTCGCGGCCCTGCCCGATTGCCGCCTCAACGATCATCGATAGGATGGCGCAAAGGATTCCCGCATGACGAATATCCCAATATCGCGCCGTGCGTGCTTGCGCTCGGGTCTCGCCGCCGCGGCGTCGGTCGCGCTTCCATTCGATGCGCTGGCGCAATCGGCGCAACCCTTCGACCAATGGGTCGAGGCTTTCCGTGCCCGCGCCAGGGGCCGCGGCATATCGGACGCGACCTATAACCGCGTAATGAAGGGCTTGAAGCCCGACACGGGTGTTTTCGCCCTGCAGCGCTCACAGCCGGAATTCCGCGAGCAGCTCTGGCAATATCTCAACCGCCGCGTCTCCGAATGGCGCATCACCTTCGGCAAGAAGCGCGCGCGCGAAGTTGCGCCGCTGCTCGCCCGCATCGAGAAGGATTACGGCGTCGCAGCCGTCACGCTCCTTGGCCTGTGGGGCATGGAGACCGCGTTCGGCGATCCGGTGGTGCAGCAAAATCATTTTCGTCCGGTTTTCCCCGCGCTCGCCGCGCTCGCCTGGGGCGAACCCCGCCGGCGTCCTTATTGGGAAAAGGAATTGCTCAATGCGCTGGTGATCGTCGACCGCGGCTGGAGCGATCCGGCCGAGATGCGCGGCTCCTGGGCCGGCGCGATGGGCCATACGCAATGGATGCCGGAGGTCTGGCTCAATATCGGTTTCGACTATGACGGCGACGGTCGCGCTTCGCCGTTCGGCAAACCCGACGACGCGCTCGCTGGCTCGGCGCGTTATCTCATCCAGCGCGGACGCTATCGGCGCGGCGAGCCTTGGGGCTGCGAGGTGCGACCGCCTGCCGGCGCGCCCACAGGCACACGCCAATATGCCGACTGGGAACGTCTTGGCGCCGCGCGCGCAGACGGAAAGTCCTTCACGCATCCGAATGCGAGCGCGCGGCTCTGGGTGCCGGTCGCCGGCGGTCCAGCCTTCCTGATCGGGCAGAATTTCGATGCGGTGAAAAGCTACAACCCGTCGGTCAATTACGCGCTCGCCGTCTGCCATCTCGGCGACCGCGTGCTGGGTGGCGCGCCGTTCGTGCAGGCGTTTCCCGGCAGCGAGCGGCCGCCGACGCTCGCCGAGGTGCAGGAAATCCAGAAGCGTCTGACCGCACTCGGCTTCAACACCGCCGGCACCGACGGCCGCATCGGCATGGAGACCATGAAGGCGGTGCGCGACTTCCAGCACAAGGCCGGGATGGCGCCCGCCGACGGCTATGCCGGGGTCAAGCTCTTGGCGCGGCTGCGGCAGGGGTTGTAATCACCCCGCCTTCAGCGAGAACCCGCCATCGACCACCAACGTCTGGCCGGTGATGTAGTCCGCTTCCGCCGATGACAGAAACAGGATCGCATTGGCGATATCGTCCGGCTTGCCGGCGCGTTTCATGTACGTGCCCGCCATCATATTGGCCTTCACCTCGTCCGGCAGAGCGCGGAACATGTCGGTTTCTGTGTGGCCGGGCACCACGACGTTGACGTTGATGTCGGGCGCAAATTGCTTGGCGAGCGTCCCGGTCATGTTGATCACCGCCGCCTTCGAGGCGGAATAATCCATCACCCCTTCGCGGCCGAGATGATTTAAGCCACGCACCGAAGCGACATTGACGATCTTTCCCGATTTCGCCGCCGCCATGTGCTTGCCCGCCGCCTGACACATCAGGAAGGTGCCGACAACATTGACCCGCATGGTCTCGGTCCAGTCCTCGACCGTCTTTTCGAAAAACGGCCGGCCGATGCCGATGCCGGCATTGTTGACCAGGATATCGATGCCGCCGAAACGCGTGACGAATTGGTCGACGCAGGACGCAACGTCCTCCTTACGCCCGACATCGCCAGCGAAGGTTGCAAGCTCGATATTGTGATCGCCGGCGGCCCGGCGTTTCATCTCGGCAAGATTCTTTTCGCCCTTGCCCATGATCCCGACACGCGCGCCCTCACGCGCAAACATCAATGCGGTCGCAGCCCCGATCCCCCGCGCGCCCCCGGTGATGAGTGCGCTTTTTCCGTCCAGCCTTCCCACTTGTTACTCCTTGTCCGCATCGATCTCGCTGACGCCTTCGTCGAGCTTGCGTTCGATGAAATCCATATGCGCGACGATCGCCGCGCGCGCTTCTTCCGGCGCGCGGCGGCGCACCGCGTCGTAGATATCGAAATGATGCTTCCAGATCACTTTCTGGTCCTCGCGGTTCGGCACGAAGCGCTTGAAACGGTAGAACGCCGAAAAACCCTCGCGGAGAATGTCCATGATGCGGACGGCGATCGGGTTGCCGGTCGCGCTCGCGAGCGCGTGGTGAAAGGCAATGTCGTTGATCTCCCATTCCTCGTCGGCAACGTCGAGGTCTTTCATCACATATAGCCGCTCGTTCATCGCATCGAGATCGGCCTTGCTTGCGACTTTCGCGGCCTGCGAAGCGCACCAGCCCTCGAGCGCGCGGCGGATTTCGAAGAATTCCGCGATCCGGTGCGCCTCGGTCTTGATCAGCTCGATCAGCGGCCGGTCGATCGGCTCACGCGCCTTCTGCGCGACCACGAAGCTGCCTGCGCCGTGGCGCACTTCGACGAGGCCGACCAATTCGGCGCGATAGATCGCCTCGCGGATGGTCTGGCGGCTGGTGTTGAACATCACCGACAATTCGCGCTCGGGCGGCAATTTGCCTCCGGCCGGAAAGCGGCCCGCGCGGATGAATTCGGAAATCTGGTCGAACACGGTGTCGGATTTCCGCCCGCTCTTGAACGGATGAAAACCCGGCAACGGATCGCGGCTCGGCGTGGTCATGGTCAGCCTTTCACTCCGCCGGCGCCCCAGCCGGCAACGAGATATTTCTGGATGAACACGAAAACGCCCGCAATCGGCGCGATGACCAGAAGCCCCGAGGCCATGATCATCCCCCAGTCGACGACACTGGCGTTGTAGAGGTCGGCGATGCCGACCGGCAAGGTTTTCAATTCATCGGCGCTCAGCAGCACGCGCGCGAAAATGTAGTCATTCCAGGCCAGAATGAAGGTGAAGATGCCGGTCGCGACCACACCGGGCAGCGCGAGCGGCAGCACGACGTGAATCACCGCCTGGAAGCGGTTGGCGCCGTCGATCATCGCGGCTTCCTCGATATCGACCGGAATGCTCTGGAAGAACGTGCGCAGCATCCACAGATTGAACGGCAGACAGAACGCCGTGTAGGCCATCACAAGGCCGGTATGCGTGTTGGTCAGGCCGAGGAAGCGGACCATCACGTAGAATGGCACGATGATCATGATCGGCGCGAACATGTAGGTAAACAGAATGAGCGCGGCGAGCTTCTCGCGGCCATAGAAGCGAAAACGGGTCAGGCTGTAGGCCGCGGGCGTCGAAAGAAGCAGCGTCAGCCCCACGGTCGAGAGCGACACCGTCAGGCTGTTGCGGAAATATGTCAGAAAGCGCGTCTCGTCGAACAGACGCCGCACATTGTCGAGATCCCATGCCGACGGCCACAGGGTCGGCGGGGTGAGGAAAATCTCACGCGGCGGCTTGAACGCGGTCGAGGCCATCCAGGCGAACGGAAAGGCCGTGAACACCAGCAGAGCGAGCGCCATCAACAGCACCAGCTGGCTGCGCGCGCTCATCAGATTGAAGGCGCGATTCACAGGTTTTCCTCGCGCTGCCAGATGCGGAAATAGATCGCGGTGATGGCCGCGAGCGCAAGGAACATCACGACCGCCATGGCCGAGCCGAGGCCGGCCTCGTAGTAAGAGAAAGTGCGCATGTAAGTGTAGACCGGCAGCGTGCGGATATAGGTTTCGGCGCCGCCTCCCTGGATCATCAGCCAGGGTGTGTCGAATTTCGTGAACATCCAGACGCTGCGAAGAAGCACGATTACGAACAGCACGCTTTTGAGTTGCGGCATTGTGACATGAAAGAAACGCTGCAGCGCGTTGGCGCCATCGACATGCGCGGCTTCGTAAAGTTCCTGCGGCACCGTCTGTAATCGCGCCAGCACCCCGATCACGACAAACGGAAAAAATTGCCAGACGCTGACGATGATGAGCGAGACCATGATCCAGTCCTTGCCCATCCAGCTGATCGGCTGATCGACAAGGCCGGCGCTCTCGATCAGGTAGTTGACGAGACCGAACTGGCTGTTGAGCAGCCATTTCCACAGGATCACGGCGACGACCGTCGGCACCACATAGGGAAACATCACGATCGCGCGCAGGATGTTGCGGCCGGGGAATATCTCGTTGAGCAGCATGGCGGCGGCGACACCGAGCACGATCTGCAGAACGATCGACGAGATCGAATAGACCGCCCCGCGCCAGACCGCGGCCCAGAATTCCGGATCGCTCAGAAGGAACAGATAATTTCCGAAACCGACAAAGGTCTGCTGCGGAAAGAACGAATGCTTGTTGAAGAAGCTGATCCAGACGCCATAGAGCACCGGATACAGCGTCAGCAGCAGCAAGAGCGTGACGGCCGGCACCATCAGCAAGATGCCGACCACCGGCTCCGGCAGCCGAAAGCCGCCGGAGCGCTCACGCGGCATTGCGCCGGCGACGGTCCGCCCGCCGTCCGTCACGATCACCTCGGATTTCGGCAATGGTTATCCTTTCAGATAGCCCCTGCTGCGCATCAGGTCTTCCAGCCGCTTCTGCGCCTTCTCGGCGGCCTTCTGCGGCTCATTCTTCTCGAGCACGACGTCCATGACCATGTCGCGCAGGATGCCTGAGCCGAGCACTTCCATGAGGTACGGCTTCTCGGTCATGTCGGCCCAGTCGACGATCAGCGTCGGCTTGCCCTGATCCTTGTCGAGATAGCCCTGCTGCACGTCGATCCAGCCTTTCCAGCGCTTGATCATCTCCATGTTCTGGTAGGCGGGCGAATTGCGCAGCGATTTCGTGATCGGGAACAGATGGATCGGAACGGTCGCGACATAGTCGCGGTAATTGTCGTCCTGGTAGAAGAATTTCAGGAACTCGACCGCTTCCTTGCTGTTCTTGGCGTCCTTGAACAGCATCCACGGTTCTTCGTCGACCTGCGCCGCCGGCTCCTTGCCGCTCGGGCCGTGCGGCTTGATCCAGACGTCGAAGGTCTTGTCGTTCGCCATGTCCTTCGGCGCGAATTTCTCGATCATGCCGGCGCCGCGTCCATAGCCCTGGAACATCATCGCGGCTTTCTGGCCGTAGAGATTCTGGAAGGTCTGCAGATAACCGTGACCTTCCCAGCCGGGAGGCGCGTATTTCGCAAGCTCCCGCCAGAATTCCAGCACCTCGATCATCTTCTTGTCGGTCATCAGCGGCTTGTTGCTCTTGTCGAACAGCGCGCCGCCGTTGGCCTTGATCAATTCGCCGAGGATGATGTTGATGAAGAGATTGTCGCCCGGAATGCTGATGCCGTAGATATCGATCTTGCCGTCGCCCTTGCTCGATTGCGTCAACGCCTTGGCATTGGTGAGGAGATCGTTCCAGGTCTTCGGCGGTTTCAGCCCCGCCTTGTCCGCGAGATCCTTGCGATAGATCAGCAGCGACGTTCCGGCGGCGTGCACGAGGCCATATTGCTTGCCGCCGACATTGCAGACGCGCTTCACCTGATCCCAGATATTCGCCTCTCCGATCGCCTTCACCACCTCATCGAGCGGCAGCAGCAATCCTTTTGACTGCAGCGCCGTGCAGGTGATCGGCTGACCATGCGACAATTCCGGCGGCGAGCCGGCCGCGAGCGAGGCCATGATTTTTCCTTCGAGATCGCCCCAGGCCAGCCCTTCGGCCTCGATCTTGATGCCGGGGTTCTTCGCCTCGAAACGCCTGGCGATATCGTTGAAGGCTTTGACGGTCTGCGGTTCGGTCTCGGTGTGCCAGACGCGCACGACCTTGTCGGCGGCCTGCGCCGTGGAGCCAAGAAGTCCGGCCGCCAGAGCGGCCGCTGCCAATTTCGCAGTGAGCGACATGCGATCCTCCTCCCTAAAGCGCTTGTTCATCTGCCGGCGGTGGACGCGCCTTATCCCCGCCGGCTTTAGAATTCCGACCGCCGACGCCCCGGTTGCGATCGATGAAAAGCCCGGCTAGCGTCTTTGGTAGGATGTCTGACCACCGTAGGAACTGACCAAAAATCTGTCAATCGTCCTGAATAGTGTGACGGCGCATCCGCTCGAGGAGCCGTTCCAAGAAACCGCCCTAAGAAACTGCCCCAAGAAATCGCCTATTGGAGACAGCATGCAATATGACGTGACCATCATCACCGTGCGGCCCGGCACCGTGCCCAAGGCGGTCGCCAAGCTCGAAGGCCCGCTGACCTCCGGCCATGCCGGCAAGAATTTTCTGGCCTGCTGGTATTCGGAGATCGGCGCGCTCAACCAGATTCTGGTGATCCGCAATTCTCCCAACCTCGCAGAGGCGATCGCCGAGCGCGAAGCGATTTTGCGGTCCGGCAATCCGTTCGGCATCGGCGAATTCATCGCCGGCATGACGATGGATACCTACACCTCATTCGACTTCATCAAGCCAATGCACCCGGGCACCTATGGCCCCTTCTACGAAGTACGAAGCTATACCCTCAAACCCGAAGGCCTGGCGCCGACCATCGCGCTGTGGGAAAAAGCGGTACCGGCGCGCGCGAATATCTCCCCGCTCCTCGCCGCCATGACGAGCGTGTCGGGGCCGGTGACACGCTTCATGCATATCTGGCCTTATGCGTCACTCGATGACCGTCAGCGCCTGCGCGGCAAATCGGTCGCCGACGGCGTGTGGCCGCCGCCCGGCGGGCCGGATCATCTTGCGGCGATGCAGACCGACGTTTTCCTGCCGGCTGTGTTTTCGCCGATGCGCTAGGCTTTATCCGTTGCGTTGTGACGTCCGGCTGACATCGCGGGCCGCGAACCATTTCGTCAGGAAATCGACAAACACTTCTACCTTGGTCGGCACCACCGGCACGCGTGGATAGACCGCGATCAACGGACGCGACGGCGGCTTGTAGCGCGGCAATATCGTCACCAGCGCGCCGGCGGCGAGTTCATCGGTGACGGTGTAGCGCGGGACGAGCGCGATGCCGAGACCGGCGAGCGCCGCCTTGCGCAGCGCCAGCGCGCTGTTGGAGAAGAATGTGCCGCCGACCTTTGCCGACACGTTTCCCTTCGCTCCCTCAAACCGCCAGATGCGGTCATTGGCGGTGACGTTGATATGGACAAGGCAATCATGTTCGGCGAGATCGGGCGGATGCGCGGGACGCCCCTTGCGCGCCACGTAATCGGGCGAAGCACACACGACCCATTCGAGCGGGGCGATGTGCTGCTCGATCACCGATGCGTTGCGCATCGATGAAATGCGCAGCGCCAGATCGAGGCCCTTTTCAGCGAAATCGTAGGAGCGGAATGACACGTCTTCGAGAATGAGCGTCACTTGCAGCCGCGGCTGCAATTTCGCAAAATCGATGATCGCGTCGGCAAGATGCAACGTGCCGAAGGATTTCGGCGCCATCACCTTGAGCAAGCCGGTCGGCTCCGTGCGCGTGCGCACGATCGCATGCTCCTTGCTCTCGAGTTCACGGAACAACCGCTCGCAGAATTCGAGATAGGACCGGCCCTCGTCCGTCAGATTGAGCGAGCGCGTGGAGCGGTTGAGCAAGCGGACGCCCACACGCGCTTCGAGATCGGAAACATGGCGTGAAACAAGCGCGCGCGAGAGGCCGAGCTGGTTCGCCGCGATGGTGAAGGAGCCGGCGCGCACCACCCGCACGAAGCTTTCCATGGTTCGGAAGCGATCCATCGCGCCATCCTATTGTTGCTGATTATGCAACAAAGCGGTCAGAATTTAGCGGCTTCTCAGCGCAAATGTCAAAGTCTATGCTCGCTGTGCCTCGTTCGAAGGCCGCGCGTTTTCACGCGACGAATAAGCACAAGGGGAAACGCAGTGAGCTCATCGCAGCGCAAGGCCGCCTCGGCGCCCGCGTCTTCCGAAGCCGCGATCGAGCGGCCCGTTTCGGCCGGCGGCAACGTGGCATCCTTCGGCAGCGACGTCGTCGCCGAAACCTTGCGCGCGCTCGACATCCCCTACATCGCGCTCAATCCTGGCGCGAGCTATCGCGGCCTGCATGACTCGCTTGTCAATTACCTCGGCAACGAGCGGCCCCAGATGCTGCTTTGCCTGCACGAGGAAGCGGCGATCGCGATCGCGCACGGCTACGCAAAAGTTACCGGCCGTGCGATGGCAACTGCGGTTCATTCCAATGTCGGCCTGATGCACGGCACGATGGCGATCTTCAATGCGTGGTGCGATCGCATGCCCGTGATCGTGCTTGGCGCCACCGGTCCGGTCGACGCAACGCATCGGCGGCCCTGGATCGACTGGATACATACCGCACGCGATCAGGGCGCGCTCGTGCGCGGCTACACCAAATGGGACGACCAGCCCGCCTCTCCCGCCGCGGCGCGTGAAGCGGTCTTGCGCGCGGCCTGGATCGCCAACACGGCGCCGTGTGGGCCCGTCTACGTCAATCTCGATGCCGGCCTGCAGGAGGCGAAACTCCCCGAGCCGCTGCCGCCGATCGAAACCGGACGCTTCATTCCGCAGGCGACGAGTGCGGCGCCGGCTGCTTTGATCGAGCAGGCCGCGGATATGCTGAGCGCGGCGAAAAGGCCGGTCATTCTCGCCGGCCGCGTCTCGCGCAGTGTCGAAAGCTGGAACGCGCGCATTGCGCTCGCGGAAGTCATCAACGCGCGCGTCGTCACCGACCTGAAAATCGGCGCGTCTTTCCCGACCGATCATCCGCTGCATATCGGCGCGCCCGGCACGCTATTGCCGGTACCCGAAGCGCTCGATGCGCTCGCGCAGGCCGACGTGGTCCTCAGCCTCGATTGGGTCGATCCAGCCGGCACGCTCAAAGTGGCGAAAGCATCCGGCAAGGTGATCCAGGTCTCGATCGACCATCATCTGCATAACGGCTGGAGCATGGATTATCAGGGATTGCCCGCGGTCGATCTCTTCCTCGCATCCGATCCGGATCAGACGGTACTGGCCCTGCTCGAACATTTTGGCGGTGCACGAAAGTCGTCCGTCGTCGCCGCGCCCGCGCGAATCCCGCAACCGCCGAGCGGTCCGCTCACGGTTGAACATCTCGCGCTGACCTTGCGGGAAGCCGTTGATGACCGTGACGTAACACTGACCCATGTGCCGCTGTCCTGGAACGGTGCGTGGTGGCCGTTTCGCCATCCGCTCGATTATCTCGGCGGCGATGGCGGAGGCGGTGTCGGCGGCGGTCCCGGCATCTCGGTCGGCGCGGCGCTGGCGCTGAAAGGCTCCGGCCGTCTTCCGGTCGCGATCTGCGGCGACGGCGACTACCTGATGAGTGCGACCGCGCTCTGGACGGCGGCGCATTACCGCATTCCTCTGCTGCTGGTCGTGGCCAACAATCGCTCCTTCTTCAACGACGAATTGCATCAGGAGCGCGTCGCCCGCATGCGAAATCGCCCGACCGAGAACCGCTGGATCGGCCAGCGCATTTCCGATCCCGACATCGATCTCGCCGCGCTTGCGCGCGCCCAAGGCGCGCAGGCGTGGGGGCCAATCGAGACGCAGGCCGATCTCGCCGCGAGTTTCGCCAAGGCGATCGAGGCGGTGGAGAACGGTGCCGTCGCCGTGGTCGACGTGCGCGTCGCACCCGGCTACGCGCCGGCGATGACCGCCATCATGTCGCGCAAGGATTGACCGTCATGTCCGTTGCGCCGATGCCCTCGCCCCGTCCCGCAGCCGTCCCGAAAGGCGACGGCATCCTCATCGTCGACGACGTGGTGAAACGCTTCCCGACGCCCGATGGCGTCATCACCGCCGTGGATCATGTCTCGTTCGCGGTGCGGCCGGGCGAATTTCTCTCCGTCATCGGCCCGTCCGGTTGCGGAAAGTCGACCCTGTTCAACATCATCGGCGGGCTTGTCACCGGCTACGACGGCAGCGTCGCGGTCGCGGGCGAGCGCATCGAAGGCCCGCATGCGTCGGTCGGCATGGTGTTCCAGGAGGAATCGACCTTTCCCTGGCGCACGGTGATCGAGAATGTCGCCTTCCCGCTGGAAATCCTGGGGATGCAAAAAGCGGCGCGGCTCGAGAAGGCGATGCATTTCATTTCGCTCGTGGGTCTCAACGGCTTCGAGAACCGGCACCCGGTCGAACTCTCCGGTGGCATGCGCCAGCGCGTCTCGCTCGCGCGCACGCTCGCGTCGGAGCCGAAAATCCTCCTGATGGACGAGCCGTTCGCCGCTCTCGATGAGCAGACACGGCTTCTCCTCGGCGACAAGGTGCTGCAAATCCAGCAGACGCTGCAGCAGACGACGTTGCTGATCACCCATAACATCACCGAGGCGGTGCAACTCTCCGACCGGATTCTCGTGATGACTTACCGGCCCGGCAGAACCAAGCGCATTGTCGAAATCAATCTGCCGCGCCCGCGCTCCTCCGAAATCGTCGGCTCCGACGCCTTCGGCCATTATGTCGCGCAGGTCTGGGCGGATTTGCGCGAAGAAGCGAGCCGCGGCCTCGAGGAGGCCGAGGCCCGCGCACGAGGCCACAAATGACCTCGCTCGCGCTCTCGCGCATCCGCTTCGTGCCGGCCGCGCTCGGCATCGGCACGTTTCTGCTCGCGGCGCTCATCATCGAGGCCTTGATCCGCTTCGGCTTCATCAACCGCTTCATCGTACCGATGCCGTCGCAGATCGCGGCAAGCTTCGAGCGCGTCATCGTCGAAGAAAATATCGTCGAGCGCTTCGTGCTGACCTTCAAGGAGTGCGTCGCCGCCGCCGCCTTGCTCGCGATCTTCGGCATTTCCATCGGTGCGATCATGCACAAGTTCGATTTGCTCCGCCGCGCGACCGAAACCTGGGTCGCGGCGTTTGCCTCGGCGCCGACCGTGTTGATGTATCCGCTCTTTCTCGTGATTTTCGGCCGCTCCGCCACCACCATTGTGATGATGGGATTCGTCGCCGGTCTCCCCGCCGTCATCCTGAAAACCATCGAAGGATTGTCGGGCACGCGGCGCGTGCTGCTCAATGTCGGAAGGAGCTTCAAGCTCACGCCCACGCAGATGTTCTTCAAGATTCAGCTTCCCTCCGCGCTCCCGACGATCTTTACCGGCTTCAAGCTCGGTCTGATTTTTGCGCTGATCAATGTCGTCGGCGTCGAGTTCCTGATCAATTTCGGCGGCCTTGGCCAGCTGATCAACGATCTCGCGGAGCGCTATGACCTGCCGGGCACCTATGCGGCGATCTGTTTCGTCATCCTCGTGAGCGTCATTTTCTTCATCGTCATTGAATGGATCGAGAAATGGCTGACGCGGGCCGACTGACATCTGTCGCAACGGCGCATTCCCTCGTGACGCCGGTCACGCTCGTGCGCGTGGCAATCATCGTCGCGCTGCTCGCCGGCTGGGAAGCACTGGCGGCATCGGGGCTGCTCTATCGAGACGTGGTGCCTTCGCTGGTCGCGATCGGAAAGGCGATCTGGGCACTCCTTCTCAGTCCGGAATATTACTGGCATCTCGGCTGGACCGCGGGCGAGATCGGCATGGCCCTGCTCATCGGGGGATCCGGCGGCGTGCTGGTCGGTCTTGTGCTCGGCGCCAATCGTCTGTTCGGCAAGGCCTTCGAGCCGTTTCTCTATTATCTCGGGCCCACGCCGAAGATCATCTTCTTCCCGATCATGATCATGTGGTTTGGGGTCGGCCCGGCCTCGAAGGTCGCGCTCGGTTCGCTCTCCTGCTTCTTCCCGATCGCGCTTTCGGTCGCCGCCGGCATGCGCCAGATCGATCCGGTGCTGATCCGCGTCGGACAATCCTTCCGCGCCAAGCAATGGCAGATGGCGTGGAAAATCTATCTGCCGGCCATGCGCCATCCGATCATCAACGGCGTGCGTCTAGGCTTGGGTGTCGCGCTGATCGGCACGCTGCTTGCCGAAACCAAGCTGTCGAACCGCGGCATCGGCTTCCTCATTATCCAGGCCTACAGCCTGTTCGACATGCCGCGCATGTACGCCATGCTGATCGTGCTGTTCGTGCTCGCGATCGGCGCCAA
>CAYJNT010000016.1:0-28201 GCA_964370945.1 uncultured Hyphomicrobiales bacterium | reverse complement strand
ACGTCGCGCGGGCCCCACTCCACCGTCTGGTTGCCGATTTTCGTCGTGCCCTTGCCTTCGAGGCACACGAAGATGGTGCCGTCGGTCGAGCGGTACGGCTCGCTCTTGAAGTTCGCCGGCAACAGCGACAGATGCGCGCCCATGGTCGGCAGCGACCAGCCGCCGTTGAACGGATTGGCATAGCGCAGCCGATAGCCGTGATATTTGTCGGCGTCGCCGGTTTTCTGCATGCGGTCGAGGATCGGCCGCACGCGCTCATAAGCGTAGTTGATCACCGGCGACTGGATCGCCGACGTGTCGGTGCCGTCCGGCAGCACGCCCGAGCCGAAGCGCCAGAGCGAATCGTTGTCGACGCGCGCGGTGTTCTGCACCGCGTCATCGAGATGCTCCGAAAACGACGTTCCGAAGAAATTGATCGTCGGCATGTCGAGCACGTCGAGCCAGATCATCGGCTGCTTGGACTCATTGCCGTGGTCGTGCGCGGTCCAGTTCGGCGTCAAAACGAAGTCGCCGTATTTCATGATGGTCTTTTCGCCGTCGACCTGCGTGTAGGCGCCCTCGCCGTCGAGGATCAGGCGGATGGCGGACGCGGTGTGGCGATGCGCGCCGGCAATCTCGCCGGGCAGGATCAGCTGCAGGCCGGCAAAGAGCGTGTTGGTGATCTTGGACTGGCCGCGCAAGGCCGGATTTTCCAGCACCAGCACGCGGCGTTCGGCCTCCTGCGCGGTGAGCAGCCCCCCGCCCTCGATGACCAGCGACTTCACCTCGTCGAAATGCCAGATCGCGGGATCGCAGGTGACCTTCGGTTCCTTCGGAACGAGGCCCTTGAGCACCTCCCAGAGCGGCGCCAGGTCGCGCTGGGAAATCTTCTCGTAGAAGGCGGCGCGCTTGGGGTCCTTGCTCCCCTCGTAGACCCTGGCTTTCTTGCTCTCGCTGCGCGGGGCGGTGGCTGTGGCTGCGTCCATGGCGTTCCTCCAGCGATTGTTTGCACCTATAATAGTTTCTTTTGTAACCAAAGCATAGGGGGCCGCGGAGCACGACCCCTGCGATTCCGTCATGGCCGGCTTCAGGCCGGCCATCCACGTCTTCAACAGCTAGGAGATAGTAAGACGTGGATGGCCGCAACAAGTGCGGCCATGACGATCGGCGAGAGTTCCGCTCCGCTACTTCCCGCTCATCTTCGCGATGAACTTCTCGAACGCCTCGAGCTGCTGCTTGATGATGGTGATCGTCGGCTCGTCCTTGAGCTTGCCGGCCTCGTCGAACTTGGTCTGCGCCATGGTGACGAAGATCTCCGGCTTGATCAGCGACACCGCGTCGACATAGAGCAGCATCTTGCGCAGATCGTATTGCATGCGCGCGCCGCCGAGCGGGCCCTGCGAGGCGGACTGGATCGCGATCGGCTTGCCGATGAAGGGATGCTCCTTCATGCGCGAAATCCAGTCGAACACGTTCTTCAAACCGCCCGGAATGGTGAAGTTGTATTCCGGCGTCACGATGATGACACCGTCGGCCGCGCGTACCGCGTCGGCGAAGGCGGTGACCGTTGCCGGAAAACTCTGCGCCTGGATGTCGGCGTTGTAGAGCGGCAACTCGATCGAGGGCGACGGCGTGATGCTCATGCCGGCCGGCGCCAGCGCGGGCAACATGTTGGCGAGCTTCCTATTGAAGGAATCCTTGCGCAGGCTGCCGCAGATCGTGATCACTTTCGACATGACAAACCTCGTTTCAAAACGTTTAAGTCAGAGCCGCTCAATCTTCTGCAAGCGGGCGCCGTCGATGCCGACTTCGCGCGCGACGGCGAGGAGCGAGGCCCAGGTGTCGTCCGGCAGCGGAATGCCGGTCTTGAGCCGCTCGGCGCGGCAGCGGTCTTCCTGTTCGCCGGGCACCAGCACATCCTCGCCGGCCTTGAGCGGCTTCGAGCCTTTGACGAAATCGAGCATGCGCGTGACTGCGGCCGGGAAGAAATGCTCGGGATCGACCTTGGCGGCGTCGACATAGAACGAGAACATGCCCTGCGACCATTGCTGCGAGAGCTGCGAGGCGCCGTTGCCGGTGAGCGCGCCGCCGAGGAGTTCGCACATCAGCGCGAGCCCCGAGCCCTTGTGCTCGCCGAAGGCGCGGATCGCGCCGGTGCCCTTCTTGTATTCGCGCGGGCCCTCCGGCTTGTAATCGCCGTACAGTACATGCGGATCGCCGCTCATCGAGCCGTCCTGCGACACGAGCGCGTTCTCCGGGATTTTCTTGCCGCCCTGGCTCGCGACCAGCACCTTGCCTTCGGCGACCAGCGAGGTCGCGAAATCGAGAATGACCGGCTTTTCGCCCTTGCGCGGGATGCCCACGCAAAACGGCGCGGTCGAGAATGTGCGGTCGACGCCGCCGAACGGCGCCACGAGCACGCTGCCGCGCACATTGACGAAATGGATCGAGACCAGGCCCTCGCCCGCGGCCATCTCGGCCCATTCGCCGACGCGGCCGACATGGCCGGAATTTTTCAGGCCAATCGCGGAAAGGCCCATCGCCTTGCATTTCTCGATGCCGAGCGCCACCGCCTGCGGGGCCGTGGTCTGGCCGAAGCCATATTGCCCGTCGAGGATGGCGAGCACCGGCGTATCGACCACGCGCTTGACCGTCCTGTCGGCGAAGAACACGCCGTCCTGCTTCCACTTCACATAGCGTGGCGCGCGCGCGACGCCGTGGCTGTCGTGGCCCGCGAGATTGGAGCCGACGAGATATTTTCCGATCCGCCTGCTCTCCTCTTTCGAGCAGCCGGCGGCGACGAAAATGTCGGTGATGAAATTCGTAAGCGTGTCGGCGGCAATGCGCGGCATGTCAGCGCTCGTCCACGATCGGGTTGCGCAGGAGGCCGACGCCTTCGATCTCGATCTCGCAAACGTCGCCGCCGCGCATGAAGGCGGGGGGCTTGCGCGCATGCCCCACGCCCGACGGGGTGCCGGTGACCACGAGATCGCCGGGCTCGAGCGTGACGCCGATGGTCAGATCCGCGAGCGTCTCGGCGACCGGGAACATCATGTTGTCGGTGTTGTCGGATTGCATGACCTTGCCGTTGAGGCGCGACTCGATCTTGAGCCCCTTGCCGCCGGCCGGCACTTCGTCGGCGGTCACCATCCAGGGCCCGAAGCCGCCGGTGGCGTCGAAATTCTTGCCGATATCCCATTGCGTCGTGCGGCGCTGCCATTCGCGGATCGAGCCGTCGTTGAAGCAGGACCAGCCGGCAATGCAGGAATAAGCGTTTTCCTTGGTCAGGTTCTTCGCGCGCTTGCCGACGACGATCACAAGCTCGGCCTCGTAGTCGAGCGTGTCGGAGACTTTCGGGCGCACGATCGGCGCCTCGTGCGGGGTGAGCGAGGTCAGGCCCCGCATGAAATAGGTCGGAAATTTCGGGATGTTGTCGCGCTGCGGGCCTTCCTTGACGTGCTCGAGGTAATTCAGGCCGAGCAGGATGATCTTGCCGGGATTGGCGACGGGCAATGCGTAGGAGAGCCCTTTGAGCGGAACGCGCGCCGACGCCGGCGCCTTCTTGGCGAGATCGCTCAAGAGTGAGAGATCGCCATTGGTCTTGCGCAGGATGGCCGCGAGATCGGCCGGCAGACTGGCATCGGCCGCCTGCAGGTCGATGACCTGATCCCCCTCGACAACGCCCAGCCGCAAGCCCTGTCCATTCTTGAACCCGACAATCCGCATATTCCGCCCTTCACCAAAGCCCCGGCGGGCGCCGGGGGACTTCAAAGCCGCGGGACTATAGACAAGGCGGGATGGCCCGGCCACGGCTTTGCGCGTCAAAGCGCCAGCCGCTCAACGCATGCCTTAAGTGGGCGGGGATGGGCTGGTGTGGCGGTTCAGAAGTCCCCTCGATCCCGCCGCGAATCGGCAAGGGGACTTCTGAACCAAAGCCACACCAGAAACTATTATGTTGCTAGCGTCCCTTTGAATCCGAAGTTCGCTGCTGAAGGGGCTGCGAGGCAAAGCGAACTTCGGATTCGGGACACTAGCGGGAGCGCAGCACGTTGACGGAGAACAGCTCGGCCGGATCGGTCCAGGCGATCTCCGGTGTCCAGCCGAAGCCGCGCGCCAGGGCCGCAAAGGACCCTTGAGTGTATTTATAGCTGTTCTCGGTATGAATCGTTTCGCCGGCCCGGAACGAGAACATCCGCCCGGCCACCGTCACCTTCTGGCGCTTCTTGCTGGCGAGATGCATTTCGATCCGCCGCCGCTCGCGGTTGAAGACCGCGTGATGCTCGAAGGCCTGCAGGTCGAAATTGCCCTCGAGCTCGCGGTTGATCCGGCGCAGGAGGTTGAGATTGAACCTGGCGGTGATGCCGGCGGCATCGTTATAGGCGGCATTGAGAATGGCCGGATCCTTGACGAGATCGACGCCGATGACCAGCGCCCCGCCCTGCCCGATCGTCGCCGCCGCATGGCGCATGAACGCCACCGCGTCATGCGCCTCGAAATTGCCGATGGTCGAGCCCGGGAAAAACCCGGTCTTCGGCATGGTCGCGAATTCCGCCGGCAGCTCGAAGGGCTTGGTGAAATCGGCGACCACCGGATGAACGGCGAGCCGCGGATAGGACGCCGAAATCCTCTCGGCTTCGCCTTTCAGGAACTCTCCCGAAATATCGACCGGCAGATAGGCGGCAATCGCCGGAACATTGTCGAGCAGGATCTGCACCTTGATGCACGCGCCGCTGCCGAATTCGACCAGGGCCGCGCCTTGCGGGATGATCGTGTTGAGCTCGCGGGCATGCGCGTTGAGGATGCCGGTCTCGGTGCGCGTAAGATAATATTCCGGCAGCCGCGTAATTTCCTCGAACAGGCGCGAGCCTTCTCCGTCGTAGAAATATTTCGGTGGAATGCTTTTCGGATCGCGCGACAGCCCGGCGATCACGTCGGTCTCGAATTGCGACCGCGAATGGCTCGCCGGCGGGACGAACGATTTGACCAGAGCAACCATAAAAACCTCTCAGTCCGGATAGCGCGCGAGCCGCAGCCCGCTGAATTGCCAGCGGGCAGACGGATAGAAGAAGTTGCGATAGGTGACGCGCGCATGGCCGTGCGGCGTCGCGAGCGACGAGCCGCGCAGCACGATCTGGTTGACCATGAACTTGCCGTTATATTCGCCGAGCGCGCCGGGCGCCGCGCGATAACCGGGATAAGGCGAATAGCTCGACCGCGTCCATTGCCAGACGATCCCGAAGGCGTCGCTGAGAAGGCCCGCGCGCGCGGCGACCTCCCATTCCATTTCGGTCGGCAGATGCACGCCGCGCCAGCGCACGAACGCATCGGCCTCGTAATAGCTCACCTGCGTGACTGGCGCGGCGGGATCGATCTTGCGCAATCCGCCAAGCGTCATCGCGAACCACTCGCCATCGCGCTTCTGCCAATAGCCCGGCGCCTGCCAGCCCTCGGCTTGCACCTGCGCGAAGCCGTCGGACAGCCAGAGGTCCGCCCGCGAATAACCATCGTCGGCAATGAAATCCATCCACTCGCCATTGGCGACAAGGGCCTTCGAAATCTGCACCGGCTGCAGCAGCACACGGTGCACGGGTCGTTCGTTGTCGAAACAGAACCCTTCGCCCTCGAACCCGATCGGATGAATGCCGGTCGGCAATTCGGCGTAGCCCTCGTCGCCTTCTGCTTTCGGGAAAGTCCAGTCCCGATCATAAGCGGGCAGGATCGGATTTTGCGCGAAAGCGTGCAGGATGTCGGTCAGCAGCAATTCCTGATGCTGTTGCTCGTGATGCAATCCGATTTCAACAATCGGCGCGATGCGCGCGAGCGCGGCATCGTCCGCGCATTCGATCAGCGTCGCGACCGCTGCATCGACATGCGCGCGGTACGCGGTGACCTCGCAGGCCGAGGGTTGCGTGAGCAGGCCGCGCATCGGGCGCGCATGACGCGGGCCGGCGGCGACATAATAGGAATTGAAAAGGAACGCGAAGCGATCGTCGAACGGCTTGTAGTTCGGCGTAAAATCCTTGAGCAGGAATTGCTCAAAGAACCACGTGGTATGGGCGCGATGCCACTTGGTCGGGCTCGCATCCGGCATCGACTGCACGACCTGATCTTCGGCCGACAAGGGCGCGGCGCGCCGTTCCGTCTCCGCGCGCACGGCCAGGAAGGCATCGCGCCAGAATTCGCGCGAATGTTGTCCTCGCTGTTCGGGCCGTGTTGCGTCCCGATCCGGTGAGACCGCCGACTGCATTCAGGAATTCCTTGCTCGCTGATGCTGCGGACAATCGGTCCGCAAACGGATCGGTTCCATACGTCCTTTGGGGAATGGCTCGCCCGCGCCCTTGCGTCAATGGATGCTGTCGTGGGGCCTATATGGGAATTAATCATGCGCCGTGGAAGGCTGCTGCAAGCCCCTTGATTTACAGATGCTTTTTCCGGCCGGGGCCGCTAAACTCGCGTGATCCAGGGGGGATCATGGCCACGCAATTCTTTCGTATCAGATCTGCTTTTCTCGCGGCGTCCGCCATTCTTGCGGCCCAAATTCTTGCGCCCGATGCGGCTTTTGCCGCTGATTTTGAGAAGCCGCGCAGCTTTCAGGCCAATCTGATCCCCGGCATCAGCGCGAGCGGACAGAACTACACCATCAAGAGCCCGGTCACGAGCGACGGGTTCATGCGCATCTATGTCTTCACCACGCCATGGGGCGAATTCTCCGCCATCGGTGACGGCTTGATGCGCCAGCGGCAATTCGAACTCGCGGCGCTGGGCCAGCTTCAGAAGGTCACCGAGTCCGACTCGTTCAACCGCGCGCTCGCCGAAGCCGGCATGAGCCCGATCAAGTTCGCGGGCGAACTGATCGTCAATCCGCTCGGGACACTCGGCAACACCCTGTCGGGCATCGGCTCGTTGTTCGGGCAAGTCGGCTCCAGCGCACACAACGCCGGCAAGTATGAGAGCGACCCGATGGCCGACCTCACCGGGGCGAGCCGCAAGAAGCGCGAACTCGCGATCAAGCTCGGCGTCGATCCCTATACCGACTTCCAGCCGCTGCAGCAGCGCCTGACCCAACTGTCGGCGGCGGCCGCGACCGGCGGGCTTGTGGTCAGCGGCGCGTTGATGGCGATCCCCGGTGTCGGCGGCATCATCGTGTCGAACACCGCGACCAGCGCCAATCTCGGCAATGTCGCGCGCGACAACACGCCGGCGCAATTGCTCGACCTCAATCGCACGAAACTGCTGGCGATGGGCGTCGACCGCAATCTCGCCGAGCAGTTCCTGCTCAATCGCAATTACACCCCGCTCGATGCCACCGCGATCGTCAGTCTGCTCGAGGAAGTCCAGGTCCCGGGCCGCGAAGTGTTCATCGCCCGCGCGGCGACGGTCAACCGGCGCGATGCCGCCTTCTTCATGCGGCGGCAGGCGGAGATGGTCGCGGATTATCAGAACAAGACCCGCGCGATCACCGGCTTCGTTGCGCTCGGCGGCTTCCCCTTCGCCACGACGACAGGCGGCGTGCTCGGGCTGCTCCCGCTCGACGCGCTGTCCTGGACGCAAGGCACCAACAAGGCGATGCGCGACATCACCGATTCACTGCGGCGCGGCGGACGACCCGGCAGGGCCGAGATGCGCATCACCGGCCAGGCGACACCGCTCGCCAAGGAAAAGATGCGGGCGCTTGGCTGGATTGTGACCGAGAACACGAAAATCTAAAGACGTGCGCGCCGACTCACTTTGAATCGTGGAAGATCACGCCCGCCGTATGGCGATGACCGGAGCGTACCCGGCTGACGCCGTGCCGTAAATTCACGCGATAGCGTCCGCGCGTGCCCTGCACCGGCCGGTGATGGACCGCGAACACCGCCGCAGCGCCACGCCGCAGCGGAACCACCTCGGCGCGCGATTGCATGCGCGGCCTTTGCTCGGTCAGCACGAATTCGCCACCGGTGAAATCCTTCCCCGGCTCCGAGAGCAGCATCACCACCTGCAGCGGAAAAACGTGCTCGCCATAGAGGTCCTGGTGCAAGCAGTTGTAATCGCCTTCGCCGTATTGAAGGAGTAAAGGCGTCGGTCGCGTCTGCCCGGCCTTGTGGCAGCGCGCGACGAAGGCTCCGTGCTCTTCGGGATACCGCACCTTGATGCCCATCGCCTCGTTCCAGCGATTGGCGATCGGCGCGAGCTGTGAATAGAGCGCGGGCCGCAAGGCCGCGATGATCTTCGGCAAAGGATAGGCGAAATATTTGTATTCGCCGCGGCCGAAGCCGTGCCGCGCCATCACGATCTTGCTGCGAAAGAGATCGTCGTCAGCATAAAGGCTCACAAGGCTTTCGCACTCTTTCCTCGTCAGCAATTGCGGAAGCAGCGCGAAGCCGTACCCGTCGAGATCAGTCGCGACGCGTGTCCAGTCGATCGACCGGACACGTTCCTCGATTGAGTCTTGCAACAAAGGCTGCAATTTTCGTTCCGTCGCGGCGGTCATAGCATCGCTTCCCTGTTGAGGAGCCGGCGCTTGCGATCGGCGCCCCAACGATAGCCGGACAAGCGGCCGTCGCTTTTGACGACGCGATGGCAAGGAATCGCGACCGCCAGAGGGTTCGCGGCACAAGCCTGTGCGACGTCGCGTGCAGCTCCCGGCATGCCGATCCTTTTGGCGACGTCCCCGTAACTCGCCGTCATACCGGCCGGGATGTCACGCAGCGCAGTCCAGACTCGCTGTTCGAATTCGGTGCCATGCATATCGAGCAGGAAATCCGGTACGGTTGCAGGATTCTCGACGAAGCGGATAACCTTGTCGACAAGCCGATCGAAGCGGTCGTCGCTATCCTTCAGCGCCGCGTTCGGAAAGCGACGTCGCAGCTCGCGGGCAAGCGAGCGGGCATCGTCACCTAACAGAATGGCGCACACGCCCTGCCCGCTTCCAGCGACAAGCACATGGCCGAGCGACGATTCGCCGATTGTGAAGCGAATTTCGCCCCCGCCTCGATCGCGGTCTGGTGCTGATTGCGCAACCACCGAGCCATCCGTTCGGACGATTTCAGTCATAACATCCTCCTGAGTTTGAGCCGGACGAAAGCTGTCCGTGCCTTTGCTCCAAAGATGTTGCGGTTTCCGGTTAATCTCCACCCGATTCCCGGTCGGAAAGTTCCGCTTAATGCGCCGCATTATCCTTCGCGCCGGCGGCGCAAGCGTCGAGGCGCCGCGTATTCGCGCCGCCGTTCCATTTGGCGAATTCCTCGCGGCCGACACGCTCGATATTCTCCTTTGAATAGTCGCCGCGCAGCAGCTCCTTGGTTCCGCCCAGCGCAAGAATGCTGAGCGAAGCATTGTTCGCGCGTAGCCAAGCCGGGTCGATATCGGCTTTGTAAACATCGACCACGTTCATCGGCATGTCCGGAATGTCGTTACGCAGCATCCGCGCGAACGCATAAGACGCTTCCCCGAATTGTCCGGGCGGCCCGGTTTCGGCTGCAAAGCCGAACACCAGCCGCTCGCCCTGCCCGATTTTCAAATGCCCGATGACGATGTCGCCGACGGTAATCCCGCCAATCGGTGAATAAGGCAGAACGAAAAACGGCACCGCTTCGGCATCGATGAAGCTCAACGGCGTGCAGCCGTCGCCGCGCGGCTTAGCCTCGTTTTTCTGCAATGTGGTCGCGGCGACGAAATAGCCGGGATATCGCGATTCCGCGCCGCGCAGGCATGGATAGCCCGCCTGATCGGTCGGAATGATGTTGTTCTTGAGCAAAGCGGTCGTGTTGCGCGTCTTGTCGTAGAACAGATAGTAAAAGGCGGGCACGTCGGGACGCGATGTCAGGCTTTCCAGCGTGAAGGCTTTCAATTTCTTTTCGCGGATCTGCGGCCACAAGTTTTTCCATTCGCGATCGAAATCCGGATTGAGGGCATTCTTGCCGTCCACCTTGGTCATCAACGGAATTCGTTTCGCGTCGAGATAAAGTCGGAAACCGCCACTGGAAAATGCGTCGAGCGCACAGATGCCGGCGAGTTTTTCCTTTCCGTCCGGCCCCCTCTCGCGCGTGCAGACGCCGAGGCCGGACGGATCCTCCGGATGATAGGCGCGTTCGCTGCCATCGGCATCGACGGACAGGCGCGAAATGCGCACCAGCATTTGCTTTGGCGCGTCGGCGTCAGCCAGCACCGCATAGCGCCGCTGCCGCGCGGTGCCCTTGGCAAGCGTCATCCCGAACGGCTGCAGGCCGCATACTGCGTCAGGCGCTGCAGCACCCTTCTCAAACACCGGCGGGGTCCGCGGCAGCCGCTTGCCGAGGCTATCGATGATGCGGTTGAGGGTTTCCGGCGGCGGCGCATCCTGCGCCCGCGCGGGCGGCGTGAGCGCGACCAGAACGGCAAAAACAATGACGTTAGTCTGTTTCATAAGCGCGCAAGGAATCAATGGCGGTCAAACCATCCTACAGCACCACGTTGTTGCGCGCTGCATTCTCAACAGGCTAGAGGCTTTGATCAGTTCGCCGCGCCCATGCGCGTTTGATCGACGAATTGCTCGGTATGGTCATCGATATGACGGCCGGCGCGGCCGCGCGGCGCATGGATATAGAGCCCAGCCGATTTCGCGGCGGGCATGGTCGCGGGCGAGGCGACCGGCAACGGTATTTCGTAATGCACCGGCTCCGCGTGATCGGCGAGCATTTTGTCGAGGTTGAAGGTCTTATTGTAGAGCATCATGCCGCGTACGAAATTGGTTTGGCCGCGAGCAAGCAAAGAGAGCGCCTTCTGCGCGACCATCGGGGCGGTGCGCCAGTTCAGATGCTTGGCGTAGAGCACACGCTGGGTTTTCAAGAGCTCGCGATAGAATTCCATCAGCGGCATTTTGGTCGGCAACACGGCATGCTGAATGTCGAACAGCCGGTAGTCGCGCGTCGCAAGCCGCCGCTGTTCGGTGAGCCAGGTCTCCGTCCCCGGATACGGCGTGTTGATGCTGATATTCACGATTTCCGGCACCTCCAGACACCATTCCCGGATGGCGGCGAAGCGCTCCATGTCCCAGTCGGGATCGGCGATCAGATTGATCGCCACCTCGATGCCGAGGGTGCGGGCGAATTCGAGCGCCTCGAAATTCTTGCCGAGCGGAACGCGCTTGCGGAATCTGCGCAAGCCCTCCTCATCGATCGCCTCAATGCCGAGGAACATGTATTCGAGCCCGATCGACTTCCAGAATTTGAAGACCTCCTTGCTGCGCAACAGCGCGTCGCCGCGCGTCTCGAGATAATACTTCTTGCGGATGCCTTTCCTGGCGATCGCCTCACCGATGGCGAAGCCGTGCTTGTCGTGCACGAAGGCGACATCGTCCACGATGAAGGCGCCCGGCTCCTCGATCGACATCAGGTCCTCAATCACGCGCTCGGGGCTGACGAGGCGATAGCTGCGGCCATAGAATGTCCATGCGCTGCAGAACGAGCAATCCCACGGACAGCCGCGCGAGAACTCGATCGAGGCCGCCGGGTCGAGAATGCCGATGAAATACTTGCGACGATGGCGCAGCATGTCGCGG
Source organism: uncultured Hyphomicrobiales bacterium (assembly GCA_964370945.1). Lineage (GTDB taxonomy): Bacteria > Pseudomonadota > Alphaproteobacteria > Rhizobiales > Xanthobacteraceae > Pseudorhodoplanes. Next base: position 16,701 of record CAYJNT010000016.1, on the reverse strand, counting down.
CCTGGCTTGAAGTCGTCGAGGTTGTGCACGAAATGCGGCTGCGGCCCCTCGCCGTCGGCCGTCACCACGCCCGGCACCTTGTCGACGCCGTCACGATCGCCCGCGACCGCTTCGATCAACGCCACAATGCCCGCTTCGCCCTCACCCTTGAGCACGCAATCGACGGCGTCGTCGCCGTGCTCGACAATGGCGCGCGCCGTGAAGGATGCGCTGTGCCCGCCGACGCAAATGAAGCAGCGCGGCAACGACACTTTGGTCTCGCGCGCGAGATCGACAATCTCGGGGACATTGGCGAGGTAGTTGCAGGAGAAGGCGATAAAATCCGGCCGCCATTCGGCGATCATGCGGCGGTAATCGTCATGGTTTTCGACCTGCAGATCGATGATCTGGGTGGCGTGTCCGGCACGGCGAGCCGCCTCGGCGACAAGCTCGAGGCCAAGCGGCTCGAGCCGCAGAAAGACGCGGGTGTACAGCAATGGACCAGGATGAACGAACAAAAGTCGCATGGTGACCCCCTAAAAAATCAGGCACCAGTCTCGACTTAAGTCCCAGCGGGTACAGGCGGTTCCACTTGATATGTCAGATTGTCGACACTGGGTCTCAAACACTTACAGGCTGAGCGTATCGAGCTTCGATTTCTGCTCGTCGCTCAATTTGCCGTAAAAGTCATCAACCGCGACTGCGACATTCGCCGTCGCGAACAGCATATTGTCGAGCCAGTCGAGCGCGACATTGAGACGGTCCTGCGGCGTCGCCGCCGGCTTTTGCGGACACGCACCCATCATCATCATGCTCATCTTCGTCGACGTCTCGCTCAACGCGGCAAGGCTTTCCTGCTGCTCCTTGTTCGGACGAACGGCGCGCGCGATCTGCTCGGACGGCCATTGCGGCGCCCGCTGCGCCTGCGCGTAGCAGAGCTTGCCCGCCATATCGGCCTGCGCGCGCCGCCGGCTCTGGCTTTCGCGCGCCGCCGATTGCGGCGCGTCGAGCTTCGCCTTCTGCTCGCTCGTCAGCCCGTTCTGAAAATCCTGCACCGATGCCCGCAGATTGGTGGCCGCCACTCGCACGGCCCAGAGCCGGTCCTGCATGGCGCGCAAACGATCCGGCAAGGTGGCCGGCACGTCGCGCGGGCAGCCCGCCGTGATCTCGTCGTCGGCCCGCGTCAGCGCGGCGCGCAATTGCGTCAAAACGCGCTGGTCGGCGGGAAGCGCAAGCGTGTCGCGGAGCCAGTCGGTAACGGCCTCGGCATGGCTGGCGCGGTCCTCGGGGCAAACGGGCTGTGCGCTGCTTGCGGCTGCGCCCGCCGGAGCCGCGCCGACGGTCTGCTCCGGCTGCGCCGGCTGCTCGCCAGCCGCGACGGTGTCGGTCTTCTGCTCGTTCCTGGCATCGGTTTTCGGTTCGGGCTTCGAATCGGCGTTGGGCGGCGGCGTGAACACGCTGGCGACAACTGCGCCAAAGCCATGGGCCCACAAGCCATCTTCTCGCGGAGTCAGCACATAATCGAACACGTCCTGCGACGCATCCGGCCAGAACGCGACCGGCGTCGCCAGCGCGCCGAGTTGCGCCATCTGCGCCGCCCGGGCTCGCCGCGCGATGGCAGCTCGCGTACGCGCGGGACGACGGGTAAAGCGCGCGCGCGGCCGATACACATAGGGACGGACCCGGATTGCACCTCTCAATATGGAATGCACCGACCCTATGAGCGGACCAAGGCGCAATTTACGCGCCGGCGCCTCACTCGGCGCCAGCATCAGAAGCAGCATCGCGGCAATGGCAGTTATAGCCAAGCGCATGTGCGCGTTCCCTCGGACCCACAATATAGAACGCCGTTCATCCTACACCGGTTCCAGCCCCTGCGCACGGGCCGGTTACTGTCCGTGGCTTTCCAGCACCCGGCGGCAGGCCACGGAAATCTTGGTCCGGTTGCGCTGCAGGCAGCCGAGCACAGCAAGCTGGTTCGGCTCAAGGGCCTGGCAATACCGATTGGAGTCCGGCGCGCAGGCTGCCTGCTCTTCCGGCGTTCCCTGGAACAAGGCGTCGAATGGATTCGGCAGCGGCTTTTGCGTCGACGCTTGCGCCATTGCGCCGGTTGCGGAGCCGATGAGGATTGTCATCACAGCCAGACCACCACGAACCATTGTCACGCCTCCTCCGATGTTTATCGTTGTTTGCGAATAATGCTCAGCCGATTCGTCACACCTTACGATCTTGGGACGCGCAAATCATGCTTGCCTCTCGGCAACGAAATGCGCCGCTTGTTTCAGTAAACCGGCCTGCGCACCAAACGATTCAAGCGCTTTTTCGGCCTCGGCGACAAGCGCCGCAAGGCGGGCCCGCGCGCGATCGGCACCGAGCACACCGACAAAGGTCGCTTTGCCGGCGGCCGCATCTTTACCCGTCGGCTTGCCGACGGTCGCGGCATCGCCTTCGACATCGAGAAGGTCATCGGCGATCTGGAAGGCTTCGCCGAGCGCGCGGCCGTAATCCTCCAGTGCTTTGCGCTTGGCAGCACTGGTCTCACCGAGGATGGCGCCGGCGAGACAGGCATAGCGCAGCAGCGCACCGGTCTTCATGGCCTGCAATGTGGCAATTTCGCTTTCGGCGAGTTGCTGCGGCTTGCCGCCGGCGAAGCGGCCTTCGGCCGCCAGGTCCAGCATCTGACCTCCGGCCATGCCGCCGATGCCCGACGCGCGCGCGAGCGCGCTGACGAGTTCGATCCGTACCGCCGGATCGGGATGCGTTTCCGGCCGCGCAAGAATGTCGAATGCGAAGGTCAAAAGGCTGTCGCCGGCGAGGATCGCCGTCGCGTCATCGAAGGTCTTGTGCGCAGTCGGCTGGCCGCGCCGCATGTCGTCGTTGTCCATGGCCGGGAGATCGTCATGCACCAGCGAGTAGCAGTGGATGCACTCGAGCGCCGCCGCCGCCATCAAGGCGCGCTCGCGCGGCACGCCGAACAGGGCCGCGGTCGCCGCGACCAGAAAGGGGCGAAAGCGCTTGCCGCCGCCGAGGCTCGCATACCGCATGGCTTGCAGCAGCCGGTCCGGCCGGGCGATCTCGCCTTCGGCACGCCCCTGTGCCAACAAGCGGTCCAGTAGTGTTTCAACGTCGGTTGCGACCCCGCTCAGATATGACAGGAACGAGGTCTCGACCTTGGGAATTGTCATGACGATTTGACCCTAAAACCGCATGATCCGATTTCACGTCGCGGCCGTTGTTGTTGAATATGCGAGATCATTTATGGGAATTCGAAGGCTTCCGTAGCAAACAATAACCTTATTCGGGCCGTCAAACCCTCCAGCATCATTTGAGCCATCCGTCCTCCACCCCAACAACCAAGACTGATACCTATAACCGCATGCTCAAGACAATAATCGTAGGAATCGTGCGTTTCTGCACGTGGGCGGCCTGGCCCGTCGCCATTCTGGCCGCCGGCCTTTGCATCGTCTCGTCGATATATGCCGCGCAGCATTTTGCCATCACGAGCGATGTCAGCCAGCTGATCTCGACCGCGGCGCCATGGCGTCAGCGCGAGGTCGCCTTCGACCAGGCCTTTCCGCACCGCGCGCAACTTATCATTGCGGTCGTGCAGGCGCCGACGCCGGAATTGACCAAACGGGCGGCCGATAATCTCACGCAGCGGCTGTCCGGCCGCAGCAACCAATTCCGCTCCGTCCGCCAGCCGGGCAGCGGCCCGTTCTTCGAGCAAAACGGCTTCCTGTTCGCTCCAACGGAAGACGTTGCCAAGGCCATGGGGCAATTGACGCAGGCGCGGCCGCTGCTCGGGGTCCTGTCCGATGATCCGAGCCTGCGCGGCGTGATGAAAGTCGTGGCGCTCGGCCTCGCCGGCGTACGGTCCGGCCGCGCCAAGCTCGACGACATGGTCCGTCCGATGACCATGCTGTCCGACACGGTCGAGAGCGTTCTCAACGGCCAATTCGCGAGCTTCTCATGGCGCGTGCTCTTGAGCGGCAAGAGCGAACCACGGGAGTTGCGGCGCTTCATCGAGGTTGAGCCGATTCTCGACTTCGCCGCGCTCGAGCCCGGCGGTGCGGCGGCACGTGCCATCAGGCAGGCCGCGGTCGATCTCAATCTCGCATCCGAATTCGGCGCGCGTGTGCGGCTGACCGGACCGGTCGCGCTGGCGGATGAGGAGTTTTCGACCGTCAAGGAAAACGCCGCGCTCAACGGCATCCTCACGATCCTCGCGGTCCTCCTCATCCTGTGGCTGGCGCTGAAGTCCGCGCGCATCATCATCGCCGTCTTTCTCACCCTGATGGTCGGCCTCGCCGTCACCGCCGCGCTTGGCCTGATGATGGTCGGCGCCTTCAACCTGATTTCCGTTGCCTTCGCCGTTTTGTTCGTCGGGCTTGGTGTCGATTTCGGAATCCAGTTCAGCGTGCGCTACCGCTCGGAGCGGCACAATATCAAGGACCTGCGCGAGGCGCTGCGGAGCGCCGCCGCCAAGGCCGGCGTTCCGCTGACGCTGGCGGCGGCGGCCGTCGCTGCCGGCTTCTTCTCTTTCTTCCCGACCGATTATCGCGGTCTCTCAGAGCTCGGACTGATCGCCGGCGTCGGCATGATCGTCGCGTACGTCGCCAGCATCACCTTGCTGCCGGCGCTCCTTAAAATCCTCAATCCACCCGGCGAGCCGGAAGAGGTCGGCTACAAAGCGCTTGCGCCGGTCGACCGGTTCATGGAGCGGCATCGCATTGCGATCGTGGCACTCACCGGCCTCATTGCACTCGCCGGAGCGCCGCTTCTCTGGCATCTGCGTTTCGACTTCAACCCGCTGAACCTGAAAAGCCCGAAGGTCGAATCCGTTGCGACCTTTCTGGAATTGCGAAGTGATCCCGACGCAAGCGCCAACTCGATCGAAATCCTGACACCCTCGCTCAACGACGCGACGGCGCTGGCGAAGCGGCTGACGTCGCTACCGGAAGTCGCGCGCACCATGACGCTGCAGAACTTTGTGCCCGAGGGTCAGCCGGAGAAAATCGCGCAGATCAAGAATGCGGCCAAAGTGCTCGAGCCCACGCTCAATCCAAGACGGATCAGCCCGCGCCCGTCCGATGCCGACAACATCGCCGCGCTCAACGCGGCTGCCGACAGCCTGACGCAGGTGGCAAGCGACGCAAAAGGTCCGGGCGCCGACGCGGCGAACCGCCTCTCTGGATTGCTGACGCGGCTTGCCAAGGCGGACCCGACACAGCGCGCCAGAGCCGAGCGAGCACTGACCGTCTCGCTCCTGATTGCATTCGACGATCTGCGCAATACGCTGCGCGCGCAGCCGGTGACACTGCAGAACCTGCCGGCCGATATCACACGCGACTGGATCGCGAAGGACGGCCGCGCGCGGCTGGAAGTCGCACCCAAGGGCGACCCGAACGACAACGATATTCTGCGCGAATTCGCGCGCGTCGTGCTCGCGGTCGAGCCGAGCGCGACCGGCGCGCCGGTTTCGCTTCAGGAAGCGGGCCGCACCATCGTCAATGCCTTCATTCAGGCCGGATTCTGGGCGCTGCTGTCGATCACGATCCTGCTCTGGATCGCGCTGCGCCGTTTCGGGGACGTGCTGCTGACCATCGTGCCGCTGCTGCTGGCGGGCCTCATCACGCTCGAACTCTGCGTGCTGATCGGCTTGCCGCTCAATTTCGCCAACATCATCGCACTTCCGCTTCTCCTTGGCGTCGGCGTCGCGTTCAAGATCTATTACATCATGGCGTGGCGCGCGGGCCGCACCAACCTGCTGCAATCAAGTCTCACGCGCGCGATCATCTTCAGCGCGCTGACCACCGGGACGGCCTTCGGCAGCCTGTGGTTTTCGAGCCATCCCGGCACGTCGAGCATGGGTAAATTGCTGGCGTTGTCGCTCGTCTGCACGATGTGCGCGGCCGTGCTGTTCCAGCCGGCGTTGATGGGGCCACCACGCGACATCAAGAAAAAGGCCGCGAAAGAGAATTAATCGTAGGCGCAGGTCTCGGCCGGCGCGGCGGCCTTCTGTTGCGCGGGCGTCGTGCCTTGCCGGCCGGGTTGCGCGGGCGTCGTGGCTTGCCGGCCGCCGGGCCTTTGCGTTTGCGCAGGCGCCGGCGCGGGCTGGACGGCTGGCGCGACGCGAGTCCAGTTTTCGCCGCCACAGAAAATGCCGCCAAGAACGCAACCCTGGATTTTCAGCACGTCGTCGCTGAGGAGCGCAATATTGGCGGAATACATCTTGCCGTTCTGGGCATTGTAGACCTCGCCCTCCCATTTGCTCGGGCTCACCGGCTTCATGGCGCGCAGGATCGGCACGCCGACCATGGAGCGATCGCGCTTGGCCGGATCGGGGTTCTTATGGTCGGTACCCGGTTCGCGCGTCCAGGATATCACGCCCCACAAACCATTCGGACAAGGCTCGATCCGGATGCGCGCGTCGCCATTGGCCACCAGCCATTCGCCGACCGGCTCGGCGGCCGGAGCCGGGGTGCACAAACAGGCGAGCAGAACGGCAAGGCACAGCTTTCGCATCATTCCTCCGACAGGCGATTCCTATGCGACCTCTTTCTTCTCCACCTGCGACGGAACAACGTCAACGGATTCCGGCGTTGGATCGCCGCCCCAGAGTTCATGATAATTCGGGAATTGCGGCAGCGTCTTGTCGTAACGCGTCGGTTCCAGCAGAGGCAACAGCCACTTCAAAACCGCATTCGCGGGCCCCGACGCATGGCGCACATACAAGTCGAGCGGATGAAGCTTGAACCGCAAATGCCATTTCGGGTCGTAGCTCAGTCCGCTGCTGATGCACCATTTGTAGCCATTCGCGATCGCCCAGGTCGCGATGTCGCGGAAGGCATAGAAATAAAGATGCAGATCCAGTGCGACTGCGTAGTCGAGACCGAGATATTCATTGTAGATCGTGTCGTCCTGAACCATCGACAGGCTGAAAGCGATGATCTTGCCGGACTGGCGCCAGACGAAGAAACGAACCTTGTCCGGCATCGTGCGGCCGATCCGGCAAAGATAGTCCTTCGTCAGCATTTCGAAGCGGAGCTCGGTTCGTTCGTAAACTTGCAGATAGAGCGGATAGATGTCGTCGATGATCGGCGTGACATCGGTGACGACGCTCATGTGAATCGGGGCCGCCCGCTCAGCGGCGCGAAATTTCCGGCGCAGCTGCGAGCGCATGCCCGTGCTGATCGCGCGCTTCATGTAATCTTCGAAATCCGCGTAATCGAGATTGAGACGAACCATCGGAAGACTCGGCACGCGCGTGAAGCCGGCCTCGACGAAGCAATCCAGTGACGCCCGATACTCGGCGGGAAACTCCTTGAGCACGATCAGTGAGGCTTTTGCGTCGCACGCGTGCTTCGTGATCGCATCGGCCAACAGGCGCGCTTGCGTGCGCCGCTCTGTGTCGCCGACGGGGTCAAGATGCCCCTCGCCGGCCGCGCAACCCATCATCAATGTCCGCACCCGCATGAAGCGCGGCCACAACCGGCGAACGAAGTTTGCCGAAGCTCTTACTCCGCCATTGTTGATCCCGGCGAGCATATCCTGATCAAGAATGAAGAACGGTTGGATCGCGCGAGTTTCGCCGCGCGCATCCTTGACGGCAAAATAGCGGAAGTCGAAGTCGGCGCAGATTGTATCTTCAACGAGCTCGAAATAGCGGTGGTCCTTGCGTTGCCCGGAAAACGCGCCGCTCCAATGCGAGCAGCGCGCAAGCTCATCCCGCGTGACAGTCGTAACGCTGCCATCAACCGGATCGAAGGGATGCTGAGTCGTGTCCCGAAAAGCTTCTTTCATCATAAATTGCTTCAATATCGCTCACGATTGCCAACAGATGTGTCAGTCTACGCACCTTGGCGCGTGGAAAAAGCGCGCCCTGGCGCCGCTTCCGGAATAGCACTGCCGCGCACTGATTCGGGCGGAAACCTCGCCAGAAGGTGGCCGTCCTGCGGCAGAATATCCGGCCGTGCCGACCAACGTGGGCTTAAACGCCCTGCCCGCCATTGCGGTTGCAGGCGGGCCGGTCTAATTCCGTTTCGCCGATGAGATATTCAGTGATCGGCCGGGAGACGAAATGAGCATGGATCACGATATCGCTTCGCTGTTCGCCGAGCGGGAAGCGGAGCGATACACGCTGCACACGCAGCATCTGAATGAGCAGATGGTCCGGGTGCTCAAGACCATCGGCTTCGACGTCCGTTTCAAATCCGGCCGGGGTCAGTATCTTTTCGACCGCACGAATGCCCGCTATCTCGACCTGTTGAGCGGCTTCGGCGTGTTCGCGCTCGGCCGCAATCATCCGCACGTACGCGACGCGCTCAAGAGCGTTCTCGACAGCGACCTGCCGAATCTCGTCCAGATGGATGTCGCCCCGCTCGCGGGCATCCTGGCCGAGCGGCTGCTGCGGCATGTGCCCTTCCTCGACAAGGTGTTCTTCGCCAATTCCGGCGCGGAATCGGTCGAAGCTGCCATCAAATTCGCCCGCGCGGCGACCCGGCGCTCCACCATCCTGTATTGCGGGCACGCCTTTCACGGCCTGTCCTATGGCGCGCTTTCGCTGATCGGCGATCAGATTTTCCGCGACGGGTTCGGGCCGCTGCTGCCCGATTGCTTCGAAGTCCCCTTCAACGATCTCGAGGCGCTTGAAAAGGCCTTGGCCTCGCGGCAGGTCGCAGCCTTCATCGTCGAGCCGATCCAGGGCAAGGGCGTCAATCTGCCGGATGAGGGATATTTGCGCGGCGCGCTCGAGCTTTGCCGCAAGCACGGCGCGATCTTTGTCGCCGACGAGATCCAGACCGGTCTTGGCCGCACCGGCCGCTTTCTCGCGGTCGAGCATTACGGCGTCGAGCCAGACATGGTGTTGCTGGCGAAATCGCTCTCCGGCGGTCACGTTCCGGTCGGCGCGGTGCTGACCAGGAAATGGATTTTCGACAAGGTATTCGACCGGATGGATCGGGCCGTTGTGCACGGCTCCACATTCTCAAAGAATGACCTTGCGATGGCAGCCGGCATCGCCACGCTCGAGATCATGGAATCCGAGCGTGTGGTCGAGAACGCCGCGCGTCTTGGCGACCGGCTGCTGAAAAACCTCAGCGCCACCTTGCAGCAATATGAATTGGTGAAAGAGGTGCGCGGCAAGGGGCTGATGATCGGGATCGAATTCGGACCGCCGCGCTCGCTCAAGCTCAAGGCATCGTGGAGCGCGCTTGAGATGGCCAACAAGGGATTGTTCTGTCAGCTCATTGTCATCCCGCTGTTCAAGTATCACAATATCCTGACCCAGGTCGCCGGTCACGGCATTCACACGATCAAGCTCTTGCCGCCGCTCGTCATCACCGAATCCGATTGCGAGTGGATCGAGAAGGGTTTCGAAGCGGTGATCGCCGACGCGCATCGCGTGCCCGGCGCCGTCTGGTCGCTTGGCAGGACGCTGGTCGAAAACGCCATGCGCAAGGCCGGATAGGAATGATCGCAGGTCCTGTCATCGCGGCGCTCGCATCGGCAATCTGGCTCTACCTGATCGCCGGGCGCGGCGGATTTTGGCTTGCGTCCGTGCGCGACGATTCCGGGCTGGATGCAAAGTTGACGAGATCGCCAAGCGTTGTCGCGATCGTGCCGGCCCGCAACGAAGCGGAGGTGATCTCCGAGAATCTGCGGTCGCTTTTCGGGCAGGATTATCCCGGTTCATTCAGGGTGGTCCTGGTCGACGATCAGAGTCGCGACGGCACGGCGGACATCGCAACCGCTGCCGCGCGAGACCTGAAGGCGCCGGACCGGCTGATGATCGTTGGCGGGCAAGCGTTACCCGCGAGTTGGACCGGCAAGGTCTGGGCCATGAAACAAGGCGTCGCCCATGCCGATGGCTTGAGCGAGCCGCCGCATTATCTGCTCTTTACCGACGCCGACATTGCTTATGCCCCCGATGCGTTGAAGCGCCTTGTCGCGAGGGCTGAGGCCGGCAATCTGGTTCTGACCTCCTTGATGGTGAAGCTGCGCTGCGAGAGCTTTGCGGAGCGCACCTTGATCCCGGCCTTCGTGTTCTTCTTTCAGATGCTCTATCCGTTCGCCTGGGTGAACAATCCGAAATCCGAAATGGCCGCCGCCGCAGGCGGCTGCATGCTCGTGCGCCGCGATGCTTTGCATTCGGCCGGCGGGATCGAAGCGATCAGCGGTGCGCTGATCGACGACTGCGCGCTGGGGCGCAAGCTGAAATCGGTCGGGCCGATCTGGCTGGGCTTGACCGATCGTGTGCGAAGCTTGCGGACCTATCCGAATTTCGACGATATCCGGCGCATGGTTTCCCGGTCGGCGTACGACCAGCTCAATTATTCCCCACTCCTTCTGATGGGCACCGTCGTCGGCATGACATTGGTCTATCTCGTGCCGCTATTTTTTACGTTGTTCGGAAAAGGGCTCGGCCAGATCCTTGGTGCCCTAGCCTTTGCGCTTATGATCCTGGCATTTCAGCCGATCCTGCGCTTTTACCGCCTCTCTCCGCTCTGGGGCTTTGCCCTGCCGGCGATCGCGGCGGCATACATGGTATTCACGCTCGATTCGGCGTATCAGCATCTGCGCGGACGGGGCGGATTGTGGAAAGGCCGGGTACAGGCGAACGTGTCGGGAACGCGATGACCACGATGACCGACATCACGCCGACCAAGACGCATCGCGGCGAGAATTTTCCGGTCGCCTCCGCGCTCATTCATCCGCGGCACCGCGAGATCATTCTCGCCTTTTACCGGTTTGCGCGCGCTTCCGACGACATCGCGGATCATTCATCGCTGCCGGAAGACGAAAAACTCACGCACCTGCAGCGCATGGAAGACACTTTGCTCGGCCGCAGCGACGCCGCCGCCGATGCCCTGCCTTTGCGCGACGCCTTGGCCAAGCGCGGTCTTGCGCCGCGTCATGCGCAGGACCTGCTCACCGCCTTTCGCATGGACGTCACCAAACGACGTTACAAGGATTGGGACGATCTGATCCAATATTGCACCTACTCCGCGATGCCGGTCGGCCGCTTCGTGCTCGACGTCCACGAAGAGAGCCGCGCGACCTGGCCCGCCTCCGACGCGCTCTGCGCGGCGTTGCAGGTCATCAACCATCTGCAGGATTGCGGCGCCGACTACAGGACCATCGATCGTGTTTACATCCCGCAGGATGTGCTCGATCGATATGGATCGAACGTTGACGCCTTGGCGGCGGACAAGGCCAGTCCGCAATTGCAACAATGTATCCGCGATCTCGCGGAGCGCACGTCTGCTTTGTTGCGTAACGCCGAACCGTTCTCAGCGCAGATTCGCGACTTGCGTCTCAGCCTCGAGGTTTCGGTCATTCAACGCTTGGCATTGAAGCTTGTCGCCCTGCTGAAAGACCGCGATCCATTGAGCGAGCGCGTGCATTTGAATGCCGCGGAGGTCGCGGCAATCGGCGCAAGCGGCATTGCCGGCGCCCTAAGCGGACGCGTCGCGCGATGGTTCTCATCCGGCCATAGCGCCCGGCAGATGTGAGAATGACCGTGGCTGCCGTCGAAACCATCACCGAAAATGCGGCGAAGCGCGCCTCCGGCAGCTCGTTTTATCTCGGCATGCGCCTGTTGCCTGCGCGGCAGCGCCAGGCCGTGTTCGAAATCTATTCCTTTTGCCGCGCCGTCGACGACGTCGCCGACGATCCGGGCCCACGCGAGACGCGGCGGGACGAATTGAAGAAATGGCGCTCGGACGTCGACGCGCTCTATTTCTCCAGCACGCCGCCGCCGCCGATGCGCGGCCTCGTCGCGCCGGTTCGCGACTTCGGGCTCGATCGCAAGGATTTTCTCGCCATCATCGACGGCATGGAGATGGATGTGGTCGCCGACATCCGCGCACCGGACTTCGTGATGCTCGATCTTTATTGCGACCGGGTCGCCAGCGCCGTCGGCCGGCTTTGCGTCAAGGTCTTTGGCATGAGCGCGAGCGACGGCCTGGAGCTTGCCCATCACCTTGGGCGCGCGCTGCAATTGACCAATATCCTGCGCGATCTTGACGAGGATTCTGCCATCGGACGGCTCTACTTGCCGCGCGAGGCGCTGCTGCAATACGGGATCACGGCATCCGAGCCGGCCGCGGTGTTGTATCACCCGAACATTGCTCAGGCCTGCGCCCTTGTTGTCGAGCGCGCGCGGCGGCATTTCGAGGTTGCCGACGAGGTCATGAAGCGTTCGCCGCGCCGCGTCGTTCGCACCCCGCGCGTCATGGGCGAAGTGTACAAATTGAAGCTCGACGCCCTCGCCGCACGCGGCTTCGCCCCGCCCCGCCATCCGGTCCATGTCAGCCGCTGGAAATTGCTCTGGATTCTTGCGCGTTACGCCGTGATCTGATGTCGTCCTCCGTCATCCACATTATCGGCGCCGGCATCGCCGGCCTTGCCGCCGCGGTGCGGCTCACGCAATCCGGCAAGCGCGTGATCGTCCACGAAGCGGCGGGACAAGCCGGCGGGCGCTGCCGCTCGTATCACGACCCAGTCCTGGGCATGATGATCGACAACGGCAATCATTTGCTGCTGTCGGGCAACCGCGCTGCGTTTTCTTATTTGCAGGTCATTGGCGCGGAGAATCTTCTTGTTGGGCCTTCATCCGCCGAATTTCCATTCGTCGATCTTGCGACCGACGAGCGCTGGTTGCTACGCCCGAACGAAGGCCGCATTCCGTGGTGGATTTTCGATGCCACCCGTCGGGTGCCCGGAACGCGGCCGCAGGATTATCTGTCGCTGCTCCCGCTGCTCTGGAGCGCTTCGGACGCGACCGTCACCGACGTCATCAACAGCAAGACCACAATCTATATGCGCCTGTGGCAGCCGCTTCTGTTGGCGGCTCTCAACACCGACCCGAAGGAAGCGTCCGCCCGGCTGGCCGCCCCGATCGTGCGCGAAACGCTGCTCGCGGGCGGCCGCGCCTGCCATCCGCTGATTGCGCGCGAGGGCTTGAGCACCGCCTTTGTCGACCCGGCGCTGCAATACATGCAGACGAAAGGCGGAACGATTCATTTCGGGCATCGGCTGCGCGCACTGTCTTTCGACGGCCCTCGGGTGACAGCGCTCGATTTCGGTGACGATGTTGTGAAACTCGGCAAAGATGACGCCGTAATTCTGGCCGTGCCGCCGCCGGTCGCCGCCTCGATGATCCCCGATCTCAAAAGACCCACGGAATTCCGCGCCATTGTGAATGCGCATTTCCGCGTCGCACCGCCCACCGGCTGCCCCGCCATCACGGGCGTCATCAACGGCATTGTAGAATGGATTTTCGCTTTTCCGGACCGGCTCTCGGTCACCATCAGCGGCGCCGACCGGCTGCTCGAAACGCCCCGCGAAACGCTCGCGCAGGAGATTTGGCGCAACGTTGTGGCCGTCACAGGCGTTGCGGATGCCATGCCTGCGTGGCAGATCGTGCGGGAGAAAAGAGCCACTTTTGCCGCATTGCCAACGGAGAACGGCAAGCGTCCGGTGGCGAAAACGCAGTGGCACAATCTCGCCCTTGCCGGCGACTGGACCGCCACCGGATTGCCCGCGACCATCGAGGGCGCAGTACGGTCAGGCAACAAGGCGGCGGATATTGTAGGCAGGATTTGAGGTCAATTTGTTGATGAGCGCCGCCTCCACCATGACGTCACCCACGACCGCCCCGCTTGCGCAGGGCATCGAGTCGGCGGCGAAGGCGCTGCTCGGTCTGCAGCGCGCGGACGGGCACTGGGTGTTCGAGCTCGAAGCCGACGCGACGATCCCTGCGGAATATGTGCTGCTGCGGCACTATCTGGGCGAAGAGATCGATCACGCGCTCGAGGCGAAGATCGCGGCCTATCTGCGCCGCATCCAGGGCGCACATGGTGGCTGGCCGCTTTTCCACGACGGTGCTTTCGACATGAGCGCGAGCGTTAAAGCCTATTTCGCGCTCAAGATGATCGGCGATCCGGTCGATGCCACGCATATGAAGCGCGCGCGCGAGGCGATCCTCTCGCGCGGCGGCGCGGCCGGAAGCAATGTCTTCACGCGCACCTTGCTTGCGCTTTACGGCGTCGTGCCGTGGCGCGCCGTGCCGGTCATGCCGGTCGAGATCATGCACTTGCCGGCGTGGTTTCCATTCCATCTCTCGAAGATTTCGTATTGGGCACGCACGGTTATCGTCCCGCTGCTCGTTCTGCAGACGCTCAAGCCGAAAGCGCGCAATCCGAAAGGCGTGGGCATCGATGAATTGTTCGCCGCGCCGCCGGCGGATTTGCGCGTCGCACCCAAGGCGCCGCACCAGAAATGGTTCTGGTTCATTTTCTTCCGCGCGGTGGACAACATCCTTCGCGCGGCAAGCCCGCTCTTTCCCGCGAACTCACGTCAGCGCGCGATCGACAAGGCCGTGGCTTTCGTGACCGAACGGCTCAACGACGAAGACGGCCTTGGCGCGATCTTCCCGGCCATGGCCAATTCCGTGATGATGTTCGACGTGCTCGGCTATCCGCGCGATCATCCCGATGTCAAAATCGCGCGCGCCTCGATCGACAAGCTGCTCGTCGTCAAGCCGGACGAAGCCTATTGCCAGCCCTGCGTCTCGCCGGTCTGGGACACGGTGCTCGCCTGTCATGCACTGATGGACGCGGGCGGAAGCGGCACGGCCGAGCGCGTGCGCAAGGGACTGGATTGGCTCAAGCCTTTGCAGGTTCTCGATGTTGTGGGCGACTGGGTGGACCAGAGTCCCGGCGTCCGTCCTGGCGGCTGGGCGTTCCAATATGCCAACCCGCACTACCCCGATCTCGACGACACCGCGGTCGTGGTCATGGCGATGGATCGGGCCGAAGGCTCTGATGCAAAGCCATCCCATTTTCGTCCCGCGATCGAGCGCGCGCGCGAATGGATTGTCGGGCTGCAAAGCCGCAACGGCGGCTGGGCGGCCTTCGACGCCAACAATGATCGCGAATATCTCAATAACATTCCGTTCTCCGATCACGGCGCGCTGCTCGATCCGCCGACCGCGGATCTCACGGCGCGCTGCCTCTCGATGCTCGCGCAGCTCGGCGAGAAACCGGAGACCAGTCCGGCGATGGCACGCGCGATCGAATTTCTCCGGCGCGACCAGCGGCCCGAGGGAAGCTGGTACGGACGCTGGGGCATGAATTACATCTACGGCACCTGGTCGGCACTTTGCGCGCTCAATGCCGCGCATGTGCCGCATGACGCGCCGGAGATCCGCAAGGCCACCAACTGGTTGATTTCAATACAGAATTCCGATGGCGGCTGGGGCGAAGACGGCACGAGCTACAAGCTCGACTATCGCGGGCATGAAGCCGCGCCCTCGACCGCGTCGCAAACCGCCTGGGCTTTGCTCGGGCTGATGGCGGCCGGCGAGATCGATCATCCGGCGGTCGAGCGCGGGATCAGTTATCTTCTTCGCACGCAAGGCCGCGATGGCTTCTGGTCCGAGCAATTGTTCACCGCGACCGGCTTCCCGCGCGTGTTCTATCTGCGCTACCACGGCTATCCGAAATTCTTTCCGCTCTGGGCGCTGGCGCGCTACCGCAACCTGAAAACCGGCAACACGCGCAGCGTCGCGTTCGGCATGTGACCGCTCCCTCCGGAAAATCGATTCTGGTCGTCACCGGCGCGACCTTCGAGGCCGAGATCGCGGCCGGCGGCGGGGTGGTCACGGTCTGCTTCGGCGCCAATCCATCGCGCCTTCGAGCGTTCCTGAACGAGATCGATCCGAAGAACTTTCGCGCGGTGATCAGCTTCGGCCTGGCGGGCGGACTCGACCCGGCATTGCGTCCGGGACATTTGTTGATTGCCGATCAAGTCGTCGGCGCGGGAACGTTTCAGGCAAATAGTGACATGAACCGCGTGCTGCAGTCCGCTCTGGGCGGAAAAATTCGGCGCTGCCATTTTTCCGGCGTCGATACAGCAGTAATGACTCCGCAGTCCAAAGCGACGCTGCGAGCGGCGACGGGCGCATCCGCCGTCGACATGGAAACGCATGTCGTTGCCGAATTCGCGGAGCGTGGACATCTGCCCTGGGGGGCGCTGCGGGCGGTCTGTGATCCGGCGAGCCGCGCGCTGCCGCCGCTGGCGACGGCGGGGCTCAAGCCCGATGGCGGGATCGATTTCGGCGCGACACTCAAAAGCCTCGCGCGCAATCCGCTGCAAATCCCGGCGCTGATCCGCACCGGGATCGATACCGCGATCGCGGTTGCCGCGTTACGCCGCGCTCGCGGTCTTCTCGGCGCCGGCTTTGGCCTCGGTGGCGGCCTTCGCCTCGGCGGCGCGGATCTCCGATAGCTTCTGCTGCACCTGCGCGGAGAACACGTATTCCGCCGGGCGCTGCGCACCGAGTGCGATTTCCGGAGCCATCGGCCCCGTCACGCGCGGCCCGCGCAAGCTGACCAAGAACGCCTGCAGCGGCTGCGCCAGCGTCGCGATCGCCGCGGTCGGCTCGTAGCCGCAATGCGCCATGCAGTTCGCGCATTTTTCGTAGCGGCCGGTGCCGTAGGAATCCCAGTCCGTGGTGTTCATCAGCTCGGCAAAGGTCCTGGTGTAGCCCTCGCCCAGAAGATAGCAGGGCTTCTGCCAGCCGAAGATGTTGCGCGTCGGCATGCCCCAGGGCGTGCAGTGATAGGTCTGGTTGCCGGCGAGGAAGTCGAGGAACAGCGAGGAGTGCATCAGGTTCCAGCCCTTGCCCTTGCCGAGCGCAAAGACGTTGCGGAACAG
>CAYJNT010000015.1:0-28603 GCA_964370945.1 uncultured Hyphomicrobiales bacterium | reverse complement strand
TGGTGAGCCCTGCGGGATTCGAACCCACGACCTACTGATTAAAAGTCAGTTGCTCTACCAGCTGAGCTAAGGGCCCTTGCGGGGAATGCGCTCTCAAGGGGCGGTGTGTAGGGGCGCCGTCCTGCGGGGTCAATAGTCGCGCAGGATTGCCCTCGCCAGAAGCCCCGACATTGCTTAGCTTTAGGGGTAATCCTCTCATTTCCAGCGTCTGGAGCCTCGTTCCCATGCCTATCGTCAATCGCATCGCCGAATTCCATCCCGAAATCACCGAATGGCGGCGCGACCTGCATATGCACCCGGAACTCCAGTATGACGTGCATCGGACGGCCGCGAGCGTGGCGGAGAAACTGAAGGCGTTCGGCTGCGACGAGGTCGTGCCGGGGGTCGGGCGCACCGGCGTGGTCGGGGTGATCAAGGGCAGGAAGCCGGCCGGCAGCCGCAAGGCCATCGGGATGCGCGCCGACATGGACGCGCTGCCGATCGAGGAGGCGACGGGACTGCCGTACAAATCCACGGTGCCGGGAAAGATGCATGCCTGCGGCCATGACGGGCACACGGCCATGCTGCTGGGCGCCGCCAAATACCTCGCCGAGACGCGCAATTTCGGCGGCAACGCGGTCGTGATCTTCCAGCCGGCCGAAGAAGGCGGCGCCGGCGGCAAGGCCATGGTCGATGACGGCCTGATGACCCGGTTCGGAATCGAGGAAGTCTACGGCATGCACAATTATCCCGGGATTCTTCTTGGTGAATTTGCTATCCGGCCGGGCGCGCTGATGGCGGCGGCGGATCATTTCATTATCGAGATCGACGGCAAGGGCGGGCACGCGGCGCGGCCGCATTTCTCGGTCGACACCGTTCTGGTCGGCGCGGAGATTGTCAGCGCCCTGCAATCGATCGTGGCGCGCAATGTCGATCCGCTGCATTCAGCGGTGGTGTCGGTCTGCCTGTTCCAGGCCGGGACGACCGACAATGTCATTCCGCAGACCGCGCTGCTGCGCGGAACGGCGCGCAGTCTCGTACCGGAAATCCAGGACCTCCTGGAAACGAGAATTCGGGAGGTCGTGGAAGGCACGGCCAAGCTGCACGGCGCGAAGGCGGTGCTGAAATACAAACGCAGCTATCCGGTCACCCGCAATCACCCGGATCAAACCGATTTCGCGGCGTCGGTCGCCAGGGAAGTGGTCGGCGACACCAAGGTCGACACTAACGTCAATCCGGTGATGGGCGCGGAGGATTTCTCGTTCATGCTCAACGCGCGGCCGGGCGCTTTCATCTTTGTCGGCAACGGCGACAGCGCCGGGCTGCATCATCCGGCTTACGACTTCAACGACGGGATCATCCCGGTCGGGTCGTCTTACTGGGTGCGGCTGGCGGAGAAAGCGCTGGCGGCCGCTTAAGCCACGGCACAAAGTATCAATCCGTCATCCTGAGGCGCGAGCGAGCCAACGGGTCCGCGCGAAGCGCGGCCCGATGATAAACTCCGCGAGCGAGCCTCCAAGGATGTACGGCCCCAGCCGGGCCGTCGCCCGCTGATCTCGGGTTTACCCGAGATCAGATTCAAGGAGCGCAAGTCGGCCAAGGCCGGGCGCCGCGCACCTCAGGGTGACGGTGACAGAACGGCGGGGACCTACTGAATCGTCTCCGGGTGCTTTTCCGCCGGCGCGGCCGCTTTCGCGATGGCGGCGACGCGCTTGGGCAGGAGCACCAGCGCCCGGGTCTGCAGCTCTTTCCAGGTCGCGAATTCGTTGAACCGCGAGCCCTCGATCGCCGCGAGTGACGCGGCGGCGAGGAACGGCAGGCTTTGCAGTATCAACACGGCCGCGAAGATCGTGAGTTCGTGAATGCCATTGGTGTTGAAGACCAGCACCACGATCGCGCCAAGCACCAGCATTCCGCCAAGGACCGCTTCCCAGAAGGCATGGAAGGCCGTGGGTCCCTTGCCACGTCCGCCCTTGGCGGTGCGCGTAAAGGGCAGGTGATCCTTGATCAGGCCGTCGCCGACCGCGCGCGCCACCGTCCATTGCACGGACATGGCGGCGATCACGGCGCCGAGGGTCTGCTTCTTGTTGATCGGCACGCGCAGGCGATAGAGCGTCACGAAATGGAAGAACGACACGGCAAACGCGGCGATGATCGGAATCGTCAGAATCTTGTCCGGAATCGCGATGCCGGCGAATACAACGACAGGCACCCAGATCAGATTGAGGATCGCAACCACGACACCGAGCGATTCCGCGCCGAGCCAGACCAGCCAGCCGAGCGTGAATTCGCGCCGCTGCTCGCGTGAGAGCTGGCTCACGCCGGGCAGGAAGCGCCGCCAATGCTTCTTGACGATCTGCACGCCGCCATAGGCCCAGCGATGGCGTTGCTTCTTGAAGGCCTCGAAGGATTCCGGCAGCAGGCCGAAGCCATAACGGCGGTTGGTGTAATGCACCTGCCAGCCGAGCTCGATCATCGTCAAACCGAGATCGGTGTCCTCGCAGATCGTGTCGCTCGACCAGTTGCCGGCGGCATCGAGCGCTGCGCGGCGCATCAGGCACATCGTTCCGTGCACGATGATGGCGTTCTTCTCGTTGCGCTGGACCATGCCGATGTCGAAGAAGCCGGAATATTCGCCCTGCATGGCGTAATGCATGACGCTGCGGTCGCCGTCGCGGTGGTCCTGCGGCGCCTGGATGAGGCCGACTTTCGGATCTGCAAAGACCGGCACGAGATTGGTGAGCCAGTCCGGCGTGACGATATAGTCGGCGTCGATCACGCCGATGATCTCAGCGTCGGGCGCGGTCTTTGTCATCGCAAGGCGCAGCGCGCCGGCCTTGAATCCCTGCAGGTTGTCTTCGCGCACGAATTTGAAGCGTGCGCCGAGCGTGCGGCAATGCTCCTCAACCGGCTGCCAGAACGCGGGATCGGGTGTGTTGTTGATGACAACGATGCACTCGAAATTCGAGTAGGTGAGCGTTGCGACGGCGTCGAGCGTGGCTTTCAGCATTTCCGGCGGCTCGCGATAGGCCGGAATATGGATCGACACTTTCGGCCCGAAGCCTTCCGGCGCGAGCGGCGGCGATTGCAGCAAACGTCGCGGCTTGCGGCCGAAGGCGATCGCCGCGATCTCTTCCATGCGCGCGAGCGCGATGAAGACGAGCGGAACGAGCAGGACGATGCCGAGGCCAAGCGCGACAGCCGCGCCCCAGACGAAATAGTGCCATTTCCAGAAGGCGAACACGGTCGCGAACCATGCACCGGCGGCATTGGCCGACGTCCCGAGCACCATCGCCTGACCGAAGGTCGCGCCGCGAAAGGCGAGGATCGGTGCCGAAAGCAGGAGGCCGAACAGCACGGCGAGCGTCATGTTCTTCCAGTGATCCTGCTCGACCACGGCGCCGCTCCAGGCGAATTTCATCTGCCGCGATGAATCGAACAGGCCCCAATAGGCACCGACGCTGCCTTCCGCCGTCTTCCAGGGCTGGTCGATGGCTTCGATGATGTTGTAGTCGATGCCATAGGCCTCCGCGCGCGAAACGAAATCGCGCAGCACGGTCGCCTGTTCGAGGCGGCCGGGAATGGCGTCCTTGAGATTGTAGCCCGCGCTCGGCCAGCCGAACTCGGCGATCACGATGCGCTTGCCGGGATTGTTCTGGCGCAGGAGATTGTATGCGCCGATCGCTTTGTCGACGGCGATGCTTGCGGAATCGCCTTCCCAGTACGGAAGAACGTGGATGGCGATGAAATCGACCACGGCAATGAGCTCGCGGGAATGCTCGCTTGACCACGCACTCCAGATTTCACCGGTCGTCACCGGTACCTGGGTTTCGCGTTTGACGCGTTGGATGATCTTGACGAGCCGCGCGACGTTGATCCCTTCCAGCTCGCGATCGAAAATCTTCGGATCGTTCGTGGCCTTCGCTTCCGAAAGCTTCGCCTGTTCGTCCGGGGTGTAGCCGTCGTCGGCGCCGACGAAAATCGTTTCACCGCGATAGATGGTTTCGTTGCCGACCACGATGGCATCGATGTTCGAATGTTTGCGCGCGAGGTCGATCGCCGCGAGGATCTCACGCTCGTTGCGTTTCGCGTCGGTACCGAGCCAGATGCCGGCCGTAACCTTCAAACCGAACTCGTTGGCGATGCCGGGGACGAGGCTTGCGGCGTCAGGCGCCGTCACGCTCGCCGCGCGCCGCGCACCGTCGGTTGCGGAGTACGTTCGGATCGCGCGCGTGTAAGGCGCGAGCAGGCGCATATCGGCGCGGATCTTGTCCGCGGAAACCGGCTTCGACGCGTTGTCGGGACGCACATGACCGTCCGACGGCGTGTACGAAACGCTCGGGAATTGTCCGTTGAATTCGGGGGCGGAGAGTTGGCTTTTGCCGACAACCCAGAGACCAGCATGCACGCACGCCAAGAGCGTAACGGCAGCGACGGCGGAGCGCATGAAACGCAAACCCAAACGGGGCTATGAGGAAGGCCGCCATCCCGTCCCCTGAGACGGCGTCTGCTGCGATGCAACATACCTCAAAAACGACTGCCGATCAACTGATCATGCCCTTTTTTGAGGCGCGATCCGTAAATCGCCACGGCATATGGCGTTTTGAAGGCATGAAAGCCCGCTTCGCAAAAATATAATTCGGCTACTGCGTAGATGTTCCAGTCGGGGCCGATGGATTTTGCGCTGCAGCAGGCGGCGCCGGCTGCGCCGCCGGATTGATCCAGCAGGCGTGAACGCTCCTGTTCAAGGAATCCGGCACTTTGGGATCGATCGAATTGCCGTGGCGAACCAGGCAGCGGAACGTCGCCTGGATGTGACCGCCGGGGCAGCCGAAGCGATCATAGACGTCGAGGTGTCGGAACGCCGTATCCATGTCCTGGCGCCAGAGCAGGTTGGCAACGCGGGTGCCGAGCCAGACGCATTCAGGATTGCCCGCCGGGCCGCTCGTCGCCTTGGCCGTATCGGAAAGCTCCTCGGCCTTCTTCGCCTGGATTTCAGATTGGCGCGCTTTGTCGCCGGCTTTGGGATCGCCACTTTGCGCAGACGCCGGAGCAAGACCAAGACCAAGGATCAAGGCCGCTACCAGGGTGGAAGCGGCGGTAAGACGCAATACGCGGTCGCTCATCGGATTCCGATTGGCTCGTTAGGGTTGCCTGATCGATGCTGATCCAGGGTCGCGATATCTGAATCCGGTGACCGGAGATTGCGAATAGGCCGTTCCAGATTTCATTCGTTCAAGGGCAGTATATCAATCGAAATCCGTCACGAATACGGCGCCAGACGGCGGCGCGCTGAGATTGCCAAAGTTCGATGTTTTGTCCAGTGCGGGAATTGATTTTGATTAAGACAGAGCGCTTGGCACAAACGTTTTTGCCCGACATAACGGTTCTCCTGCAATCATGACTGAACGTTCATTGTTCCGCCTCGCGACTCCCGCCGTCCTGCTCGCATCCGCGGTAGCGGTCATTGCCGCGGCCTGGTGGTGGATGGGCAAACCGGTTGCGATGCCGCAATCGCCGCTGGCGCGCGGCGAAAAGCTCCATTGCGTCTCCTACGCGCCGTTTCGCGGGACGCAGAGCCCGCTCACGCCGCCGATCGAGATCTCGCCGGCACAGATCGACGAGGACCTCGCCCGGCTTTCGAAAATCACCGATTGCGTGCGCACCTACGCCGTCGAATTCGGGCTCGACCGCATCGCCGAAATTGCCGAGCGCCACGGGTTGAAGGTCATGCAGGGCATCTGGCTCTCGGGCAATCCGGCGAAAAACAAGATCGAGATCGACACGGCGGTCCGGCTCGCCAAGCAATATCCGGATACGATCCGCGCGCTGATCGTCGGCAACGAGGTTCTGCTGCGCGGCGAGATGTCGGCGCAAGACCTTGCCGCAACGATCCGCAATGTGAAAAGCCAGACCAGCGTGCCGGTGACCTATGCCGATGTCTGGGAATTCTGGCTGCGTTATCGCGGCGTCTATGACGCGGTCGATTTCGTCACCATTCACATCCTGCCGTATTGGGAGGACTTCCCGATCTCCGCGAAAGACTCCGTTTCGCATCTGGATCAGATCCGCAAGAAGGTTGCAGCCGCGTTTCCGAACAAGGACATCCTGATCGGCGAAACCGGATTCCCGAGTGCG
Source organism: uncultured Hyphomicrobiales bacterium (assembly GCA_964370945.1). Taxonomy (GTDB): domain Bacteria; phylum Pseudomonadota; class Alphaproteobacteria; order Rhizobiales; family Xanthobacteraceae; genus Pseudorhodoplanes. The sequence continues at coordinate 22,486 of CAYJNT010000015.1, read as the reverse complement.
GGACGCATGCGCGAAGGCGCCGAGCCATCGCCGTCCAACCAGGCGAAGGTGATCCACGACATCATAGCGCTTTCGAAGCGCGACAATTTCCGCGTCAATGTGATCGAAGCGTTCGATCAACCCTGGAAACGCCAGCTCGAGGGCACGGTCGGCGGACATTGGGGATTGTTCGACGCCGACAGCCGCGCGTTCAAATTTGCCTGGGGCGAACCGGTTTCTGATCATCCGTTTTGGCAGCGACAAATCATCGGCGGTGTGCTGATGGCTGTTCTCGTCTTTGGTGCGGCAATGCTCGGCGGTATTCGGATGACAAGCGCGATGTTTGCCCCCGTCTCAAGCTGGATCGGCGTTGCGATCGTTGCCGGCACTGCCGGCATTTTTGTTCCGCTGGCAGCCGAAAAACTGCCGCTGGAAAGCCTCGGCGTTTCGGGTTGGGTTCGCGGCGGCGTGATGTTCGTGCTGGCGCTCGCGTGTCCGCTCGCCGTTTCCGCCGCCATCATGCGCGAGCGGTCGATTCCGGCTTTTGCGAGTGTGTTGACGCGGCGTCCGACCGCGTTCGATTGCCGCCTGACACCGGCACTCGGTCTTCTGCTCGTTGCGCTGACGCTCGCCGCGGTTCTGGTTGCGCTCGGACTTGTGTTCGATCCGCGCTACAAGGATTTTCCCTATGCACCGCTGACGGCGGCAATCGTTCCGTTTTTCGTGCTGTCGCTTTTGGCGACAGTTGCGAAAGGTCCACGCGCACTGGCTGAGCACGTCGCGGCGGTAGGGCTTCTGCTCTCGCTGACCTACATCGCGTTCAACGAAAGCTTCGCCAATTGGCAGGCGCTGTGGCTGTGCGCTTTGTTGGCGTTGCTCGCCGTTACTTTGTCGATGGCGCGGGACGCGCAAGAGAAAGGATCAGAAGACCGGCGGCAAGCGCCGACATCTCGACGTTATAAAGCACAATCCCGAACCCGCCCGCGATCAGCGCGATCGTGAGCGTGAGCATCGATGGCCGGATCAGGTTGACGACCGCTGCGCCGAGCGCAACGAGCCCGAACAGGCCGTTCTGGAATATTGCGAGGAACACTTTGCGGATGAAGCAGAGCCAGGTCGGCAATCCGCCTTCGCAGGCGAGGCTGACGCTCGATTGCTCAATCACCATGTAGCGCAGATAGAGCGCGTATCCGGCCGACATGAATGCGACAATCAGCAGCCAGTTGAGCTGACGCGCGCTGGGTTTGAAGAGCGGACGCATCAAGCCCTCCTAAGCTTTGAACCTGGGAAAGGACGGCGCGGTCGCGAGGATGATCCCGCCGAGAACCAGCACCAGTCCGATCGCATGATAAGGCCGGAACGTCTCGCCGAGGAAGATGACCGCCAGCACGATTCCATAAACCGGTAACAAATAGAGAAAGATGCTGGTCAACGCCGGTCCGACTTTCTTGATCCCATATTGATATGTCGAAAACGACAGCACCGACGAAAAGATCACAATTCCGGCGATACTCGCCCATGCGCGCAAGGTCGAGGGAAATTTGCCGACCAGCCACCATTCCGCGATCATGCACGGGACCAACAGGATCGCACCAGCCAACGCGATGACGAAGAACAGCGCCATGGTCGGGACCGTCTGCAGCGTGGAATTCTTGAGCAGCAGCGAATAGACCGCCCAGGCGATCGCCGCCAGAACGAACCAGAGGTCGCCGACATTGAAATGATAGCTGAGGATCGCCAACGGCTCCCCCTCAAGCACGATCGTGAAGACGCCGGCGATGCCGAGAAGAACGCCGATCGTTTGTCCGAGCGGCAGCGGACGGCGGGCAAGCAGAGCGGCGAGCAGCACCACGATCACCGGCGACGCCGTATAGATCAGTGTGCCGTGCGTCGCGGTGGTGTATTGGAGCGCGACATAGACAATGCCACCGCAGATCCACATCCCGAGAAAGCCAAGGAGTGCGATCAGCTTCCACTGCGCGATCAGCGTCGCCGCGTGCTGGCGGACGGCCGGGAGCGCGAAGGGCGCAAGGATCAGGCACGCGAAAGACCAGCGCAACGCCGCGAGTGTCCAGGGCGGCACGGTGTCGACCGCGGGACGCCCGATGATCAGGTTCGAGACAAAGAACAGCGGCATGACCGCAAGAATGATGAGATCGCGCGGACGCGTGGTCATGGCCGCCAATGTCCGGAACGGGAGGGATCAACGAAGCGCGAGACGTTGTCCGTCAAACACCGCCGGACGGCAAGTCCATCCGCTCGCGGCAAGCGATGCGCATATCTTCGCTGCGGCGGACGCATTGGACAAAGGCCCGACAACGAGCCGCAATTCGGCGGCGCCGGGCTTGCGGTCGCGCACCGCGATCACCGGCCGCAACCCGTCGAAGATCGAGCCATGCGTTCCCTTGGCCGAAATCCAGAGGTCGCGCAGGGACTCGACCGTGGGACCGCCGCCGATATCGACACCGAAATCGGTGACAGTGGCGACCGAATCCGGCGCCGGCGCGGTGCCGCGCGCAGCCGAATGCCCGGTCGCGATGCGAGCGGAGGGGAATGCGGTGACGGTCGGCGGCGCCGAGATCGAGGTGATCACGGACGGGCCCTGCGGCAGCTGTACCGGCGGCAGCGGCGAGGATTGTGCGGCGGCATTCTGCGCGCTGCCGATGCGGCCGACCGAGCCGGTGACGTCCTCCAGATTGCGTTCCAGCACGGTCACGCGGGCGAGCAGCCGGTCGCGATCGGACGACAGCGTACGAACCGACTCCACCAGCCGTTTGGATTCGATTTCGAGTTCCCGCCGGCGGGCTGCAAGCTGGCTGGTGCTCCGCGTGTCGGCGTTCAGCACGCTCGCCACCCGGCGCGTGCCGGTGTCGGACCGCATCGCCAGGACCGCGATCAAAAGCGCGCCAGTCGCGGCCGCGCCCCATGATCCGAGCCGCGCCAGGCCGCGCATATCGATCTGTTCGTCGTTCTTGCCGAACATCGTTCCGCCCAGAGTGAAACTCTAGGCCCCTCCATTGGGCGCGCAATCGCGGGGCGAACGGGCCGCCGCCCCGCCGGACTGTGCTGTCGCGGCGAATCACTCTGGAAATGGTAGCAGGATCAGTTCGGTACCGCTGTGTGCGACCGCTTGTGACCCGCCGGTCTTTTCCACAAGGATATGCTCGTCTATGACGGCGCCGGCGCCGCAGAGGGAGTGATGCAAGGGAAATGAACAAGGCCCGCAGCTGTCTGACCATCGTGCTTGCCGCAGGCGAGGGAACCCGCATGCGCTCTTCGCTGCCCAAGGTCTTGCACCAGGTGGCGGGCGGCACGCTGCTGGCGCATGTGCTTGATGCGGTGCGCAAGGCGGCGTCTGGCGCAACCGTGGTCGTTATCGGTCCCGACCATGATGCGGTTGCGCAGGAAGCCAGGCGCATCGTGCCGGACGCGCAGATCGCGGTGCAGCGCGAGCGGCGCGGAACGGCGCATGCGGTGCTTGCGGCGAAAGATGCGATCGCGCGCGGGTTCGAACACGTGCTGGTGATCTTTGCCGACACGCCGCTGATCACGCCGGACACTCTATCGAAACTGCGCCGCGCGCTCGGTGACGGTGCCGCCGTCGCAGTCCTTGGATTTCGTCCCGCGGATCCGTCCGGTTACGGACGCCTGGTGATGGACGGGTCGAGACTTCTCGCCATCCGCGAAGAGAAGGATGCGAGCGAGGAGGAACGCGCCATCACGTTATGCAACGGCGGCCTGATGGCTCTGTCCGGCCGCCATGCGCTTGCCATTCTTCAACGCATTAACGATCACAACGCCAAGAAGGAATTCTACCTGACCGATGCGGTCTCTATCGCGCGCGCCGACGGGCTCGACGCGGTCGCGATCGAAGTCAGTGAGGAAGAAGTCACGGGCATCAACACCAAAGCGGGGCTCGCCGCAGTGGAGGCCACCATGCAGGATAAATTGCGCAAAGCCGCGCTCGATGCCGGCGTGACCATGATCGCGCCGGAGACGGTGTTTCTGCAGACCGACACCAAATTCGGGAAAGACGTCACCATCGAACCCTACGTTGTGTTCGGTCCGGGCGTAACGATCGGCGACAAGGCCGTGATCCGTTCCTTCTCGCATCTTGCAGGCGCGAGCGTCGGCGAAGGTGCGTCGATCGGGCCTTATGCGCGACTGCGTCCGGGAACGAAGATCGGCAAGGGCGCGCGGATCGGCAATTTCGTCGAGGTCAAGGAGGCCACGTTTGAAGACGGCGCGAAGGCCAATCATCTTGCTTACATTGGCGACGGCCGGGTCGGCGAGGGCGCCAATATCGGCGCCGGTACCATCTTCTGCAACTATGACGGCGCGTCCAAGCATCGCACCGATGTCGGCAAGGGGACCTTTATCGGCTCGAATTCGGCCCTGGTCGCGCCGGTAACCATTGGCGACGGCGCTTACGTGGGCTCAGGCTCGGTGATTACCGAAAATGTACCCGCGGATGCGCTGGCGCTCGGCCGGGTAAGGCAAACGATTAAGGAAGGCTGGGCTTCTCGCTTGCGCAATTTGAAGGCGGCAGGCAAGAAGAAGGAGTAGGGCGCGGCCAAGGCCTTTGAGACGATGGCCCTGACATACGGCGAAATGGATTTTGATTTCCGGATCGGCCGCCGCGCCGCTTTAACCCTATTCCGGCTGCGTCGGATACTGGTGTCCCGAATCCGAAGTTCGCATACACTTGCAGCACCATCGTAGCGAACTTCGGATTCGAAGGGACACCAGCAACATATAGTTCTAGTGTGATTTTGGTTCAGAAGTCCCCTTACGGACTCGCTGCGAAGACTGAGGGGACTTCTGAACCACCACACTAGTGGAGGCCATAAGTCCATGTGTGGGATTGTCGGGATTCTGGGACGCGAGGCCGTCGCCGGCCAATTGGTCGACGCGCTGCGCCGGTTGGAATATCGCGGTTATGATTCCGCGGGCGTCGCGACCGTCGAGAACGGTCATCTCGAGCGCCGGCGTGCCGAAGGCAAGCTGAAAAATCTCGAAATCAAGCTTGATCGCGAGCCGCTGTCCGGCATGGCCGGGATCGGCCACACGCGCTGGGCGACGCATGGCCGCCCGAACGAAACCAACGCCCATCCGCACGCGACCGACAAGCTCGCGGTCGTGCATAACGGCATCATCGAAAATTTTCGCGAATTGCGCGACGATCTGGAAAAAGCCGGCATCAAATTCGGCACCGAAACCGACACCGAAGTCGTCGCGCAGCTCGTCACCGCGCTGATGAAGAAGGGGATGCCGGCGGTCGACGCCGTCAGGGAAACATTGCCGCGCCTGCGCGGCGCCTTCGCGCTCGCCTTCATCTTCGCCGGCGAAGACGATCTGATGATCGGCGCGCGCCGCGGCTCGCCGCTCGCGATCGGCCACGGCTCGGGCGAAATGTATCTCGGCTCGGACGCAATCGCGCTCGCGCCTTTCACCGACACGATCAGCTATCTCGAAGACGGGGACTGGGCGGTGATCCATCGCGGCGGCGTGCAGGTGCGCGATGCGCAGGGCGTGCTCGTCAACCGCGCAATGATCAAGACCACGGGCTCCGCGTTCCTGGTCGACAAGGGCAATCATCGCCATTTCATGGCGAAGGAAATCCACGAACAGCCGGAAGTCGTAGCGCATACGCTGTCGCATTATCTCGACATGACGAATGAGCGCGTGATTTTGCCGGGCAAATTGCCGTTCGATTTCGCAAAGATCGAGCGCGTTTCGATGTCGGCCTGCGGGACCGCCTTCTACGCCGGTCTCATCGCCAAATACTGGTTCGAGCGCTATGCGCGGCTCTCGGTCGAGATCGATATCGCCTCCGAATTCCGTTATCGCGAAGCGCCGATGCGCAAGGGTGATCTTGCGATTTTCGTGTCGCAATCCGGCGAGACCGCCGACACGCACGCCTCGCTCCGTTACGCGAAGGAGCAAGGCCAGCACATTCTCTCGGTTGTCAATGTGCAGTCATCGACGATCGCGCGCGACAGCCACGTGATCATGCCGACGCTCGCCGGCCCGGAAATCGGCGTTGCCTCGACCAAAGCCTTCACCTGCCAGCTCGCCGTGCTCGCCTGCATCACGATCGCGGCGGGACGTGCCCGCGGCGTGCTGTCCGAAGGTGAAGAGCGCAAACTGGTACGCGCGCTGATCGAAGTGCCGCGCCACATGAACGAAGCGCTGGCGCTCGAGCCGGAGATCGAAAAGCTGTCGCGCGATCTCGGCAAGTGCCATGACGTGCTCTATCTCGGCCGCGGCACGAGCTATCCGCTGGCGCTCGAAGGCGCGCTCAAGCTCAAGGAGATTTCCTACATCCATGCCGAAGGCTATGCGGCCGGCGAACTCAAGCACGGTCCCATCGCGCTGATCGACGAAACCATGCCGGTGATCGTGATCGCACCGTTCGACGGCGTGTTCGAGAAGACCGTTTCCAACATGCAGGAGGTCGCCGCGCGCGGCGGCAAGATCATTCTCGTCACCGACCCCAAGGGTGCGAAGGAGGCGACGATCTCGTCGCTGATGACGCTGCGCATGCCGGAAATGGCCGCGAGCGTCACGCCGCTGGTCTACGCTATCCCGGTGCAATTGCTCGCCTATCACACGGCGGTCAATCTCGGCACCGATATCGACCAGCCGCGCAATCTGGCAAAATCCGTGACTGTCGAGTGAGGCTGCAGCGAGCCGATTGCGGCTGGTTCCATCCCACAATGCGCCGCCGTGGCCGTCCGATAAGTTATAGTGCTTTCGGCGGGACTTTCAGCTACATGCCGGTGCCATGAACGCGCAGAAGAACCCGGTTCCCACGCCGCCGGACATTATGGAAATCGACCTACCGCCTGCCGGTCTCGGTCAGCGGCTGCGCACGTACTTCCTCACCGGGCTTGTGGTTGCCGGCCCACTCGCCATCACCGCCTGGCTGATCTGGTCCTTCATCACCTGGGTCGATGATCTGGTGCGCCCGATCATTCCAGCGATGTACCGGCCGGAAACCTATCTGCCGTGGAAAATCCCGGGCTCCGGCCTGGTGATCGCGTTTTTCGCGCTCACCATGCTCGGCTTCCTCACCGCCAATCTCGTCGGCCGCACCTTGTTGCAACTCGGCGAGAGCGTGCTCGACCGCATGCCGATCGTGCGGCCGATCTACAAGACCGTGAAACAAGTCTTCACCATGCTGTTCTCGAAATCGGGAACGAGTTTCCGCAAGGTGGGTCTGGTCGAGTTTCCCGCGCCCGGCATGTGGTCGCTGGTGTTTCTCTCACAGCCGCCCAGCGCGGAAATAGCGAGCCGGCTGCCCGACGGCGACGAACAGATTTCTGTCTTCATGCCGTGCACGCCGAACCCGACGACCGGCTTCTTTTTCTATCTGCCGCGCAAGAACATTATCGAGCTCGATATTCCGGTGGAAGCGGCGGCGACGCTCCTGGTGTCGGCCGGCATGATCCAGCCGAGCGTGAATGGCGATCAAAAGAAGCTCGCCTCACTCGCGGCGACCGCGCGCAGTGCACAGACGGCGCGGGAAGCGCGTAGTCAGGAACCGGTCAAGTAAGCTACAATTCTCTAACGGCCAAACCGTTGGGGGGAGCAGCGCGATGAATTTCGGCGAGGCGATTGCGGCTGGATTTCGGAACTACGTGAAATTTTCCGGCCGGGCCTCGCGGCCCGAATTTTGGTATTGGGTCTTGTTCGCGTTCATTGTCGGTATCGTCACCGGTACCCTAGACAGGGCGATTTTTCCATACAGTGAAACAGCGCCGCTCAATTCGGTCGCGGCCCTGATCCTCTTCCTGCCCGGTCTCGCAGTGGGCGTACGTCGCCTGCACGACATCGACCGCACCGGCTGGTGGTACCTGATCTGCTTCACCATCATCGGCATTGTCTTGCTGATCTATTGGGCCTGTCAGCCCGGCACGCCAGGGACCAACCGCTTCGGTCCGGACCCGTTGCAAGGCCGGTAGCGTCATCCCGCCCGGATCAATCGCACCGCCTCGTCGCGCTCAAACAGATAGAGCAGGTGACGGATCGCCTGGCCGCGTTCGCTTTTGAGCATCGGGTCGCGTGAGAACAGAAGATTGGCATCGTCGCGCGCCGCCGGCAGCAGGCCGCCATGCACGTCGAGCCGTGCCACACGAAAGCCCGGCATGCCGCTCTGGCGGGTGCCGAGCACATCGCCTTCGCCGCGCAATTTGAGATCTTCCTCGGCAATGCGGAAGCCGTCCTCGGTTTCGCGCATGGTGGCGAGGCGCGCTTTCGCCGTTTCACCAAGCGGCGTTTTGTAGAGCAGCAAGCACGTCGAGCGACCTGACCCGCGGCCAATGCGCCCGCGCAGCTGATGCAGCTGGGCAAGGCCGAAGCGCTCGGCGTGCTCGATCATCATCACGGTTGCTTCCGGGACATCGACGCCGACCTCGATCACCGTCGTTGCCACGAGCAACCGCGTCTCGCCATTGGCGAAAGCCGCCATGGCGGCGTCCTTGTCGGCGCCTTTCATCTTGCCGTGCACAAGGCCGGTACGTGCGCCAAAGCGTTTCTTGAGTTCGGCAAAACGGTCTTCCGCCGCTGCGAGATCGCTGACTTCGGATTCCTCGACCAGCGGACAGACCCAGTAAACGCGCTCGCCGTCTTCGATCGCGCGCCCCACCGCATCGACCATTTCTTCAAGCCGGGACAGCGGAATGGTGCGGGTATCGATCGGCTGCCGCCCGGCCGGCTTCTCGCGCAACTCCGAGACATCCATGTCGCCGAAATAGGTCAGCACCAATGTGCGCGGGATCGGTGTTGCGGTCATGACCAGGATATCGACGGCTTCGCCCTTTTGTGTGAGGGCAAGGCGCTGATGCACGCCGAAGCGATGCTGCTCGTCGACAATCGCGAGCGCGAGATCCTTGAACGCAACGTCGTCCTGGAACAGCGCATGGGTACCGATCAGAAGGTCGATATTGCCGTTTTCGAGCCGCGAGAGAATGTCCGCACGCTCCTTGCCGCGTTCGCGGCCGGTGAGGATGGCGATGTGCAGGCCCGCGGCCTCCGCGAGCGGCGCGATGGTTCTCAGATGCTGGCGCGCAAGGATTTCGGTCGGCGCCATCAACGCGGCTTGCCGGCCGCTTTCGACCACGGCGGCCGCCGCCAGGAGCGCGACCACGGTCTTGCCTGACCCGACATCGCCCTGCAGCATCCGCAGCATGCGTTCAGGGTTGCCGAGATCGGCAACGATCGCGTCGATTGCCTTGTGCTGGGAGAGCGTCAGCGAATAGGGCAAGGCGGAAATGATTTCTTTCCGGATATGTCCGTCGCCGGCGCTACCGCGTCCGGATTGCCGCCGCAGATGGGCGCGAACCAAAGTGAGCGCAATCTGGCTCGCCAGGAGCTCATCGTAAGCGAGCCGCGTCCAGGCCGGGCCTTGCGGCGCGATGTCGGCCAATTCCTGCGGCCGATGCAAAGCGAGAATCGCGTCGCCGAACGACGGATAGCGATTGCGTGCGAGCCACGCCGCATCCTGCCATTCCGGAAGGGCCGGGATTTTTCCGCACGCCGCGTCCACAGCCTTGCGGACCTGATTGGGGTAAAGGCCCTCCGTCATCGGATAGACCGGCTCGATCATCGGCAAGGCGGCAAGGCCTTTCTCATCCACCACGCGATCCGGATGCACCATTTGCAGCATGCCGTCGTAAAGCGCGGTCATTCCCGACACGTACCGGGTCTCGCCGACCGGCAAGAGTTTCTGCAGATGGTCCGCGCGCGCGTGGAAGTAAGTGATGATGAGCGTGCTGGTCTCGTCGCTGGCGTAGATCAGGTAAGGCACGCGCGGGCGGTTGGGTGGCGAGGGACGATGCCGGTCGATCGTCACCTCGACCGTGACAACCGTGCCCGGAACGACATCTCGCAATTTCGGCCGCGCGCGGCGGTCGATCGTGCCGGTCGGCAGGTGAAAGAGCAGATCGATCACGCGGGGAACATCGTCGCGTCCGAGCAAGCGCCGAAACAGCTTCTCGACCTTCGGTCCGACGCCGGACAAGGTCGTGACGGCGGCAAAGAATGGGTCGAGCAGGGACGGGCGCATGGCGCCCGAACATAGTTCGATTTGACGAGCGGTCCAAAATGGCCGCCTTTCGGTTCACATCCGGCACGAGGGGCTCTATATAACTCTCGCCCGGCCTGTCCGGGCTTTTGGCGTTGAGGCGAGATGACCGGAACAACTCGATCGAGCGAGGGTTTAAGCGAACGCCGGCGCAAGCTCCTGTTCCGGTCCTGGCATCGCGGCATCAGGGAAATGGATCTGATCATGGGCGGCTTTGCTGACGCCTCCATCACGGCCATGACCGACTCAGAGCTCGACGAACTGGAACGCCTGCTCGACGTTCCCGACCAGGAAATCTATTCCTGGATCACCGGCGATCGCGCGGTGCCTGCCCAATATGACAGCGCCTTTTTCCAGCGCATGCTTGCCTTTTCCAAACGTGGCGGGGAGGCGCGCTGATGGGCCGCTCGCCAGCCGATCTTTTCAAAGCCGGAGGCAAACTCACCCTCGCCAATGTCGCCGATGGCGCCGAAGGGCTGCTGCTGTCGGATCTGGCACGGGCGATCGCCGCCAAACCGAACGCGCCGGCGATCAGCCTTGTGGTCGTGTGCCGCGACGGGCCGCGCATGGCGGCTTTGTCGCGCGGGCTTTTGTTTTTCGCGCCCGATCTGACGGTGATGGAATTCCCGGCCTGGGATTGCCTGCCCTATGACCGTGTGTCGCCGCATGCGGCCGTGCTCGCGCAGCGTATGACCGCGCTGTCGCGGCTTGTGCATGTCAAAGGCCGCGACAAGCCCTCGATCCTGCTCACGACCGTCAACGCTGTGCTGCAACGCGTGCCGCCGCGTGCGTTGCTGGCCGGGCAATCGCTTTCGGCCGCGCCCGGCAATGTGCTCGGCATGGAGAACGTCACCGCCTGGCTCGAGCTCAACGGCTATACGCGCGCCTCGACCGTGCGCGAGCCTGGCGATTACGCGATCCGCGGCGGCATCCTCGATCTCTTTCCGCCCGGGCACGACGACCCGGTGCGGCTCGACTTTTTCGGCGACACGCTGGAATCGATCCGCGTGTTCGATCCCGAAACGCAACGCACGCAAGGGGAGCTGCGCGAGCTCAACCTTGTACCGGTCGCCGAATTCCAGCTCACGACCGACACCATCCGCAAATTCCGCACCGGTTATGTCGCGGCCTTTGGCGCTTCGACCCGCGACGATCAGCTCTACGAAGCGGTGAGCGAGGGCCGCCGCTATCCCGGGATGGAGCATTGGCTGCCGCTCTTCCATGACCGGCTCGATACGTTGTTCGACTATCTGCCGGACTCGCCCGTCGTGCTTGAGCCGCTGGCCGAGGAAGCCGCGCATGAGCGTTTCGCGCAGATCGCCGACTATTACGAAGCGCGCCGTGAACCGCTCGACAAATCCGGCGCGCCCTACAAGCCGCTGCCGCCGGATCGTCTCTATCTGTCGGAGAATGAGTGGAAGCAACGCCTCGACGATGTGCCGCTCGCTCAGGTGACGCCTTTTGCCGTGCCGGACGGCGAACGGGCGGCGATCGATATCGGCACCAAGCAGGGACACAATTTTGCGGCCGAACGCGCCGAGCCGAGCGCCAATGTGTTCGATGCGCTGACACGGCATGTGCAGACGCTGCAGGGCGCGAACAAGCGCATCGTCATCGCATTGTGGAGCGAGGGCGCGCGCGAACGCATGAGCCATGTGCTCGCCGACCATAAACTGCCGAATCTTCGCAATGTGCGCTCATGGTCCGAAGTCACGGCCTTGCCAAAGCCCGATATCGCGCTCGCGGTCCTCGGCCTGGAATCCGGTTTTGAGACCGGCGAAGCCGCGATCATCAGCGAGCAGGACATCCTCGGCGACCGCCTGGTGCGACCGCGCAAGGCGTCGCGCCGCGCGGAGAATTTCATCGCGGAGGCCACAAGCCTCGCGGCCGGTGATCTCGTGGTGCATGTCGATCACGGCATCGGGCGGTTCGTCGGCTTGAAAACCATCGAGGCGGCCGGCGCGCCGCATGATTGTCTCGAAATCCACTATGCCGGTGGCGACAAGCTGTTCCTGCCGGTGGAGAATATCGAGCTCCTGTCGCGCTACGGCGCGGAGGAGACGCAGGTCGATCTCGACCGGCTCGGCGGCTCCGGCTGGCAGGCGCGCAAGGCGCGCATGAAGAGCCGCATCCGCGAGATCGCGCATGAGCTTCTCAAAGTGGCGGCGGAGCGGCTTCTGCGCGCAGCGCCGAAGCTCGCCGTGGCGCCGGGGATTTTCGACGAATTCTGCGCCGGCTTTCCTTACGAGGAAACCGACGATCAGCAGGCCGCGATCGACGCCGTGGTCAAGGACCTGGAGGCCGGACGCCCGATGGATCGCCTCATCTGCGGCGATGTCGGTTTCGGCAAGACCGAGGTTGCGCTCCGCGCAGCCTTCATCGCGGCGATGAACGGCAAGCAGGTCGCGGTGATCGTGCCGACGACGCTGCTCGCGCGGCAGCATTTCAAGACCTTCACCGAGCGCTTCCGCGGTTTCCCGATCAAGATCGGGCAAGCCTCGCGCCTCGTGTCGCAGGCCGATCTCACCAAGACCAAGAAGGCGCTCGCCGACGGCGAGGTCACTATCGTGGTCGGCACGCACGCGCTTTTGGGCAGGGGCGTGCAATTCAAGGACCTCGGGCTGCTGATTGTCGACGAAGAGCAGCATTTCGGCGTCACGCACAAGGAGAAGCTCAAGCAGATGCGCTCCGAGGTGCATGTGCTGACGCTCACTGCGACGCCGATCCCGCGCACATTGCAACTCGCGTTGACCGGCGTGCGCGACCTTTCGATCATCGCGTCGCCGCCGGTCGATCGTCTTGCGGTCCGCACCTTCGTATCGCCGTTCGACGGACTGGTCGTGCGCGAGGCATTGCTGCGCGAACGGTATCGCGGCGGGCAGGCTTTCTATGTCTGTCCGCGGATCGAGGACCTCGCCGGCGGCAAGGAATTCCTGGACAAGAACGTGCCCGAAGTCCGCGTCGCGGTGGCGCATGGCCAGATGCCGTCCGGCACGCTCGACGACATCATGACCGCCTTCTACGACGGCAAATACGATGTGCTCCTTTCGACCACGATCATCGAATCCGGTCTCGATATCCCGACGGCCAACACGCTGATCGTGCATCGAGCCGATCGCTTCGGGTTGTCGCAGCTCTATCAGCTGCGCGGCCGGGTCGGACGCGCGAAGTTGCGCGCCTATGCGCTGTTCACCTTGCCGACGCGCAGGATCACCGCGCAGGCGGAGCGGCGGCTGAAGGTCCTGCAATCGCTCGATACGTTGGGTGCCGGTTTCCAGCTGGCCTCGCACGACCTTGATATCCGTGGCGCCGGCAACCTTCTCGGCGACGAGCAGTCCGGTCACATCAAGGAAGTGGGCTTCGAGCTCTATCAGCAGATGCTGGAGGAGGCGGTCGAAAGCCTGAAAGCCGGCATCGTCGAGCCGGTCGCCGATCGCTGGTCGCCGCAGATCACCGTCGGCACGCCTGTCCTTATTCCGGACGACTACGTCGCCGACCTGTCCGTGCGGCTCTCGCTCTATCGGCGTCTGGCCGAGCTCGACGACGAGCGCGAGATCGAGGCGTTCGGCGCCGAGCTTGTCGACCGTTTCGGCAAGCTGCCGGTCGAGGTCGATCACCTGCTCAAGATCGTCGCGATCAAGTCGCTGTGCCGCAGAGCCAATGTCGAGAAGATCGACACCGGTCCGAAGGGCGCGGTGCTTTCATTCCGCGACAACACCTTCAACAATCCGGAAGGCCTCATCGCTTTCATCCGCGATCAGGGTATTGCCGCGCGCGTGCGGCCGGACATGAAGGTCGTGTTCTTTGAGGATTGGGAGCAGCCGGAGGACCGCCTCGCCGGCACGGCGGCGATCCTGCGCGCGCTCGTCGGCATCGCGGAGCAGGCAAAGGCCGCCTGACGCAGTCGTCATGCCCGGCACGCGCAGACTGCGTAAACTTGTCTGCGTTGCCGGGCATCCACGCCTTGCTTCCTTGGAACCAAAGATGTGGATGGCACCGGAAGTCGGGCTTGCCCGCCTTCCACGCCATAAGTGTCGCAAGTCGGGCTTGCCCGACTTGCGATGACAAGCCCGGCCATGACAGGTTGTTATTCCGCCGCGGGCTTGGCGACCTGATCCGCCGCCCGCTCGATCGCGCCGGCAAGGTATTCGGGCGCCTGCGCCCCGGACACCGCGAAAGCGCTCGCGAAAATGAAGCAGGGCACGCCGTCGATACCGGCTTCTTTCGCGTTTTGCGCCTGCTGCGCGACGATATCGACATCTTGTTGCTCAGTCGCGAGTAGACGCGAAATCTCTGCCCGGTCGAGGCCGACATCGGCGGCCGCCTGCGCCAGCACATCGTTGTTCGTCAGGTCGCCGCCTTCGGTGAAATAAAGATCCATCAGCCGCTGCTTCATGCGCGCGGCATTGCCGGATTTGTCCGCCCACAGGATCAGGCGATGGCAATCGGTCGTGTCGGGCTGATGGCTGATCCTGTCGGGCGCATAGACCAGGCCTTCCTCGGCCGCCGCCGCTTTCACACGCTCGGCAATCTGCGCATAGCGCTCGACCGAGCCAAATTTCTTGACCAGATAATCCGTCCGGGAAATGCCCTCGCGCGGAATCCAGTCATTGAGGAAATAAGGATGGAAGCGGAGCGTGACCGGAATACCGGGCTTCAGCGCGATCGCCTTTTCGATGCGCTTCTTGCCGATGAAACACCACGGGCAAACGACGTCGGATACGACATCGATGGAGAGGGGCTGTGATTGCGACATGAGGGCCTCGTTCGCTGGCCCTCAATTTATGCCGTCGATCACTCCGCCGCAATCGCCGGCGCGGTCACGCGGGCCAGCAAGGATGCGACGCTGTCATTGGATTTGCGCGTGGCCAGCGTCACATTTGGCGCTGTCGGCTGGCGCGCCCGATCGGGCGTCAGCATGGTGTGCTTGAGCACGCTCGCGATGCGGCGCGCCACCACATGGGCGTGTCGCAGGTCGGTTTCGGTGAAGGCGACAAGGACCGAGCCGTCGTCGTCGCGACGGCCGAAATCGACATTGCGGATCAGCCGGCTGACGAGACGTGCGGCGTCCATTTCAGCGCGCGGCCCCATCTCGGCATCGAATACAAAGCGCGCGACCGACAAGCCGGTATTGCGCTCGCCGGCGTCATTGATGGCGCGCTCGAGATCGCGGACGAACACGTCGGCACCCAACAAGCCGGTCGCCGGATCGATGCTGCCGTTTTGGTCGAAGGACTGCAGGATGCGGCGCAGCCGTTCCTCGAAGGCATGCAGCCGCACATAGGGCAGAATGCGCGCCGCGAGCTGGCCCGGATCGGCGGCGGTGACGATATTCGGGAATTCGACGTCGGGAAGGGTGACGCTCTTGCCGAGAACGCCGATCGGCAGATCGCGGTAGCGGGTATCTTCGCTCACCGCGATCAGGAATGCCTCGACATTGCGGGGACCGAAACCGTCGCCAAGCACGAGACCGTCGGTCTGGCGCGATTTGAGATAGCGCGCGGCGGTTTCGATGGCGAGCGTGCCGATGGCGCCGGCATGCTCGCCGATGGCAACCGACAGCGCCGGATAGGCGCGACCGCGTCCGGCGACGATCACGGTCGCGTCGTCGAGCGGATCGGTGCGTGGCACATCGGGGAGCGCATGGCCGCTCGATTGCGCCGTTGCGGCGCGGCGCAAGACGGAGCTGTGCAAGGTACGCGCGCGCAAGGCGGCGGACAGCCGGGCGAGAATGAAATGGGGCGCCGCGGCGGCACCGACGGGCAATGCTTCACGATAGGCGATGTCCTGGTCGTCCGGCGCGCACGCGATCACCGGCACGATCGGCGCGAGCGCGGTGATTTCCTCCGACAGCCAGGCGGCGAGTTTTTCATCGCGGGACGCGGCCGCGTCGGCCAGAAGAATGGCGCCGGGTTTCGCGGCGATGATTGCCTCAGGGCCATTGTCCGTCGTCGCATCGACGACCGGGAACGAACCGGCGGCGCACAGTGCCTCGGCGAGATCGCGCGACGGTTGCTCGGCAACGATGACGAGGGAGCCCTGCAGCGACATGATGCAACGCAAGCTGGGAACGGGAGGCCGACATTAGGCCGGTCGCGCTTAACGTCCCGTCAACGGGAAGAGCGAAATCCGTCATGCCAGGGGACCGGCGATGACGGCGCCGTCCGGTCGCGAAAGGCCCGTACGATCAGCGGGTTGAGGCCGATGGCCGCGAGCTTGTGACGCATGGCTGCGCGGTCCTTGCTGGTGCCGGCGAGCCGATGGCCGCCGAAGGTATCGGGCAGAGCCGCGAGGTTCGCCTCCCGGTCGGCCTGCGCGACCAGATCCTGGACGTCGCGCATGGAAAACCGGTAGCCGCCGACGCTGACGAGGCCGGCGGGAGGACCGGTCACCACGAGCCCGTCAATTTGCGGCTCGACGCGGCAGGGATAGCCGGTATCGAGGGTGCCATCGTCGCCGCTCTTGAAATAGAAGGCGAATGACGTCGCCTGCGGCGGGAACGGATGATGCGGCGCCATCGGTCCGCCGAAACCGATCGTGCCTGACGGCGTGCGCGCGATGTCGGCCACGATGACGGCGCCCGGCTTGCCCTGCGGTGCGCGGACCTTGCCGGCGGGAAGCGGCGCCGGCTTGCCGTCGACGCGGTGCATGGCGCAAAGACCGATCTCGCCGAAAATCGTGACATCGATCAACTTCACATCTGGCAGGCACCACAACGCGCCGAGCGCCAGGCGCTCGGGTGCGCGCCAGAATGCGAGAATGTTTTTCGGATTGCGCGGCGCCGTAAAGATTTCGGCTTCCGCCAACCGTCCGGTGAGCGATCCGGGCAGGATCGCAAGATCGCATCGCCGTTCCTGCAATTGCGCCGACAAGGCCGCCGCATCGAAGGGCTGGTGCAGCCGCAGCGAGCCGCCGGAGAGGAGCCATGGCACGAGCGTGAGCGCGATGCCGGCAAAGGAGGCCGCGGGGAGTGAGGAGACGATGGCCGAATCCGACGTCAGGCCGCATTCCGACAGCGCCGACAATCCGCCGGCCATCAACTCGGCGTGGCTGCGGGCGACCGGCACGATGCCCTCGGTCGTCATGTCGAATGTAATGGCGGCGACATGCAATGCCGGATTGTCGCGCGGCTCCGGCGCAAACGAGACGGCAACGCCCGACGCCATCCGCTCGAACAGATCGTCGAACGGCATCGCGCCTTCCGGCATCGGACCAAATCCGCAGACATAGCGGATCGTGAAAATCTCGGCCGCGACCTGCATCGCAAGTGCCGCATGATCGGTGTTGCCGATGCGCGCGGAAGTGATCAGCGCCTTGGTGCCGATCCGCGACAAAGCCGCAACGCAATCGGCCCGCCGCCACAGCATCGGAAGGGGCGCCGGGATCATGCCCGCGCGCATGATGCCAAGCAGCGCGAGCACGCTTTCGGTCGTATTGGCCAATTGGGTCGCGACGATCGAATCGGCCGGTAATCCGATGCCGCGCAGCCGCTGCGCGATGGCCGACACCATGTGATCGGCCTGCGCATAGGTCAGGCGTCGCGGCTCGCTATCGGTGAATGTCAGGCGATTGGGTGGATCGGCGAGCGCGACGGCGTCGGGACGGCGCGCGGCATTGAGACGAAGAATGTCGTCGAGTGTCGTGCCGGCTTCCGCGCCGCTCATGCCGGAACGCTCGCCGAGGATCATGTCGACCTCACGGTGCGCGCCACCAGGTTTCCGGCAGATAGCCGATCAACGGGGTCGCGGCGGGATGTTCGATGATCGAGGCGCGGGCGACCCATTGTTCCGGCAAATGAAAGAGCGGCACGACGTAGAAACCAGATATCAGGATTCGGTCCAGTGCGCGTACCATGGACACGAATTCGCTCCGCTCTCGCGCCTGCAGCAAAGCGGCGACGGCGGCATCGATGGCCGGGCTTTTCACGCCCATATAGTTGCGCGTTCCGTCGGTATCGGCGGCGGCCGAGCCCCAATAGAAGGCCTGTTCGTTGCCCGGCGAGAGCGACTGGTCCCACCGGTAGGGCGTCATGTCGTAGTCGTAGGTCAGCATGCGCCGGTCGAACTGGACGGCATCGACCATGCGCAGATGGGCAGTGATGCCGGCGCGTTTGAGATCGCGCGCGAAGGCAAGGGCGAGGCGTTCCTGTTCGCGGGTTGTGGCCAGGATTTCGAAAGTGAAGGGCGCGCCGGTCTTGCGGTCGCGCAATTCGGTGCCGACGAGATCGAAGCCTGCCTCCGACAACAGTGCCAATGCCTTCTTCAATGTATCGCGATCACGGCCCGATCCGTCGGTCGCCGGTGGCATCCATTTGCCGTCGAGGATGTCGTCGCGCACCACGCCCGGAAAGGCCGCCAGGAGCTTGCGCTCCGCCGCATCGGCCGGACGGCCGATGGAAGAGAGCTCGGAATCGTCGAAGTATCCCGCATTGCGCCGGTAGAGACCGAAATAGAAATTCTTGTTGGCCCAATCCGCATCAAAGAGAAGCGCAATCGCCTCGCGTACGCGGGTGTCGGCGAAGATCGGGCGACGCGTGTTGAACACGAGCGCGGAGAGGATTTTCGGCAGGCCGGTCGGGAAGCGTTCCTTCACGATCTTGCCCGAGCGCAAGGCCGGACTGTCATAGCCGGTCTGCCAGCGCGAGGGATCGTGCTCGGCGCGCACATCGTAGAGGCCTTTCTTGAACGCCTCGAAATATGAATTGCCGTCGCGGTAGAAGTCGAAACGGATCTCGTCGAAATTCCAGAAGCCGCGATTGATCGGCAGGTCCGCGCCCCAATAGGATGGATTGCGCGCGAAGGTGACGCTCGCGCCCGGCTTCACCTCTTTGACGACATAAGGTCCACTGCCGACCGGCGGCTCGAATGTCGTCTCCTCGAAGGTGTCCGGATTGATCGCGTGCATGGCCAGCACCGGCATCAAACCAAGAATGAGCGGAAGCTCGCGATCGTTCGCGCCCGACAGATCGAAACGCACCGAATGCGGCGCGACGACCTGCGCCTTCGCGACCTTGGAATAGTAGGTGCGGTGATTGGGCCGGCCCTTGTCGCGCAGCAATTGCCAGGAGAACACGATGTCGTCCGGCGTCACCGGCTTGCCGTCGGAGAAGCGCGCCTTCGGATTGAGATTGAAGGTGACGTAACTGCGCTCGGCATCGGTCTCCACCGACTGCGCCAATAAGCCGTACAGCGTGAAGGGTTCGTCGTAACCGCGCGCCATCAGGCTCTCGATCACGTGGCCGCGGATGGAGGGCAGCGCGAGGCCTTTCACGATCAGCGGATTGAGGCTGTCGAAAGTGCCGAGAATGCCCTGCGTCAGCCGCCCGCCTTTCGGTGCCTGCGGATTGGCATAGCGTATGCCGGCGAAGCCGGCGGGCAAAGCGGGTTCGCCATGCATCGCGATCGCGTGTTTTGGTTCGGCGGCCTGAGCAGGGATGTTGCACGCGAGCAGCACGCTGAAGCACAACCACACGGCGGGACTCCACACACGGGCACGGGGATTGGTCCACGATGAGGTCATGCGGCCCGTAACGCTCCGATTCGCCGACGCCTTGTCATCATCCAACTATCGTATGCCCACGCCGGCCCCGACAGACGGCCATTTGCGGGGCTTTTGCGCGTTATCACCACGCTTTCGATGCGGCTTTATCGCGGCAAGATTTTAGGGTAAGAGGCGGCCTTATACCGTCACGCTATTGCCTTTTTTGGCGTCAAGACACGCCGCGCCGGCCGCCGAACGCGGTGAGCCCAAGCGCCGTTGAGCGGCGTTAGATAGAGGAACAAGGTCTCATGAACCATCCGAATGCGTCCGCATCGGCACGGCCGGTGAACCGGACGCTCGCAACGTTGACCGCGACGGCGTTCGCCGTCCTGCTCGCGTCTCCGGTCATCGCGCAGCAGCCGGCCAAGCCCGCGCCTGCAAAGCCCGCGCCCGCCAAGCCCGCCGCGCAGCCCGCACCCGCCAAGCCCGGTCAGGCCGCGCAACCTGCCGCTCCTGGCCAGCAGCAAGCGGCTCCTGAGCAGCCGACCCTGATCTATTCGCCCTGGACGAAATTCTGCCTGAAGGGGCAGGAGGCTAATGCCAAGCAGGTTTGCTTCACCGGCAAGGATGGCCGGCTTGAATCCGGGCTGCCGATCGTCGCCGCCGTCGTGATCGAGCCGGAGGGCGACGCGAAGAAAATGCTGCGCGTCACCTTGCCGCTCGGCATGCAGGTGCAGCCCGGCACGCGCGTGATCATCGATCAGGGGCAACCCGCGACCGGTCCGTATGTCATCTGCTTCACCAATGGCTGCATGGCCGACTATGAGGTGAATGCCGACATCATCGGCCGCCTGAAGAAGGGCCAGCAGCTCGCCGTGCAGGCGATCAATGGCAATGGCCAGCCGGTGAGCCTGACGCTGCCGCTGAACGATTTCGCCAAGGCCTATGACGGCCCACCGACCGACCCGAAGGTGTTCGAAGAGACGCAGAAGAAGCTGCAGGAAGAGTTGCAGAAGAAGGCCGAAGAAGCGCGCCAGAAGCTGCAGGGCCAGCAGCAGCCGGGCAAGACGCAGTAAGAAGCGTTCAGCATTCTCGAAAGCAAAAGAGGCGCATTCCGGTGCGCCTCTTTTTTTATTTCGAGGGCGTGCAGCTTAGTTCACGACGAAATCGCGCGGCCGGTAACCGCCGGCGCCGTCCTTCACGAAGACTTCGGCAACCTGCGGATGGCGGATCGGTTCGCTGGAATTGTCCGGCAGCAAATTCTGCTCGGACACATACGCGACATATTCGGTTTCGGCATTCTCGGCGAACAGGTGATAGAACGGCTGATCCTTGTGCGGCCTGATCTCGATCGGGATCGATTCGTACCATTCGTCGGTATTGTCGAAGGTCGGATCGACGTCGAACACGACGCCGCGGAACGGGAATACGCGGTGGCGGACCACCTGTCCGATCTTGTATTTCGCGACGCGCGCCTTGAAGTCGTGTTTGCCCATGGCCGCAACGATACACACCAATTGTGGCGCCGATACCCTCTACAAACCGTAAACCTTGCCCATTTCGGGGTCTTTGGCTGCGACAAGACGCGCCAGATCGACGACAACCTTGGCCTGTTTCCAGGTCGCGTCGTCCTGCATTTTGCCTTCGATCATCACGGCGCCGGTGCCGTCCGGCATGGCGTCCAGGATTTTGCGTGCGAAGGCGACTTCGCCCGGGTCGGGTGAAAAGACCTTCTTGGCGATGGCGACTTGCGTCGGATGCAGCGACCATGCGCCGGCGCAGCCCATCAGGAACGCGTTGCGGAATTGCGCCTCGCAGGCGTCCGGATCCGAAAAATCACCGAACGGACCATAGAAGGGCTTGATGCCGGCGGCCGCGCAAGCATCGATCATCTTGCCGAGCGTGTAATGCCAGAGGTCTTGCTGGAAGGCGGGACGCGTGCCGCCACCGGTCGTATCCGCCAGAACTTTGTAATCCGGATGCCCGCCACCGACACGCGTCGTTTTCATCGCGCGCGAAGCGGCGAGGTCGGCGGGACCAAGGCTCATGCCATGCATGCGCGGCGAGGCGCTCGCGATCGCCTCGACATTGTTGACACCTTCTGCCGTTTCGAGGATCGCGTGAACGAGGATCGGCTTTTTCACGCCGTGACGCGCTTCGAGCTGGGCGAGGAGCTGGTCGAGATAGTGGATGTCCCAGGCGCCATCGACTTTCGGCAGCATGACGACATCGAGCTTGTCGCCGATCGCGCCCACGATCGCGGTCAGATCGTCCAAAGCCCAGGGCGAGTTGAGCGCGTTGATGCGCGTCCACAATCCGGTCGTGCCGAAATTGTTCTCGCGCGCCATGGCGATGAAGCCGTCGCGCGCCGCTTCCTTTGCGTCCGCCGGAATGGCGTCCTCGAGATTACCGAGCACGACATCGACTTCGGAAATGAGCTGCGGCACCTTCGCGCGCAGCTTTTCCAGATGCGGTGGCACGAAATGAATCATGCGTTCGAGCCGGACCGGCAACTCACGCAAGGGGGCAGGCGCCCCGATCGCGAGCGGCTTGAAAAACTGACGCGGTAACTTCATGCAACAATCCCCATTCGGCCCAATCGCCGTCGGCCGGCCGCTTAAGCCTTAGAGGAAGGCAAAAGCCGCGCCAAGCCGTCCCTGTGTCTAGTGTGGTGGTTCAGACGTTCCCTTGCTCCCCGCTGAGAGTCCGATAAGGGAACGTCTGAACCAAAACCACACTAGAATTATAAGTTGCTAGTGTGGTGGTTCAGAAATTCCCTTCATTCTCGCCGCGAGTCCGCCAAGGGAATTTCTGAACCAAAACCACACTAGAATCATAATGTTGCTAGTGTCCTTCGATTCCGAAGTTCGCTTACCAAAGCGCCGCAGAATGGGGCGAACTTCGGAATCGGGACACTAGTGCCCTTTGGAAACCGAAGTT